>NZ_JBWKVR010000003.1:0-367875 GCF_059421805.1 Rhodoferax sp. GW821-FHT02C08
GTCTGGCCGGGGGCAGATTCACTCTAGGCGACGCACGCTAAACTTTCAACAGCTAATTCAGACATGGCCTAAAAATAACCACCGGCGAAGGTATATTCTGCGGTAGCAGCTATCAAATTGATACCAACTGCTGATAAACCCAAGCCCAACTCTTAGCGCGTGCTGGTCACCTTGGACAAATGCCGTGGCCGGTCCGGGTCCTGGCCGCGGGCGCGGGCTACGGCTTCGACCAGCAGGTAGAAGCTCTGGATGGCGGTGATCGGGTCCAGGTCTTCGTGCGGGGTGGTGGCCAGGGTCAGGTCGCGGCTGGCCACGTCGGCAGGGGCGGCCAGTAGTACGCGGGCACCGCGCTCACGCATTTCGGCGGCCAGGGCTACTAGGCTGGCTTGGGCCGGGCCGCGCGGGGCGAACACCAGCATGGGGTAGGCGTCGCTGACCAGGGCCATGGGGCCGTGCTTGACCTCGGCGGCGCTGAAGGCTTCGGCCTGGATGCCGCAGGTTTCCTTGAACTTCAGTGCGGCTTCATTGGCGATGGCCAGGCCGGGGCCGCGGCCTATGACCATCAGCCGCTCGGCGTTCAGCAGCGGGGCGATGGCGGCGGACCAGTCTTGTTGGCAGGCCTGGTGCAGCGCCTCGGGCAGGCCGGCCATGTGGGCGATGAAGTCGTTTTGTTCGCTCCAGCAGGCGGCCAGGCGGGCGCCGGCGACCAGGGCGCAGATGAAGCTCTTGGTGGCGGCCACGCTCAGCTCGGGGCCGGCGTGCAAGGGCATGGCCCAGTCCACGGCGGCGGCCAGCGGTGAGGCCACGTCGTTCACCAGGGCTACGGTGCTGGCACCCGCGCGTTGGAACAGCTGCATGGGCTCCACCAGGTCCGGGCTGCGGCCAGATTGCGATATGGAAATGGCCAGCATGTGTTCTATGGCCAGCGGTGCCTGGTACAGGGTCAGTAGCGACATGGGCAGGGAGGTAACCAACTGGCCGTTGCGCGCCATGATCAGGTAGGCCATGTAGGCGGCTGCATGGTCCGAGCTGCCGCGCGCAATGGTCACGGTGCCGTGCGGTGGGCGGGCGCGCAGGGCGGCGCCCAGGGCGGCGTAGCGGTCGGCGTCGGCAGCCAGTTGCAGCTGGACTTGCTGGGCGGATGCGACCGCCTCGGCGTACATATGGGTAGGTGTGGAGCTGTTCATAGTTGGGTTTACTGTTGTATGCCGGGGAAGGCCCAGATGCCGCTGGTGCGCATCAGGTCGCGGTAGATCACCACGCGCTCTTGTTCAGTGACCTTCTGGGCTTCTTCCACGCTGGGGTAGTCCAGCTCGACCAGGCTGTCCCATTGCAGGTCCAGCCCTTGGTTGCGGCTGGCTTCGTCCAACAGGGTCAGGCCGCGGCGGATGTGGCTGGCGCTGGACACCAGGGTGGCGTGGCTGACGCCCAGGTCTCTGAGGATGGCGGCGCAGTTGACGGCATTGCCCACCGTGTCCTTGGCCATGTCTTCCAGTACCAGGCGTGAACGGTCTATGCCCTTGGCGGCCAGCCATTCGGCCATGGCATAGGACTCGGTGATGCCGCCTTGCTGCACACCGCCGGACAGCACCAACGGCGCCTTGGGATACAGCAGGGCCAGCTCCAGGGCTTTGTCCAGGCGTTTGAGCAGGGTGGGTTGCATGACGCCGCCTTTACCCAACGCATAGCCCAGTACCACGATGGCGTGTTTGTCCTGCGGCATGCCGGGGCTGGCCGTGGTGCGGATGGGCAGGGTCATCACGCGGGTGGCGCGGGAAAATTTGTCCTGGTAGGCGCGGGTACGCTCCGGCTGGGTTTGCGTCAGCGTGGCCAGAATGGCGTCGGATGCCTCGGTCTGGCCCAGGGCGCGCAGATAGGCGGCTTGCAGCATGGGGGCTTCAAAGCCCTGCTTGTCCTTGGCCCAGATGTCGGCCCAGGTTTGTAGTGCACCTGCGGTATTTTTTTGCAGCACCTGGGCCGATGCCACGCCGAACAGCAGGTCCAGCCGCTCGGGCTGCAGCTTGGCGGCCTCGCGGAAGCTGTTTTCCACGATGTCGTACTTGCCCTTGAGGGTGATGCCCTTGAAGTAATCCTTCTCGGCCTGCTTCAGGTCGCCACCATTCCAGTAGTAGTAGATGCCGGTCTGGATGATCTTGGCGGCGCGCTCCTGTGCCAGGGCATCGACCGTGTCGGCCCAGGTAGGTGTCAGCATAGCGGCCAGCAGGCCGATGCACAGGGTGGTGTGTAAGCGTGGTTTCATGGTGTGTTGCGAAAAGAGTGTCAAAGCTGGGCACTCTAGGCAAAGTGCATGACAAGTAGTTGCAGGGCGCCTTGCAATGCATCGGCCTGGGGTTGCACCAGCCGTGCGTGCAGGTAGGCGGGCAGGCGCGGCGCCAAACGCTGGCCTATGCTGCCCCAGATGGCCAGGGGTAGCTGGCCCATCGGGTCTACTGACAGCGCCAGGCGCTCCAGCGTGTGGACGGCTTCGTCCAGCAATTGGGCGGCGAACGGGTCTTGCGCCGCGCAGTCGAACACCAGCGGGGCGAGCGTGGCAAATTCGGCTTGGCCGGCGGCGCAGCACCAGGTCAGCAAGGCATCGGCAGACGGGCCTGCGGCTTGTAGTACGGCGTGGGTGAGCGGGCTGGGCGGGCAGCGGCCGTCCAGCGCCTGTTGCGTCCGGTTTACCGCGCGCAGGCCCAGCACGGCGCCGCCGCCTTCGTCACCCGACGGGAAGCCCCAGCCACCGGCGCCAGAGCGCCGGCCGTCCGCATGCTGGGCCTGGGCTACCGTGCCGGTGCCGGCTATGACCAAGGCGCCGGGCTGGCCTTGGTACGCCCCCAGCAGGGCGGTAAATACATCGGAATCCGCTACCAGGTGGGCGTAGCCTGGGTTGGCCGCCAGAAAGGCAGAGCGCCAGCCGGTGTGGTTGTAGCCCGCAATGCCTATGCCCAGCGCACAGTTGTGCAGGTCGGGCGCGGGCCGGTTGTCCAGCGTGCTGGCCTGCGTCGCACGTTCAATGGCCAGCGTGATGTTTTGCCAGGCCTGGGGTATGCCTTGCATCAGGCCGGACGCGCCGGCCTTGCCTTCGCCCAGCAGCGTGCCGTCGCGCAGGGTCAGGCGGGCGCGGGTGCTGCTGCCGCCGCCATCCACACCCACCAGGTAGTGGATGTGTGCGGGTAAGTTGGTTGGCTGCGTCATACCGTGTGGGCCGATCGCATATTGCCGGGGCGCAGGCGCGGGCAGGCGCTGCCATCGGCGCGGAACAGGTACGTGGCTTCGGGCGCGGCACGCACGATGACCGAGTCGCCCAGGCGCACCAGGGCATTGCCGTCGCCGCGCACCACCAGTTCCTGGCCGTCGTCGGTCTTCAGGTACAGCAGATTGGATTCGCCCAGGTGTTCTACCAGGCTGATCTCGGCGTCCAGCGCGGCATCGTCCACCCCCGGCGCGCGCTCGCCGGAGAGGATTTCGCAGTGTTCGGGCCGCAGGCCGATCTCTACCGATTCGCCCACTTGCAGCCCGGTGTTGTCCACCGTGGCCAGGAATTTGCAGCCATTGCCCAGTTGCACGCGCACGCCGTTCTCCGCCAGCTCGATGACGCGCGCTGGCAGCAGGTTGATGGTGGGTGAGCCTATGAAGGTGGCCACAAAGCGGTTCGCCGGCTGCTGGTATAGCGACAGCGGCGTGCCGGCTTGCTGCACCCGGCCTTCGTGCAGCACCACGATCTTGTCGCCCAGGGTCATGGCTTCGATCTGGTCGTGCGTCACATAGACCATGGTGGCGGCCAGGTCGCGGTGCAGGCGGGCCAGCTCGATGCGGGTCTTGGCGCGCAGGGCGGCGTCCAGATTGGAGAGGGGTTCGTCGAACAGGAACAGCCGGGGCTCGCGCACGATGGCGCGGCCAATCGCCACGCGCTGGCGCTGGCCGCCAGACAGTTCACGCGGCAGGCGCTGCAGCAGGTGGTCTATGTGCAGCACCTTGGCAGCCTCTACCACCCGGCGCTCTATCTCGGCCTTGTCGGCGCCATGGATCTTCAGGCCGAAAGCCATGTTGCGGTACACGGTCATGTGCGGGTACAGCGCATAGCTTTGGAACACCATGGCGATGCCGCGCTCGGCCGGGGGCAGGTGGGTGACGTCGTCGTCGCCTATGCGCAGCGTGCCGCTGTCGATGGCTTCCAGGCCGCACAGCACGCGCAGCAGGGTGGACTTGCCGCAGCCGCTGGGGCCGACCAGCACCACCAACTCGCCATGTTCTATGTCCAGGCTGATGTCTTGTAAAACGGGCGTGCTGCCAAAGGACTTGGAGACGTTTTGGATGGAAACTTTTGCCATGGTTTTTTTAACGGGTTACTTGACTGCGCCGGCGGTGATGCCGCGTATCAGTTGACGGGAAAACAGGGCGTAGAGCACGACTACCGGTACGATGGCCAGGGCCAGCGCGGCCAGCACGGCGTTCCAGTCGGTGGCGTACTGGCCGACGAACTGCTGGATGCCCAGGGTGATGGTCTGGGTCTTTTCCGAGGGCGCGAGGATCAGCGGGAACCACAGGTCGTTCCAGATCGGCACCATGGTGAATACGGCCACCGTGGCAATCGCCGGGCGTATCAGCGGAACCACCACCTGGAAGAAGATGCGGAATTCATCTATGCCGTCGCAGCGCGCCGCGTCCTTCAGCTCGCCCGGCACCTGGCCCATGAATTCCGACAGGATCATGATGGCCAGTGGCAGGCCTTGGGCGATGTACACCAGCACCAGGGCGGTGAGGGTGTTCACCAGGCCCAGGCTGACCATGGTTTGCAAGATGGACACCGTGCCCAGGCGTATCGGCACCATGATGCCGAAGGCAAAGAACAGGCGCAGCCAGCGGCTGCCTTTGAAGCGGTATTCGGTCAGACCCCAGGCCGCCATGGAGCCCAGCAGCAGGATGAAAAACAGCGAGGCCACGGTGACGATGAAGCTGTTGCCAAAGTACAGCCACACGTCGGAGCGGGCCAGCACCTTGTGGTAGCCGATCAGTGAAAAGGTCTCGGGCGTGGGCCAGGCCAGCGGGTCGTCAAATATCGCACCACGCTCCTTGAAGGAGTTCATGAACACCAGCAGGATGGGTGCCAAGGCCAGCACCAGATAGCCCAGCAGGGCGGCGTGCACGAACACGCGGCTGGGGGCAACTTTCATCATAGGTTTAGCCATCATGTCCTCACAGGGCGAAGCGCTGCAGGCGGCGCTGCACCAGCAGAAAGTAAGCCGCCACGCCCAGCAGAATCACCAGGAACATCAGCGTGGCCACGGCCGCGCCCATGGTGGCGCTGGCGACCTGCGACTGGTAGCCGAAGAAGGTGCGGTAGAACAGCGTACCCAGGATGTCGCTGCTGTAGTTGGGCCCGGCCAGCCCGCCTTTGACGGTGTAGATCAGGTCAAACGCATTGAAGTTGGCCACAAAGGTCAGGATGGTCACCAGGCCCAGCGTCGGCAAAATCAGCGGCAGACGAATCTGCCAGAAGATGCGCCAGGGCGAGGCACCTTCCACCACGGCGGCCTCGATCACGTCCTCGGGGATGGCGATCATCGCGGCGTAGATCAGCATCATGGGAATGCCCACGTACTGCCACACTGACATCAGCGACAGCGTGACCAGAGCAGACGATTCCAGCCCCAGCCAGGGCGCGAACCAGTCCTGCAGCCCAACCAGCGACAGCAGGTGCTCGGATACGCCCCACAGCGGCGACAAAATCAGCTGCCAGACAAAGCCCACGATCACCACTGACAACAGCGTCGGCAGAAAGAACACCGTGCGGTAGAAGGCCGCAAAGCGCACATTGCGCAGCGACAGCAGGGCCGCCAGCAGCAGGCCGATCGGGTTCTGCAGCAGCATGTGGATGCCGAAGAACTTCAGGTTGTTGCGCATGGCGTTCCAGAAGCTGGCCGACCACTGCGGGTCTTGCAAGATGGTGCTGTAGTTGGCCAGGCCGGAGAAGCTGCGCACACCGGTGTCATTGGTGCTGTATAGGCCCAGCCGCAGCGTGTCCAGCAGCGGCCAGGCGCTGAACACGGCGTAGATCAGCAGGGCGGGTGCGATGAACACCAGCACTCGCCAGGAGAATCCTTGTTTCATGGGAGACCTTGTTGGTCGGAGAAAGAAGCGGAAGGGTCATAAAGCCCCGTTCGGGCTGAGCTTGTCGAAGCCCTCTCGGAGGGGCGTTTCGACAGGCTCAACGCGAACGGGGGATTGGGTGCTTTACTTGCTTGGCGTGTACCACTTGGCGAATCCGGCTTGGATCTGCTGGGCCGCATCCTTGGGTGCCATCTTCAGGTTCATGACCTGCGAGCTCACGTTCCACAGCTCGTTTTCCATGCTCGGCGTGCCGCGGTTCATGATTTGTGCGTTCAGGCGGATGGTGCTCTTGCACTGGTTGCGCCAGCCGATCATTTCCTTGGCGACCGGGTTCTTCACCTCGATGGCGTGGCTGGACAGCGAGAAGAAGCCCGTGGCCTTGTTGGTGTACAGGTCGGCAAATTCCTTGCTGGCCAGCCAGTTCAGGAATACCTGGGCGTCGGCCTTGTTTTTGCTCTTGCTGTTGATGCCCATGCCGATGTCGGTGTGGTCCGAGATGTAGCAAGGGTCACCGGCCTTTTGCACCGGTGGTTTGAAGGCGCCGAAATCAACCTTGCTGTTTTGCTCAAAGTACGAGATGTCCCACGAGCCGGTGGGGTAGATGGCGGCGCGGCCGGAACCGAACAGGTTTTGCGAGTCGCCATAGGTCTGCGCCTGGTAGCCCTTGGACATATAGGGCGCCCACTTGGCCATGGTTTCCCAGGTGCTGACGAACTCGGGGTCGGTGAACTTCTTCTTGCCGCTGATGATGCCCTTGCGGCCTTCTTCACCCTTCCAGTGGTTCGGGCCAATGCCGGTGAAGACGATCTGGTTGGTTTCCCACTGGTCGGCGGTGCCCAGGGCCAGCGGTGTGACCTTGCCGGCAGCCTTGATCTTGTCCAGCGCGGCGAAGAAGTCGGCTTCGGTCACCGGCACGCTCAGGCCCAGGTCGGCAAACACCTTTTTGTTGTAGAAAAAGCCGTGGATCACCGACGCCATGGGCATGCAGTGGGTGCTCTTGCCATCGTCCGACTGCCAGGCCACCTGGGCGGATTCGGGGAAGTTCTTCAGGCCCGGGATGCCGTTGAGCTTTTCCAGAAAGCCTTTCTTGGCCAGGTCCAGCGACACGTCGAACGGGCGGCAGGTGATCAGGTCGCCGGCGGTGCCTGCGGTCAGCCGGGTGTTCAGCGCCGAGTCGTATTCGGGGGGCGAGGTGGGCGAGAACTTGATGGTGATGCTGGGGTTTGTCTTGTTGAAGGCGGGCAACAAAACTTCTTCCCACAGGGCTTTGTCGTCGACACGCCAGCTCTCGATGGTGAGGCTGCCGGCACTGGCAAGGCCGCTGCAAACAAGAGCCACGGCGGTGGCGGCAAGGCGGAGTTGGTAGCGCATGGGGTGTGTTCTCCTGGTCGTTGGTTGAACCTGACTGCCACTACGGACGGGATGTCTGGGTGCACAGTGGCCCGGAGGTTATGCTGTGATGTGCGTAACATCAAACCACCGACCTGCGCGTAACTTACTGTTTAAGTTGTTGATTTTGTTTATGTTTATTTCGCCTCCTGCTTTGCAGTATTACGCTTTATTACGTTGCGGCACGCCGTACCCGGGTGGCTGGGACGGCTTGCCGGGCGCCGGGCTCACATAACATTACATTTCGACAGGAAATGAAAGTATTCGCCTTGTTCGTCTTGGGTCTGGCCGGTTGGCTGGGCGTGCTGCCGGCAGTACAGGCGCAGGCCCAGCCGGTGGACGTACTGCACTGGTGGACATCGACCAGTGAGCGCCGGGCTGCCAATCAACTCAGCCAGTACCTGGCGGCCAACGGCGTGCAGTGGCGCGATGCCGCCATTCCCGGTGGCGGCGGCATGGCGGCGGTCAAGGTGTTGAAGAGCCGGGTGCTGCTGGGCGACCCGCCGGACGTGGCACAACTGATAGGCACTACGCTGACCGATTGGGCCGACGTGGGTCTGGTCCTGCCGCTGAACAGCGTGGCTGCGCGCCAGCGCTGGGCGCAAAGTCTGTTCCCCACGGTGATGGAACTGGTGAGCTACCAGGGCGATGTGATCGCCGCGCCGCTGGGCATACACCGCATCAACACCCTGCTGTACAACCGCCGTATTTTCGCCCGTCTGGGCCTGACGCCGCCGCGCAACTGGGCCGAGTTTGAACTGCTGTCGCGCAAGCTGCTGGCCGCCGGCACCAAGCCGCTGGCCTGGAGCGACGAGCCCTGGCAGATCGCCACCGTGTTCGAGTCCGTGCTGCTGGGCGAGGTTGGCCCAGCCCTGTACCGCGACCTGATCGTGCAGCGCAAAAGCAGCGCCTGGCTGGACCCGCGCGTGGAGCGTGCGCTGAACCGCCTGCGCTGGCTGCGCACTGTGAATGGCGACACCCCGCGTGAACAAACCTGGACCGACGCCGCCCGTGAGTTGCTGCTGGGTAATGTGGGCATGATGATCATGGGCGACTGGGCCAAGGGCGAGCTGATGGCCTGGGGTGCCAGCCCGAGCAAAGACTTTGGCTGTGTGGTCGTGCCCGGCACCGAGAACATGCACCTCTACAGCATAGACACCCTGGCCATGCTGGTGAACGCACGGCACCGCGAGGCTACGCAGGAGAGGGTGGCCGAGCTGGTCTCCAGCGTGCCGGCGCAGCTGGCCTACAACCGCATCAAAGGCTCGGTGCCCACGCACCGCGACATCGACATCAGCAGCCTGGACAGCTGTGCGCGCGACTCCTGGGACACTTTCGCCGACCCGCGCAGTGCGCGCGTGCCCAGCCTGGCGCACCGCATGGCGGCCGACGAATCCATCAAGGACGCGGTCGCCCAAACCCTGTGGCGTTTCCTGGCCGACCCGCGCATGGAGCCCGCCGAGGCCCAGCGCCGACTGGCCGCCGTGATCCGCGCCCCTACCGCCGAACGTTGAAACCTAGCGTATGAACAGAACCATCCTGGTCGTGGACGACGACCAAAAAACCCGCAACCTGCTCAAGACCTACCTCGAAAAGCACCAGTACGAGGTACGCGTGGCGCACGACGGCGCCAGCTTTCTCGCCGAGTTCGAACGCTTCAAGGACGAGCTGAGCCTGGTGATACTGGACGTGATGCTGCCCGACACCGACGGCTTCACCCTGTGCCAGACCGTGCGCAAGCAGTCGCCCGTACCCATCATCATGCTGACTGCCAGCGCCGACGATACCGACCGCATCGTCGGCCTGGAGCTGGGTGCCGACGACTACATCGCCAAGCCCTACAACCCGCGTGAACTGCTGGCGCGCATCAAGGCTATCCACCGGCGCATGCAGCTGGGCGGGGGCGGGGCGGTGCTGCGTTACCTCCGCTTCGCCGGCTTCACCATGGACCTGCTGGAGCGCCAACTGACCGACCCAACCGGCGCCCTGGTGGTGTTGACCAGCATGGACTTCAACCTGCTGCGCTTTTTTGCCGAGCATGCGGGCGAAACCCTGGACCGCGGCCGGCTGATGGAGCAAACCCGGGGCCGCGACCTGGGCCCGCTGGACCGATCACTGGACGTGCAGATCAGCCGCCTGCGTCAGCGCCTGCACGACGATGGCAAGCAGCCCCTGCTGATCAAGACGGTGCGTGGCAGCGGCTATGTGTTCTCCGCCGACGTGGTGCCCGCCAGCGATGGCTAAACGCCTGCACTGGTGGCTGCCCGACAGCCTGCTGGGCCGCATCGTCTTGGTGATGGCGCTGGGCGTGGGCAGCGCGCAGCTGGTAGGCACGCTGCTGTGGGCGCGCCAGCTCCGCGAGAGCGCACGCACTGAGGCGCTGGTGGCTGGGCGCCACCTGGCGCTGAACGCGGCGGGTGCCTTGCGCTTCTTCCGCGACCTGCCGCCCAAGTACCGGCCGATTCTGATCGAGCAGCTGCGCACCATGGGCGGCACGCGCTTCTTCGTCAACGTGAACCGGGCCCGCGTGCCCCTGACGCCGATCGCCGGCAACGGCCTGGTGGATGCGGTGGTGGATGTGGTGCGCGACGACCTGGTGCGCAACCTGCACACCGCCCAGGCGCCTGATGTGGCCTTCGCCTGGCCGGATGGCCTGCAGGTGTCTGACGACGGCCGCATGGTGCGCGACCTGCCCGAGTCCTGGGTCGAGGCCACTCTACTGATACGCCCGCGCCCGGCGCCGGTGCTGGTGATACAGGCCGAGTTCGAACCGGGGCGCTGGCTGTACCTGGCGGCGCCCATGCCCGACCCGTACTTTCTCGACAACGCCAATCCGCTCACCGCCGACCGGGTAGCGCTGCAGCTGGTGACCCTGCTGACGGTGCTGCTTCTGGCCGTTTTGCTGGTGCGCGGCCTGATCCGCCCTTTGAACCGCATCGCCTCCGCCGCCAATGCCTTTGGCAGCGACAGCGTGCCCGAGCCCGTGCCCGAAACCGGCACCGCCGAGTTGCGCCGCACCGCCCGCGCCTTCAACGAAATGCAGGCCCGCATCCAGCGCTACCTGGTGGACCGCGAGCGCCTGTTCCTGGGCATCTCGCACGGGCTGAAGACGCCCATCATGCGGCTCAAGCTGCGTACCGAGCTGCTGGACGACGAGGCCCTGCAGGCTGACTTCCATGAAGACCTGGACGACCTGGATGTGATGGTCAAGGCCGCCCTGCAAAGCGTGAAAGACACCGACATCCATGAGAACCTGACCCCGGTGCGCCTGGACACTTTGCTGGCGCGCCTGGCCAAGCGGCCGATCCACCCGAACGCCAGCATCGAGTTCGTGGCCGACGCGGTCAGCGTACTGGGCAAGCCACTGGCGCTGGAGCGCGCCTTCAGCAACTTGCTGGACAACGCCGTGCTGTATGGCGAACGGGTGCAGCTGCGGCTGAGCGACCGGGGCGCGTTGGCGGTGGTGGAGGTGCGTGATTTTGGCCCGGGCATTGCGCAGGCTTCCATGTCCGCTGCGTTCGAGCCGCATGTGCGGCTAGGCCACGGCCAGCAGAACAACCGTACTGGCACTGGCCTGGGTCTGGGCATTGCGCGCAACATCATCCAGGCGCATGGCGGCGAAATCCGCCTGCACAACCATGCGGAATGCGGGCTGGTGGTGACCGTGCTGCTGCCCGCCGTGCAGACGGAGTAGCGGAACGACCGTAGCGTGGATTTATAGGAAATCGGGCTCTAGCGCAGATAGTGCCTGCGCAAGTAGCTATAAAAACCGTAGCGATGTCAGCCCAGGCTGATCAACCCACCTTCGACGTACACCGCCTGCAGCGCCAAGTCCTGGTCCAGCACCACCACGTCGGCCCAGGCGCCAGGCTGCAAGCGGCCCCGGTCGGTCCAGCCCATGTGGTCGGCTGCATAGGTGGAGACGCGGTGCGAGGCATCCGCCAGGCCCAGCCCCAGCTTGTCCACCAGGTTGCGCAGGGCCTGATCCATGCTGAGTACAGAGCCGGCCAGCGTGCCGTCGGGCAGGCGCACACCGCCCATGCATTTGGTCACCGTGTGGCGGCCCAGCTTGTAGTCGCCGTCGGGCATGCCGGCGGCCGACGTGGAGTCGGTCACACAGTAGAGCTTGGGAATGGCGCGCAGCGCGGTGTGGATGGCGCCAGGGTGTACGTGCAGCAGGTCGGGAATTACCTCGGCAAACTCGGCATGGGCCAGCGCTGCGCCCACCATGCCGGGCTCGCGGTGGTGCAGGGCCGACATGGCGTTGAACAAGTGTGTGAAGCCCGTGGCGCCGCAGCGCAGCGCAGCCACGCCTTGCTCGTAGCTGCCCGTGGTGTGGCCCAGCTGCACCTTGAAGCCTTCGGCCACCAGCTGCGCGATGAGTGCGTCGTTGCCGCCCACTTCGGGCGCCAGCGTGATGAGGCGGATGGGCGCCATGGCGTGCAGGCGGTGTATTTCTTCAAAGCTGGCGGGGCGGGCAAACGGGGGCTGTGCGCCCAGGCGCGCCTCGCTGATGTACGGGCCCTCCAGATGCACGCCCAGCACGCGCGCGGCGTTGGGCGCGCGCTGTGCGCACAGCCGGCCCATGGCGGCAAAGGCCATGTCTAGATCGCTCTGGGGGGCGGTCATGGTGGTGGCCAGCAGGCTGGTCGTGCCGTGGCGTGCGTGCAGCGTGGCCACGTGCAGCGCCGCGTCGCCGCCTTCCATGATGTCGTGGCCGGCGCCGCCGTGCACATGCAGGTCGATAAAGCCGGGTAGCACCAGCGGCAGGCTGGCATCGCGTACCTGTGCCGCGTCCACCGGCGTACCTGTCAGCTGGGCAATGCGGCCGTCTGCGCCGAAGTGGATGTGGCCGCTGACGAAACCTTCAGGGGTCAGGATGTGTCCGTGGATGGATTGCATAGAAGTCTTTTCAAACGGGGCTGGCCGGTGGAGTGTCGCAAAGGCGTAAGGTTAGAATCTTAAGCTCCTACCCGTAGCTCAGTTGGATAGAGCATCAGCCTTCTAAGCTGAGGGTCACAGGTTCGATCCCTGTCGGGTAGACCACTACGCACCGCATCCCCATATTTTCCAGATTCTGATAAAAACTACCTGTGGTGCAGGTAATATTTGCGCTGGTAGCTATATAAATCATAGCTTTCTTCGTGCATTGTTGGGGATATTGGATCTTGTCGAACAAGATGTCGCGCTCTTCCTCGCCCTTTGGCGATGTGCACCCACTGGCTCGCATCCGTACATTGCTTCGCTGCGCGAAGCAATGGGGCGTTCAACTTTAGGCGAAGGCGCAAGCGCATGTTTGGCCGCATAAAAAAATGGATCGCCCTGGCGCAGGAAGCCGTACAGGGCGGCGACGAGTTGGACCAGATCGAGGCCTGGGCTGCTGCGCAGGGCTTTGTTTTTGAACGCTCGGAGATCGCCGACGATTTTGCCCTGGTTGGCAAAGTTGATGGCTATGACTGGCGCTTGCAGCGCATGCAAACCGACCGAGACTTTATCGTTGGTGCGGAGTTGCGTGTACTTGCAGACCTTGCTGTGGACCCCGGGATCGCCATCATGCTGATCAACCGGCCCTTGAAAGACGCGCTGGAACAGCGCGCCTTCGAGCAGGTGACGCATGGTGTGCAGACCATGCTGGATACCGATCTGCCCGAGGAGGCGCGCTGGCTGGCGTTGTACGACCAGGTGGGCTGGAGCAGCGCCCCCATGGATTTCTGGGACCGCTACGCCATCGTGGCGGAAACCCGGTCCCAGGCCCAGCAGTGGCTGGAGGGTCCCTTGCTCCCTCTGTTGATGGACTGGCCCACGGCGGCCGTGCAGCAGATGACGCCCTTTGTCCTGCGCTTGCATCACGGACGGGTGGAGCTGCGCATGGAGTACGGCCACGCTGACCTGGCTACGCTGGAACATGTCTGCAAGCTGTTCCAGCAAGCCTGTGCGTCGGCGCAAATGCTGGTGGCGGATGGGGCGTAGGTAGTACCGCTGAATTGGTTCTGCGGTTAACTCAGGCGTCGGACTCGATGATGCGCAGCAGCGCCGCGCGGTCCCGCACCATCAGGCCCGAGGGTTCAATGCGTATCACTTCGTCACGCTCCATGGCCTTGAGTTCCTGGTTCACGCGCTGGCGCGACGCACCCAGCAGTTGCGCCAGCTCCTCTTGCGCCAGTTGCAGGCTGATGCGCACCTCGTTTGCATTGGCCAGGTTGGGAATGCCGTAGCTGCGCACCAGGTGCAGCAGCTGTTTGGCCAGCCGGGCGCGCAAGGGCAGGGTGTTGAGGTCCTCCACCAGGCCAAACAGCTGGCGGATCCGCCGCGAGTGCAGGCGCAGCAGCGCTTCATACAGCTCGGTGTGCTGGCTGAGTATTTTTTGGAAGTCGGCCTTGGCCACGCACAGCAGGGTGGTGTCGCCGTGTGCATAGGCGTCATGGGTGCGGCGGTCGCCGTCGAAGATGGCTACGTCACCGAACCAGGTGCCTGGCTCCATATAGGTTAGCGTGATCTGCTTGCCCGAGATCGAGGTCGAGCTGACCCGCACTGCGCCTTTGGCGCAGGCAATCCATTCTTCTGGCGGATCGCCACGGGCCGCGATCAGTCCATTGTCCTGGTAGCGTTTGACGTAGGCGCAACGAAGAATATCGTGTCGTAACGAGGGCGAGAGCGTGGAAAACCAGCGGCCGGTATTGATCGCTGCACGTTCTTCAATGGTTAGTATGGGTTCGTCCATGGTCTCTTATTGGCTTGGCGCTGAACCATGGATTGTCGCGCCCCGCCTATCTGCCGCGTTTACGGGTTGTTACCTGGGGTTTGAAAAATCTGGCTGGCACGGTTTTGCGGCCCCGCAGGGCGCCGCATAGGGCTTAAATGGGGGTTGTTAAGGCCATAATTTCAATGCTTAAAATTGTTACCAGTGGCGCCCTGTAATGGTATGGTCTATCTGTATTAAAAAAACGTCATCAAATCGCAGTGAAATTACGTAACACCCTCCTAGGTTCGACCCTTCTCGTCGCCGCTTTTGGTAGTTCCGCCTTGTCGCTGGGACGTGCAAGAGGCGCCGTCGTATTGGGCCAGCCACTGGATTTGGCGATAGACGTACGTTTGGACTCTGCGGATGACAGCGCCAGCAATTGCTTCGAGGCCGAGGTGTTCCACGCCGAGACCCGGGTGGACCCCAACCGGGTACGTGTGATTCTGGTTGCCGGTTCCCAAGCGCAGGACGCCGTGGTACGTGTGCGTTCATCCGTGGTGGTGGACGAGCCCGTCGTGGGCGTGGTGTTGCGCTCGCTGTGCAGCCAAAAGACCTCCCGTCGCTACGATTTTTTGACAGATTTCCCGGTAGAGACGCGTTCGGCGGCTGTGCCCACTATCATTGCGGCGACGGTCGCCAGCCCAACGGCTGCAAGCCCATCGCCGGCACCCGTGGCCCCTGCACCCGCACAGGCCCGTTCGCCGGCACCCGCGCCACGCTCGGCGCCGGTGCGTGCCACACCGAATCCCGCCTACGTGCCGCAGGCCAAGGCGGCCCCGAAAGTAGCGGCGGCACCCAAGCCTGTCATTGCCAAAGAAACACCGCCTGCGTCCAAACCGGTCGTCAAGGCAGAAACACCAGACAACAAGCCGCATTTGAAGCTGGAGGCCGCCGAGACCCCCGACGAGCGCCTAGTTCAGCTGAAGCCGGCCACCGATATGGTGGTGACCCCCGAAGAAAACGCGCAGAAACGCGCAGAAGCCGCCGCCGCATGGCGTGAGCTGAACCATTTGCCGACGGAAAAACCGGAGGAAAAGCAACGGCTGCTCAGCCTGGAGGCCGAATCCAAGGCACTCAAGGCCTTGTTGGCCAAGAATGAAGCGGACTTCAAGCTGCGCCTGGACCGGCTGGAAAACAGCCGTTCCGACGACGGGCTGATTTACACCCTGGCCGGCCTGCTGGCGGCTGCTGTGGCTGCCGCAGGCTTTTTCTGGAACCGCGGGCGCAAGTCGACCATGGCAGGCGGCGGAACTGATTGGGCCCACCATGGCGAACTCAGCGCCGAGGAGGAGGAGCATCTGGCAACCCCCAGCCGGGCTGCCCCCTTGACGGTGCAGCCGCCGCCCAATACTTTGCCGGGCGCAAACCAGGACACCGAGGTGGATGAGTCCTTGGTAGCCGATTTGCAGCGGTTGAATGCCATGACGGCATCGCCTGTGCCCCCGGCGCAGGCGCCGACGCTACGCCCGCGTGTAACGTCCGAGCCCGTGCGGGGCCAGTACCCTGACGATTTTCTGGATGTGCAGCAGCATGCCGAGTTCTTCGTGTCGCTGGGCCAGTACGACCAGGCGATTGAGGTTCTGCGCAAGAACGTTGATGAAAACATCGAAGTCAACCCACTGGCCTACTTGGAGCTGCTGAAGATATTCCACGCCCTGGGCCGTAAGAGCGAGTTCAACCACCAGCGTGATGCATTCAACCGCATTTTCAACGGCCATGTACCGGCTTTCGAGTCCTACGCGGACGAGGGGCGCACGCTGGAGGCTTACCCTGCAGTCCTGAGCAGCATCGAAACCCTATGGGAAAGCCCCAAGGTGTTGGATTTCATTGAGTCCTGCCTGTTTCGCGACCCCGCTGCGGCTCCCATCAAGCCTTTCGATCTCGCGGCCTACCGCGAGTTGCTGTTGTTGTATGCCATGGCCAAGAGCGTGGTTCGCAGGGGCGTGGCACCTCTGGCGGCGGTGGACGGTGTTTCTTCGGAGCGTGGCGGCCGTATCAGCGGGCGCCAGCCGCTGGAGTCAGGCCTGAAATCCTCGGCCATGGCTGAGGAGGCTGGGCCGCGTGAAACCACGTTTACCCAACCCATGTTGTTGATGCCGGAGTCGGCTGTGGCGACCCTGGACGATGTGCCGGACGATGTGGAAGAAGCTGCGGTCGAGAAAACCCCGGTGGATCTGGATCTTGACCTGGATCTGGATTTCTCCAATTCCGAACTTGCGGCCATGGAGCAACGGCCGGGTGCCCCCGATACGCAGGAACCCCGAGAGTCGGTACCGCCCAGCCTGGACTTTGAAGTTGACGACGAACCCGCTCCTACGGTGCCGCCGCCTTCGTCGGCACCCACTCCTGCACCAAACAGCCATTTACTGGAGTTTGATCTTTTTGATCCACAGGTAGAAGCCAAGATTGCGCCGAAGAACAAGTAAGTCCATCGGTTCGCAGGCAAGAGTTGCAATGCTCTCGCATATAAAAAGGCCTGACGCTATAAATCAAATAGCAGCAGGCCTTTTTTGATGGATTGGCAAGCTGTGACTTAGCGGCGCACTTGCAAAGCCCCAGGGTTGACGATATTGGTCGGCGTGCCCTTGATGAAATTCAGCACATTGTCAAACGCGGCATTGAAGTACATCTCGTAGCTGTTTTGTTCCACATAGCCGATATGTGGTGTGCAGATGCAGTTCTCCAGCCGCAGCAGTGCGTGGCCTTGCAGAATCGGCTCGCTTTCAAATACGTCCACGGCGGCCATGCCGGGGTGGCCCCGGTTCAGGCCGGCCAGCAGGGCGTCGGGCTCGATCAGTTCGGCGCGCGAGGTATTTACCAGCAGGGATGTGGGCTTCATGCGGGATAGGTCTTCCAGCGTGACGATGCCCCGGGTTTCGTCGTTCAAACGCAGGTGCAAGGACAGCACGTCTGATTGCATGAACAGGTCGTCTTTACTTGACGTTACCTCCACGCCATCGGTCAGCGCCCGTGCACGCGAGGTGTCTCGACCCCAGACCAGAACCCGCATGCCAAATGCGCGTGCGTACCCGGTGACGATCTGGCCTATGCGGCCATAGCCCCAGATACCCATGGTCTTGCCCTTGAGCAGGGTACCCATGCCGAAATTGGGTGGCATGGAGGCGGTTTTCAGGCCCGACTGCTGCCAGACGCCATGCTTCAGGTTGCTGATGTAGTGCGGCAGACGGCGGGTGGCAGCCATGATCAGCGCCCAGGTCAACTCGGCTGGCGCCGTGGGTGAGCCCACGCCTTCGGCCACAGCAATGCCGCGTTCGGTACAGGCGGCTATATCTACGTGGGCGCCGATACGCCCGGTTTGGGCAATCATCTTCAGGCGGGGGAGCTTTTCGATCAGCTGGCGGTTGAGTTGCGTGCGCTCGCGGATCAACACAATGATGTCAGCGTCTTTGAGTCGGACGGAGAGCTGGCCCAGGCCTTTGACGGTGTTGGTGTAGACCTTGGCTGCATAGGGTTCCAGCTTGGTGGCGCAATCGAGTTTGCGCACCGCATCTTGGTAGTCGTCGAGGATCACGATGTTCATCCCCGCATTGTGCCTTGGCGCAAAGACCACCCAGCATTTGCTGTCTGCCTGAGCCGGGCCGGTGAGGCCCCAAATGCAGAGGTTTTACTGCAGCAAGGCGTTCGCCCGAGGGGCCGCTTCCAGGGCGGCCAAGCGGTCCAGCTCGGCGCAAACATCGGCCATGCGGCCCGAGATGCGCATGCGGCCCACACCGGACGGCTGCGCGTCCATGACGCGGAGTACGCGCAGCGGCCGCTGTGGTGTGGCTTGTGGGTAGGCGGCAGGACGCAAGGCGCCCGTGGCGGTGTAAGGGGCGCAGACATTGGTGCGTGATGTCACCCCGGCGCGCGGCATACGCCGGGAGCTGCTGCCTGCAATGAGCCAGCCGACCAAGCCCTGGAAAGAACCCAGCAGGTCAATAGACGAAAACGATGCGATTCCCATATGAAACTCCCTCAGCTTGTTTGGCGATGGACACGGAACAGGTTGGCGCGCGGCACGGGGCCAACTCAGCAGACTATGTGGCTGTATCAGTTCAGCAAGGTATTGCGTATCAGCCCCACGGCCAGGCCTTCGATGGCGAAGTTTTCACCCGGCGCGACCACGATGGTGGAGTAGTCGGGGTTTTCGGGCAGCAGCTCAATCAGTTCCTGGTTGCGGCGGAAGCGCTTGACGGTGACTTCATCGCCAATGCGGGCGACGACGATTTGGCCGTTTTTGGCGTCGTTGGCCGACTGGACGGCGAGCAGGTCACCGTCCAGGATGCCGATGTCGCGCATAGACATGCCGCGCACCTTGAGCAGGTAATCGGGCTTGTAGCGGAACATGCTGCTTTCCACATGGTAGGTTTGGTCGATGTGTTCCTGCGCCAAAATCGGGGAGCCGGCAGCAACACGGCCAATCAGGGGCAGGGCCAACTGGCTGAGCGTGTGCTGGAAGCGTGATTCATTGATGGAGCGCAGGGTGTCGGTCTTGAGCCGGATGCCGCGCGAGGTGCCGCTGACCAATTCGATAGCACCTTTGCGGGCCAGGGCCTGCAAATGTTCTTCAGCGGCGTTGGCCGACTTGAAGCCCAGGGTGCTGGCGATTTCGGCCCGGGTGGGGGGGGCGCCGGTGCGGGCGATGGCGGACTGGATCAGGTCCAGAATCTGCTGCTGGCGGGCGGTGAGTTTGGCGGAAAACGTGGGCAGATCCATGGATGACTCCGGTACGTGGCGGTGTGGATAGCGGTTTAGATGGCTGTTTTAATATCCAGTAGCTGTATTTTTAACCAGTTTTTGAAAGTTTGCAAGCCATGGCGGTAAATACAAATGCGGCGGGCTCAAGCCCTGCCAAGATCGTGGTGTTGGGCACCGGCGGCACGATTGCCGGACGTGCTACTAGCGCCGGTGACAACATTGGCTACACCGCTGGCGAGGTGGGTGTGGAGCAATTGCTGGGGCCGGTGGCGGCCTTTCAGGGTACAGGTGTGGAGTTCGTGGCCGAACAGGTTGCGCAGGTGGACAGCAAGGACATGGGCTTTGTCCTGTGGCAGCAGCTGGCACGGCGCTGCGCCTACTGGCTGGAGCAAGCCGACGTGGCTGGCATCATCATCACCCACGGTACCGATACGCTGGAAGAGACGGCGTATTTTCTGCAGGCTGTGCTGCAGCCCGCCAAGCCGGTGGTGCTGACCTGCGCCATGCGCCCGGCCACGGCACTGGTGTCAGATGGGCCGCAGAACCTGCTGGATGCCGTCGTGGTGGCGTCAACGCCGGGAGCCCAGGGGGTAGTGGCCGTGTGCGCCGGCAACATCCACAGCGCGCTGGATGTGCAGAAGGTGCACAGCTACAAGGTGGATGCGTTTTCGTCCGGCGAAGCGGGCCTGGTTGGCCTGGTGGAAGAGGGGCGGGTACGCCTGTTGCGGCCTTGGCCTACGGTACCTGAATTTCATATGAAAAATAGGCCTGTAGCGCAGGCGGAATCTGTGCAAGTAGCTATCAAAAATAGAGTGTTGACGGAGTTGGCTGCTGGGGATTGGCCGCGCGTGGAAATCGTCTTGAACTATGCCGGTGCCGGAGGCATGGTGGTGGATGCTCTGGTGGCCCAGGGGGTTTCGGGCGTCGTGGTGGCTGGTACCGGTAACGGTACTTTGCATGTGGATCTGCAAGCGGCCCTGCTGCGGGCCATGGCGGCGGGTGTGGCGGTACTGCGCGCCACGCGCTGCGTGTTTGGCCGGGTGTTGGCCACGCCGGCCGATGCCATTGCCGACGCGCAAGGTCTGTCGCCGGTGAAGGCGCGTATTGCGCTGATGCTGGCGCTGCTGGCCGCGGGATAAAAAAAGGTCGCCAGGCATGCCTGGCGACCTTTAACAAAGCTGTATCAGGGCTTAGCTGGCCAGTGCGGCAAAAGCCCGCGCGGTGATTTCGTCCACGCTGCCGGTGCCGCTGATGGCGCGGTACTTGGGGGCCAGGCTGGGTTCGTTGCGAGCCCAGCTGGAGTAGTAGTCCACCAGCGGACGCGTTTGGGCGCTGTACACCTCCAGGCGCTTGCGCACGGTTTCTTCCTTGTCGTCATCGCGCTGGATCAGCGGTTCGCCGGTGACGTCGTCCAGGCCTTCGACCTTGGGCGGGTTGAACTTGACGTGGTAGGTGCGGCCCGATGCGGGGTGCGAGCGGCGGCCGCTCATGCGTTCGATGATGGCGTCGAACGGCACATCGATTTCCAGCACGTAGTCCAGCTTGACGCCGGCGGCCTTCATGGCGTCTGCCTGGGGCAGGGTGCGGGGGAAGCCGTCGAACAGGCAGCCGTTGGCGCAATCGGGCTGCGTCAGGCGTTCTTTCACCAGGTTGATGATCAGGTCGTCGCTGACCAGTCCGCCGGACTTCATGACTGCATCGGCTTGCTGGCCCAAGGGGGTACCTGCCTTGACGGCAGCGCGCAGCATGTCACCGGTAGAGATTTGTGGGATGCCGTATTTTTGGCAAATAAAGGTTGCTTGCGTGCCTTTGCCGGCACCGGGTGCACCCAACAAAATTAGTCTCATGGAAGTTCCTCGGAGTATTTAAAACCACGTGGCGTTGCTGGCCACACGAGTTGGCCGCAACGCTTCATTGCGCTGGAGGATACCAGAGGCTTCAGTACAGTTTGCTTACGCGTTCCAGGTCGTCAGGCGTGTCCACGCCTGCGCCGGGCGCATGGGCCGTGACATGGACCGCAATACGGTGGCCGTGCCACATGGCGCGCAGCTGTTCCAGGGCTTCAGTGACCTCGATCGGCGCCTGCGGCAGGGTCGGAAACAACCGCAAGAAGCCGACCCGGTAGGCGTAGATGCCGATGTGGCGCAGCGGTGCCGGGTCGGGCAGGGCTGTGAAGCTGCGCTCTGCCGTGGCGCCGTCGCGCCACCAGGCAATGGGAGCTCGGCTGAAGTACAGCGCGTGCTGCTGGGCGTCCAGCACCACCTTGACCACATTCGGATTGCAGAAGTCGGCCAGGCTGGCGATGGCGTGGGCGGCAGTGCCCATGCTGGCCTGCGGGCGTTGCTGCAACAAGGCGCCGACTTCGTTGATCAGGGCCGGGTCGATCAGCGGCTCGTCGCCCTGCACATTGACCACGATGGCGTCGTCAGCCAGGCCGAGCAGCTCGCAGGCTTCGGCCAGGCGGTCGCTGCCGGAAGGGTGGTCGTCGCGGGTCAGGATGGCTTCCACGCCATGGGCCTGGCAGGCGGCCAGGATGGCCGGGCTGTCGCAGGCCACCACGGTGCGTTGGGCCTGGGACTGCATGGCGCGCTGGGCAACCCGCACTACCATGGGTGCGTCGCCCAGAGCCGCCAGGGGCTTGTTGGGCAGGCGGGTGGAGGCCATGCGGGCCGGGATCAATACGGTGAAGCTCACAGGCCCAACTCCTCGTCGCTCAGGGTGCGGGCTTCGTTTTCCAGCAGGATAGGAATGCCGTCGCGCACCGGGTAGGCCAGGCGGGCGCTGCGCGAGACCAGCTCTTGCTTTTCGCGGTCGTATTGCAGCGGGCCCTTGGTGACGGGGCAGACGAGCAGCTCCAGAAGTTTGCTATCCATGGGGAAATCTCAGTCGGTCAGTCGGTATTAGGTTGCCGCAGAAATGCGGCCAGGGGGCGATGATAGCCAGGGATCGACGCGCTGGTCGAGCGCGGCCAGAAAGCCGGCGTCCAGCTCCAGCACGAGGGGGACGGCCCATGCATCCGGCTGGTGCCGCCATAGCTTGACGGCATCTTTCTCTGTGCAAATCACGGTCTCGCGCAGGTAATTCGTGCGATGCCAGCTATCAAAATTGTAGTGATCCGGCAAGGCCTGGGTCTGTGCGAGCTGCAGGCCGGCCGCCTGCAGCATGGTGAAAAAATGGTCTGGCTGGGCGATGGCTGCCACGGCGTGCAGGGGTGTAGCCTGCAGGCTGGACAGCGGGCGCCGCGTGCCGTCGGCCTGCAGCGCATAGTCGGCCAGCCGGCGTTGCGCCCGAAAGCCGGCGAATGCCGGGTGCTGGCCGGTGTGCAGTACCAGGTCCACGGGGCGCGGCCAAGGTTCGCGCAGAGGTCCGGCGGGCAGCAGAAAGCCGTTGCCCACGCCCCGGTCGTCAAAAATGCAGATTTCCAGATCGCGCCGCAGCGCGTAATGCTGCAGGCCGTCGTCGCAGAGTATCAACTGGGTGTGTGGATAGGCCGCCAGCAGGGCCTGGGCCGCATCCAGACGTTTGCGCGCCACGAACACCGGCACCTGGCAGCTGCGGCGCACCAGGGCGGGCTCGTCGCCCACTTCGCTGGGCAGGCTGTCGGCGTGCACCTCGCGGCAGTCCTGGCCGTCCTGGATGTTGCGACCGTAGCCACGGGATACCACGCCGACCGCAATGCCACGCGCTGTCCAATGCTGGGCCAGGGCCATTACCACCGGGGTTTTGCCCGAGCCGCCAGCGACCACGTTGCCGACCACGACGACCGGTACCTGCACGCTGCCGGAGGTAAGCCAGCCCGTGCGGTACAGCAGCTTGCGCAAGGCGTGCAGTAGGCCATACAGCAGTGACAGCGGCCAGAGCAGCCAGGCCAGGGGCCCGCGCGTGCGCCAGGTGCGCAGCAGCCTGCCTTCCATGCCCTCGGCCATGGGCTTATTTGGGCGTGGATTGGGTGGCAAACGTGATCTGGTTCAGGCCTGCGCGGCGCGCGGCCTCCATCACGGTGATGACCGACTGGTGGGTGGCGCTGGCATCGGCGCTGATGATGACCACCATGTCTTTGCCGCCCCGGGCTGCGTTGGCCAGGGCTTGCGAGATCACGTCGATGCTGCGGCCTTCCACTGCGCTCTTGTTCACCGCGTAACGCCCGTCGCTGCTGACGGCGACGATGATTTCCTTGGGGTAGTCGCGCTGCGCATCGGCATTGGCTACCGGCAGCTTGACCTGCAGCTCGGTGAATTTGCTGTAGGTGGTGGACAGCATCAAGAAGATCAGCACCACCAGCAGAACGTCGATGAACGGGATCAGGTTGATTTCGGGCTCTTCCCGGTGGCGGTGGCGGAAGTTCATAGCCTGTCAGCCCCGCTTGCGTACCGAGCTCAGGTGGCGGGCAAACTGGTCGGCGGCCATTTCCAGCGCCAGCAGGTACTCGTCCACGCGGGCGCGGAAATAGCGCCAGAAGATTAGCGAGGGGATCGCCACCATCAGGCCGAATGCCGTGTTGTACAGCGCCACCGAGATGCCGTGCGCCAGCTGGGCCGGGTTGCCGCCCGAGCTGCCGCCGCCGGTTTGCGAACCAAAGATGTCGATCATGCCGATCACCGTGCCCAGCAGGCCCAGCAGCGGTGCTGCTGATGCAATGGTGGCCAGGGCGCTGAGGTATTTCTCCAGCTTGTGGGCGACCGAGCGGCCAGAGCTTTCCATAGCCGTGCGGATGTCTTCATCGCTGCAGCGTGGGTGGGTGTGCAGCACGCGCATGCCGCTGGCCAGCACTTCGCCCAGCAGCGAGTTTTGCGCCAGCTGGTTCACCACGCCCGGTGCAGGCAGCGTGACCTGGGACACGGCCAGCACCTCGTCAAGAAGTTTTGGGGGGACGATTTTGGCGGTCTTGAGGCTGAGAAAGCGTTCAATAACCAGGGCCAGCGCCAGGATGGAGCAGGCTACGAGGGGCCAGATGGGCCAGCCTGCGGCTTGTATGATCGAAAACAATATGGCTCTCCGCGCTGATAGATTCTTTGCGATTATGGCTTAGCCGCTTGCGACATCCGCGATTTGTTCCGTATCTGTTTAAACCCCCGAGCCACCCACATTTCCTGTGGATAACTTTGTGAAGAACTTGTAGTCACCGCGCCGAAATCCAGCATCCATGCGGGTCCGTGACACTTCGATGAAAATTTAAGCAGAAAAAAATCCAGTGAAATCAATCACTTACCACACAAATCCAGCGTTTCCCGCGGGTTTTTACGAAATTCAACGGGTGGGTGCAGCCCTTGTCGCGCCTGTGGAGCACTTGCCCGGCCAACTCCGCGCTGCGGCGCGCCAGACCTGATGGTGGACGCCCCAAACCCAGTATTGGCGCCGCGTATCTGGCCGGTTGGCGCGCTATGCCGCGCCATTGCTGATGCGCTGGAGGCGCGCTTCAATCCTGTCGCGGTGCGCGGCGAGATTTCGGGCTTCTCGCGCGCGTCCAGCGGGCATTGCTACTTCAATCTCAAGGACGCGCAAGGCCAGATCCGCTGCGCCATGTTCCGCCGCGCGGCCAGTCTGCTGGACTTTGCGCCGCGCGATGGTGAGCTGGTGGAAGTGCGCGGCCGCCTGGGCGTGTACGAGCCGCGTGGTGATTTGCAGCTGATTGTGGAGAGCATGGGTCGCGCTGGGCAGGGCGCCTTGTTCGAGCAGTTTTTGCGGCTCAAGGCGCAGCTGGAGTCCGAAGGGCTGTTTGACCCCGCACGCAAGCGCCCCTTGCCACTGCTGCCGCGTGGCATTGGTGTGGTCACATCTTTAGGTGCCGCTGCGTTGCACGATGTGGTGGCGGCCTTACAGCGGCGGGTGCCGCATATTCCCGTGGTGCTGGTGCCGGCGTTGGTGCAAGGAGCGGCGGCACCGGCTGAGCTGGTCAAGGCACTATCAAATTTATATCGCTTTGCGCAGGCGGAATCTGCGTCAGCGGGTGATTTTGTACATATCGATGTCATCCTGCTGGTGCGCGGTGGCGGCTCGCTGGAAGACCTGTGGGCCTTTAACGACGAGCAACTGGCGCGCACCATTTGCCAGAGCCCGGTGCCGGTGGTCAGTGGCGTCGGCCATGAAACCGACTTCACCATTGCCGACTTTGTCGCTGACCTGCGCGCGCCCACACCCACGGCGGCGGCCGAGCTGGTGGCCCAGCCGCGCGATGTCTGGCTAGGGGCCTTGGCTTTGGCGGGCCAGCGCCTGCAGGATGCCGCGCTGCGTCAATTGGATGCACAGGGCCAGCGCCTGGATAGCGCGGCCCAGCGCCTAGGGCGGCCCTCGGGACTGGTTGCGCGTCAGCAGTGGAAGCTAGGCCAGCAGGCGCAGCGACTGCGATATGCCGCACTATCAAAGTTGCAGCAAGAAAAGACCTGTTTACAGGCGCAAAAGATGGATTTTCCCGCCAGTGTGCAGACCGCTCTGCGCCTGCGTGGCGAGCGCCTGGACCGTGCCGATCGCAGCCTGGCTCTGCTGGACCCTCTTTTGGTACTGCAGCGCGGTTACGCTTTGCTGCGAACGCCTCAAGGGATGCCCATCACCAGCACGGTGCAGGCCATAGCCGGCGAGTCGCTGGTGGCAACCCTGGCCGACGGTGAGGTTGCTCTCCAAGTCCTACAGACGTGCGCAAATTAGTTTCTACAATCATTCCGTCAACCACCAACCCACGAGGAAAAACATGGAACATACCCTGCCCCCATTGCCTTACGCGATCGACGCTCTGGCGCCTGCCTATTCCCAGGAAACCCTGGAGTTTCACCACGGTAAGCACCACAACGCCTACGTGGTCAACCTGAACAACCTGCAAAAGGGCACCGAGTTTGAATCGTTGACCCTGGAAGAAATTATCAAGAAGTCCAGCGGCGGCATCTACAACAATTCCGCGCAAATCTGGAACCACACCTTCTTCTGGAACTGCATGAAGCCCCAAGGCGGCGGCGAACCCAGCGGCGCGCTGGCTACGGCCGTCAACGCCAAGTTCGGCTCCTACGCGGCTTTCAAGGAAGCCTTCGTCAAGTCCGCTGTGGGCAACTTCGGTTCCGGCTGGACCTGGCTGGTGAAGAAGCCTGACGGCTCGGTCGACATCGTCAATACCGGTGCAGCCGGCACCCCCTTGACCACCGCTGACAAGGCGCTGCTGACCGTGGACGTGTGGGAACACGCGTACTACATTGACTACCGCAATATGCGTCCCAAGTTTGTCGAAACCTTCCTCGACAAGCTGGTGAACTGGGAATTCGCGGAAAAGAATTTCGCCTGAGCTTTCTAGCGCTCAAGAAAAAGCCCGTCGCTGACGGGCTTTTTTATTTGGCCAGCTCGAAGGGCTTGCCGCCCAGTTTGCTGCCGGCCTTGATGCCTTTTTTGGCGAACCAGCCCACATTCATTTCCAGCACATAGCGCACCGGTTTTTCGGAGCAGTGGGAGTCCGTGGTTTGCGGCTTCATATCGGCCAGGTTCACGATGGTGCCGTGGTCGTCGATGAATGCGGCAGTCAGCGGCAGGATCGTGTTTTTCATCCAGAAACACTGCGTGGCGGGCTGCTCGAATACAAACAGCATGCCTTCTTGCTGTGGCATTTCCTTGCGAAACATCAGGCCGATTTCGCGCTGCTGCGGGGTCAGTGCCAGCTGGGTATCGATCTGGTAAATGCCTGCGGTTAGATTGACGCGGGGCAGGTCGGTTTGCGGCGTATCCTGCGCGGATGCAGTGCCGAACGAGGCGCAAGCCAGGGCCAGGGATAGCCAGAGGGTGGAGGTTAGATTTTTCATCGGTGGCGCGGGGGGGGATTGATATCTGGAGCTTTCAGCTTTGGCATTCTGGCATGCTTGTGCATAGCGGCAATCAGCGCTGTGTATGGTTTACATATGTAGGCGCTAAAGTAAAAAAGCCCCGGACTTGCGCGCGGGGCTTTTAGCTGGCTCCTCAACCTGGGCTCGAACCAGGGACCTACGGATTAACAGTCCGGCGCTCTACCAACTGAGCTATTGAGGAATATCGGATGCATCAGCCTTGGTGGCTGAAATAAAAAGGGCTTACGGGTTGGCGTAAGCCCTTTTTGCAAAATTCTGGCTCCTCAACCTGGGCTCGAACCAGGGACCTACGGATTAACAGTCCGGCGCTCTACCAACTGAGCTATTGAGGAATATGACAGACTTAAATTATAGCGTCAGTTTTTTGGATTTTGCAAGTTAGCGATTTTTTACCGTAAAAAGTTCACTCCAGGCCTAGCGGGCCGTGTATGGCCTGGCGCAGGGCTGCGGCGGCACTCTCCGGATCGGGGGCTGCGGTGATTGCGCGCACTACGGCCACTGAGCCGACGCCGCTGGCCAGCACGGCGGGCAGGCGCTCATTGTCTATGCCACCAATGGCGACCAATGGGTAGTCGCGCAGCAGTTTGGCATAGGCGGCCAGGCGGGCCGTGCCCTGGGGGGCGGTGGCCATCTTCTTCAATGTAGTGGGGAACACCGCACCCAGGGCGATGTAGCTGGGGCTGACGCGGTCTGCGCGCAGCATTTCGGCATAGCCATGGGTGCTGATGCCCAGGCGCAGGCCGGCGCTGCGAATGGCATGCAAATCGTCTTCGCTCAGCAGGTCCAGGTCCTCCTGGCCCAGGTGTACACCATAGGCTCCGGCCTGGATGGCTTGCTGCCAGTGATCATTGATGAACAGCAGGGCGCGCGTGCCCCGCACGGCATCTACAGCGGCCTGGACTTCGCGTTGGATGGCGTCGGCATCTTCGGATTTGAAGCGTAGCTGCACCGTGGGTACGTCTGCGCGGGCCATGCGGGCGACCCAGGCGGCATCAGGCAGGACTGCGTACAGACCCAACTGGCGTGGGCAGGGTGCAAAAGTCTGTTCGCGCGGCCAGGGAGCCAAGCCGAAATCTTCTGGTGCTGTGGGCCAGTCGCGGGTGTTCCCGGTGCGCGCAGCCTGGGCTTGCCAGGCTTGGGCGATGCAATGGGCGTCGGTGGGGATAAAGCCCAGCTGCAAAGCCGCACTCAGACTGGCGTCGAATACCGCATCGCGGGTGGGCAGCGCCATGGCGCTGTGTTGGTCCAGGATGGCCTGGGTCAGGGCAGGTTGCATATGGAACTATTCCTGTGCGTGGTGCCAGAACGGCGTGCCCAGCACTGGCGTGCTGGGGTGGGCGGCCTGCTGTTCCAGCATGGCGCCGGCCAGGAAGGCGCTGCGCCCGGCGGCAACCGCATCGGCAAAGGCACCGGCCATGGTGACGGGGTCTTGGGCTAGTGCCACGGCGGTGTTCAGCAGCACGCCGTCATAGCCCCATTCCATCACCTGGCAGGCATGCGAGGGACGGCCCAGGCCGGCATCGACCAGCAGCGGCACGCTCAGGCGCTCGCGTAGCACCTGCATGGCATAGGGGTTGATCGGGCCCTTACCGGTGCCGATGGGCGCGGCCCAGGGCATGACGGCCTGGCAGCCCACGTCCACCAGGCGCTGGCACAGCACCAGGTCCTCGGTGCAATAGGGCAGCACCTTGAAGCCGTCCTTGATAAGGCGGCTGGCGGCCTCCACCAGGTTCAAGGTGTCGGGCTGCAGGGTGTAGTCGTCGCCTATCAGCTCCAGCTTGATCCAGGGGGTGTCGAACACCTCGCGCGCCATGTGGGAGGTGGTAATGGCCTCTTGCAGGCCGTGGCAGCCGGCGGTGTTGGGCAACACGGGCACACCGGTCTGGCGCAGCAGTTCCCAGAATCCATTGGGGCTCTTGTCCTGGCCGCCTAGGTTTTGCCGGCGCAGCGAAGCTGTGAGCATGGCCGGGCGGGCGCGCGTGATGGCGTCGGCCATGGTGCTGGGCGAGGGGTAGCGGGAGGTGCCCAGCAGCAGGCGGCTGGCGAAGCTTTCGCCGTACAGGATGAGAGGGTCGTGGGACATGGTGTCAGCCTCCGGTCACGGGGTGGATGATTTCTATGCTGTCGGCCTCGGCTAGCACGGTGTGCGGGTACTGCGCGCGTGGCACAAAGGTCTTGTTCACCGCGGTGGCAAATGGCGGCTGTGCCTGCATCTGCGCCAGTGCGTCGGCCAGCGTGGCGCCGTCAGGCAGGGTCTGGGGGGTGTTGTTGATGGTGACATTCATGCTTCTTCTACCGTCAGGTCGAATTGCGTGGCCAGCGCGGACGTACCGTGCTGCACCAGTTCCAGCACCACGTCCAGCATGGCCGGGGCGATCATGAAGCCGTGGCGGTACAGGCCGTTGATTTGCAGCGTATTGGGGGCAATCCGCCGGATCGCGGGCAGGTTGTTGGGCAGGGTGGGGCGGCACTGGGTGGCGCTTTCCAGGATGCGCGCTTCGCCAAAGCCGCTGTGCACGCTGTAAGCCGCGCTCAGCAGCTCCAGACTGGAGCGCACGCTCATGGGCGACATATCGTCGGACTCGATCTCGGTGGCTCCCACGACAAAGATATTGCCGGGTTTTGGGGCAATGTATAGCGGGTAGCGGGGGTGCACCAGGCGCACTGGGCGTTGCAGCTCCACGCCGGGCGCGTGCAGGCGCAGCACCTCGCCGCGCACCGCGCGCAGGGCCGGCCATTGTGTGCGTGCGCCCAGGCCGCGGCAGTCAAAGACCCAGTCGCTGTGGACATCTTCTGGCTGGCGCGGGCTGTGCCAGTGCATGGTGACACCCACCTGCTGCAACTGCACCAGCAGAGCATTGAGCAAGCCACGGTTGTCCAGTTGTCCCTCGCCGGGTAGCAGCAGGCCCTGGCTGAAGCGATTGCCGATGGCGGGCTCCAGCGCTGCGATGGCGGCGGAGTCCAGGTGCTGCGGTATGGGTAGGTTGGGCAGTTGCTGGCAGGTGGCGGTGAGCTGCTGGCCAAAGCGGCTGGCCTCGGGGGCGTCTTGCCGGTGCCAGAGAATCAAAGTGCCGTTGCGCTGGAAGAACACCGGCATGTCCAGTTCGGCGATCAGTTCCGGCCAGCGCGTGAGTCCATGCTGGCCCATCTGCACCACGCCGGTCTCGGTGATGGCCGATTCAGCCAGTGGCGCCAGCATGGCGGCGGCCACGCGGGCGGCGGCGCCCTCGGCCTCGGGTCCGCCGGCCTCAAAGACCTGTACGGTGTGGCCCGAGCGTGCCAGCGCCAGGGCCAGCAAGCGGCCCATCAGGCCTGCGCCAAGAATGGTGGTGGAGAGTGGGGTAGCCAAGGTATCGTCCATTTGCGAAAGCTCAATTGGGACGAAACGAGGCGCTGTCGTTGATAGAAACTTCCCACGCCAGCATGATCTGGATCGGGTATGAGGGTTTTTCTCAGTCTGGTTTGCGTACCAGACACCCCTGTTTCATCCGCAAACCCGGATTACATCACATCGCTGGCCCGATAATTTCAGCATGACTATTTCTGACTCTTCTCCCCGCTATCTGCGCCTGTTGTCGATTGCTGGCTCTGATAGTGGCGGCGGCGCGGGCATACAGGCCGACTTGAAAACCTTTGCCGCGCTGGGCTGCTACGGCATGACGGCGCTGGCCGCGCTGACCGCACAGAACACGCGTGGCGTGACAGCCATCCACCCCGTGCCAGCGTCCTTTCTGAAAGCCCAGTTGCAGGCTGTGCTTGATGATATTGGCGCCGACGCGGTGAAGATCGGCATGCTGCATTCGCCCGAGATGGTGGAGGTGGTGGCCTGGGCCATTGACCAGTACCAACTAAAACGCGTGGTGCTGGACCCGGTGATGGTGGCCACCAGCGGCGACCGCTTGATGGCGGTTGAAACCGTGCAGGTGCTGGTGGACCAGCTGTTTCCCCGCGCCACCGTGGTCACGCCCAATTTGGACGAAGCGGCTCTGCTGCTGGGCCGCAGTGTGGATACCGTGGAAACGCTGGAGCCTGCGGTGGCGGATTTGCTGGCGCTAGGTGCGCCGGCCGTGCTGCTCAAGGGGGGGCACCTGCCGGGGGATGCGGTGGTAGACCTGCTGGGCCAGTGCGATGGCAGCCGCCAGCCCTGGCATTCGGCCCGCATTGCTACGCACAACGGCCACGGCACGGGCTGCACGCTGTCGTCTGCCATTGCGGTGTACCTGGCAAAGGGCTTTGAGCTGACGGAGGCGGTGGGTCAGGCCCGGGCTTATATCCGTGGCGCCATACAAGCCGGTGCCAGCGTGCACACCGGGCACGGCCACGGACCGTTGAACCACGGATTCGCGCCTTTGCCCATGCAGGTTCTAGGCGTTTGAGGGTTTATAGGAAATAGACCTGTAGCGCAGGTATTACCTGCGCAAGAAGCTATTTTTTCTATAGCGCATAGGTGATGCGCAAAGGCCGCGTCAACCAAGCTACGAAGAACACCAGGGCCAGCGTCGGCAGGGCGGCGCCGAACTGTGGCGCGTAGTTGGTCAGCAGGTGGTAGGCCACAATGCCGGCCACCCATAATAGGGCAGCGCTGGGCTCCACCAGGCGTTGTGATGCGGTGGCCGTGCCCTGTGACAGGCGGCCCAGGATCACACCGTACAGGGGCACGAACACCGAGCTCAGCAGTGTCAGAAATGGCTCCAGGCTGTGCATGGGCAGCACCAGCGCCAGGCCGGTGCAGGCCACGGCCAGCAGGAGGCCCCAACGCCGCACACTCCACCAGGGGGCGAGGCTGTGGGCGGATACCGCACCCGAATACACGTCGCCGTAGGCGTTGTCGATCTCGTCCACCAGGATCAGACCTAGCGCCAGCAGGCCGCCCTGGGCCAGCAGCAATGCGGTGACCAGGCCGGTATCCGGGCCGGCCACGGTCACCACCATCACGCCCAGTGCATAGCACCACATATTCGCCAGCGCATAGCCCAGCCAGGTGCCGCTCATGGCGCTGCGGCCTTGTCGGCCGTGGCGCGCATAGTCGGCCACCAGCGGCAGCCAGGACACGGGCATGGCGATCACCAGGTCCATGGCCGACAGCAGGCCCATGCTGCCGTCGCCCGGCCGGGTCCAGAAGGCGTGCAGGTCAGATTCCATCAGCTTGTGGCCGAACTGCCAGCTCAGCCAAAGCAGCGACAGCACCACCAGGGGCAGGCCGTAGCGGCTGATGAATTTGCGCACCAGGGTCAGCATGGAGCCGGCCATCAGCGCAGTCAGCAGTGCGCCCCATAGCAGGGTCACCAGCAGCGTACCTTGGCTGCCTTGCGGTATCCAGCCGAAATGTTCCTGGGCAATGGCCAGGGTGCCGTCGCGCATCACCACCAGCTCAAATGCGGTCCAGCCCAGCAGTTGCACAATGTTTAGCACCACCGGCAGGCGCGCAAAGCCGCTGCCATAGGTGGCGTGCATCAGGCCGGCGCTGGACAGGCCGCTGTCGCAGCCAATGCGCGCCGTCCAGGCAAGCAGACCGGAGCCAACGAGAGAGCCCAGCACAATCGCCAGCACGGCATCGCGCGTGCCTACGGCGGGCACCAGGTAGGCGCCGATCTGCATCACCAGCAGGCCCACCCCCAGGCTGAACCAGAGTGCGGCATGGGCCGACCAGCCGAAGACGCGCTGCGCCTGCGGTATCGGCGTCAAGGCCTCGTTATTGAAAAAGGATGGCTGAGCCATGTGTTTGCTCCATACAAATGATGCCGGTCAGTGGGCCTGTAGCTCGCGGGCCAGTGCTGGCGCAGGGACGCAAGATTTTATCGTGGCGCCATCTTGTGGTGCATAGGGCGTCTGGCGTAGGCGTTAGCTGTTTAAAGTGCTATTAATTTTATAGCGATACAATCGGCGGCTGTTTTTGGGCCGGTGCGCGCTGCGCCGGCCCGAGCATTCTTACCCCCACATCCCTGAATACTATGGACGCTTTCATCCGCCCCTGGCAGTTTGTTTTCTGCGCATTGCTCGGTCTGACCGGCAGCGCGATGGCCCAGACCGCCACCGACAGTGCTGACCAGCCCTACCGCTGGCGTATCGAGTTCAGCCCGCACACGACCCACTACAGCTACAACCCCGAGCATCGCCCGGTGCATTTGCTGGGCCTGGAGCGTGAATCCACCGCCGACAACAGCTTTTACGGACTGGCGCTGTTCAGCAACTCCTTTGGCCAGGACAGCGGCTACCTGTACCTGGGCAAAAGCTATTACGGTGTGTTTGACAGCTATCCCAAGATCTACTTGAAATGGTCGGCGGGCATCTTGTACGGCTACAAGCCGCCATATGAAAACAAGGTGCCGCTGAATCACAACGGCTTTTCGCCCGCCATCGTGCCGGCCGTGGGCTGGAAGTTTGATTCCGGCTGGCATGCGCAGATTGACATGCTGGGCACGGCTGGCTTGACGTATTCGGTGGTCAAGGAGTTCTGAAGCCGGCGACAGCGTGAAGTCCTGTCACAAAACAGGTCTTTTTCTCACACACAGACTTTTTTCTTTGCGCCACAATGGGGTTAACTACCTCAGGATGTGCGCCATGCAATCTGCCGGTCTGTACGCATTCTTACCGTCTTTGCGGCCGTGCGGGCTGTCTCCGCTGGTGGCATTGTGTGTGGCGTCCTGGGTCCATGCGCAGCAAGATGTGGTGGTCCCCCAGCCCAGTTTGCAGTTGGAGTTGGCCCCCGTTCCCAGTCTGGACCGCACTGCAAATTCCCGTATGTCCTTGACCGGCTGGTCCGGCTCCTCCCCTCAATCGGCGCTAGGCCTGAGCGCTGCCGTAACCCCCCCTGCCGCTAGCCCGGCACTGAATGGCCGCAGCGTTTCTCCTGGGTTGGATCTGGGCCTGCGCTGGCGTTCTTCAGAGGACAGCCGGGGCCGCGTGAATATCGGCATTTGGCAGCATGTGGCGCCGGCGCCGGATGCGATGGAGTTGATCCAGCGGGCGAACGGAGAGCCCAGCTACGACACGCGGCTGGAGATGCAATTCAGCTCGGCCACCGCGCGTGGCATCCAGTTCGAGTTGGGAGGTGCTTTGGGCATGCAGCTCAACAACAACGAGAAGCTGGTGCTGCGCGTCAGCCGTGGCAAGCCCATGGTCTATTACCGCGCGAAGTTTTGACGCGAGTGCTTCTGAGTCCCGGGCGCTTTATTCTGCTGTTGGCGTAGCTACGCCCAACAACTGGTGTAGCCGTGGCGAGGTTGTTGTGTACTGGAACGGGATTTTCTTGCCGGGGAAGACCAGCGGCGCTACGGCGTAGGCGGCCAGCGTGGCTTCGTGGAAGCCGCAGACGATAAGCTTTTGCTTGCCGGGGTAGGTGTTGATGTCGCCCACGGCGAAGATGCCCGGCTCGCTGGTTTCAAAGCGCGCTGTATCCACGGTCAATTGCTTGCGCTCCATGGCCAGGCCCCAGTCGGCGACCGGGCCGAGTTTGGGTGATAAGCCCTGGAACACGCTGATGGCGTCTGCCGAGAGGCGGTGCGGCACACCATCCACGTCGCTGATCTGCAGGGCGGTCAAGCGGTCGGCATCGGCCTCGAAACCAGCGATCTGTCCGACCATGAAACGCATGCGCCCGGCTTGCTGCAGCATCTGCATTTCCACAATGTCGGCGGTGGGCGCCTGCAGCACATCGCGCCGGTGCAACAAGGTGACGCTCTTGGCATCGGTCTCGGCCAATGCCAGAGCGCAACGCAAGGCGGCTTCGTCACCACCCACCACCACCAGGTGTTTGTCCGCGACATCCGCGGGTGGGGCGTGGTAGTGCAGTTGGCTGCCTTCAAAGGCCTCGATACCATCCATCTTCAGACGCCGAGGCTGGAAGGCACCGACGCCGGCGGCGATCACCACCACGGGCGCCAGCAGCTGGGTGCCGCGGTCGGTGGATACCAGGAAGCGGCCATCGGCCTGTTTGGCGATGCTGCTGACCAGCTGGCCCAGATGGAACTGCGCGCCAAAAGGCTGTATTTGCTGCAGCAGCGACGCGGCCAGCGCCCGGCCACTGGTGGCCGGCGTGCCTGGAATATCGTAGATGGGCTTGTCGGGGTAGAGCTCCATGCACTGGCCGCCAGCATGGGGCAGGGCGTCAATCACATGGGTAGGGACTTCCAGCAGACCCAGCTGGAAGACCTGGAACAGCCCGACCGGGCCCGCGCCGATGACGACGGCGCCGGTTTCCAGTACGGGCAACACGGTTTAACGTTCCAACAGCTGGATCTTGGGCATCACGTCTTTCCAGTCGTCTGCGTCGGGCAGGGCTGGTTTGCGCTTGGTGATGCTCTTCCAGCCGTCGGCGCGGGCCAGTTCCACATTCAGCTTGATGAAGGCCAACTGGTCGGCTGGCATGTCTTCTTCAGCGTAGATGGCGTTGGCCGGGCACTCGGGGATGCAGACGGCGCAGTCAATGCATTCATCGGGGTCGATGACCAGCATGTTGGGGCCTTCGCGGAAGCAGTCCACGGGGCAGACGTCCACACAGTCTGTGTATTTGCACTTGATGCAGGCTTCGGATACGACGTGAGTCATGGTATTTTTTTCAATTGCGGGGTTAACCCGTGATTTTAAATTAGCGGACCAGCACGGCGCCCGAGGTCTTGTGCGAGGCCGTATCGACCAGTACCAAGGCACCCAGCGAACGGGATTGGATGTAGGGCAGGGTGGCGATGCCTTCCTGCAGCGCCAGCTCGATGTGGCCGATGGCGTTCGGCGGTAGCTCGCTTGCATCTTCCTCGGCCAGGGTGTTGATGTCCAGCTTGTGGACGATGCGTTTGACCTTGGCCTTGACCCAGCGGTGGCCGTGCAGCGCCCAGTAAACGCGGCCGGCGACCAGGGGTTCGTCGTCCATCCAGGCGATGGTGGCCGAGATCTCGCGGCTGGCTTCGAATTGGCCCGGGGCCAGCAGCCAGTCGCCGCGCGATACATCGACTTCGCGGTCCAGCGTGATGCCGGCGCTATTGCCAGCCAGCACGCTCTTGGGGTTGCGCGCATGGTCCAGCACCTGGGCGACGGTGGCCGTTTGGCCGCTGGGCAGGATGCGGATTTCTTGGCCGACTTCGACCTTGCCGGTGGCCACACGGCCCCAGAACACGCGGCGGCCCTGGCTGGTGTCGCTGCTGGACGAGAATTTTTCCACCCACTGCACCGGGAAGGCGAAGGGCTGCTCGACCTCGGCCGGCGTGCTGGGCAGTTGCTCCAGAATCTGTAGCAGGGTTGGGCCGGTGTACTTGCACCAATCGGGGTTTTCGCTGTGGCCGGCTTCGACCACGTTCCAGCCCTTCAAGGCCGAAATCGGCACGATGGCCTTGACCGGAATCTCGGCGGCGGCGGCAAAGCTGTTCAAAGCAGCGCTGATGTGGGCAAAGGCCAGGGCCGAGTCTTCCACCGCGTCCAGCTTGTTGATGGCAAACACGATGCTGGGCACGCGCAGCAGGTGGCACAGCAGCGAGTGGCGGCGGGTTTGCGGCAGCAGCTCCAGCGCGGCGTTCTTCCAGTCGAGCTTGGTGGCGTCGACCAGCACCACGGCGGCGTCGGCACTGCTGGCGGCGGTCACCATGTTGCGGGTGTACTGCTCGTGGCCGGGCGCGTCGCCGATGATGAACTTGCGGTCTTCGGTGTTGAAGTAGCGGTAGGCCACGTCGATGGTGATGCCTTGCTCGCGCTCGGCGCTCAGGCCGTCGGTCAGCAGGGCCAGGTCGGTTTCGCCCTGGCGTTGCACGCCGGCCAGGTGGTCTTGCAGCACGGCTTTGGTGTCGACCAGCAGGCGGCCGATCAAGGTGCTCTTGCCGTCATCGACCGAACCACAGGTGATGAATTTCAAGGCTGAAAGGGCTGCAGCGCTGGTAGTACCTGCGGAAGTAGCTATTAATGTTGTAGCGTTTGTCATTTCAATCAATCACGTTAATACAGAACGGTCCAAGCCCTGAGACACCGTGGAACCGGCTTTGCCGGGCCTCTGGTGTCGCCCCCTGCAAGGGGGTAGGAGGCCACACGAAGTGGGCAAGCCTGGGGGTGTTCAAAAATATCCGTCTTTCTTGCGCTTCTCCATCGAAGCCTCAGAGGTTTTGTCGTCCATGCGGGTCGCGCCGCGTTCGCTCACGTCGGCGGCCAGGGTTTCGATCACGATGTCGCCGGCGGTGGCGGCAAAGCTCTCCACCGGGCAGGTGCAGGTGATGTCGCCCACGGTGCGGAAGCGCACGTCGCGCTGCTCAGAAGTTTCACCGGCGCGCAAAGGAGTCAGGTCGGTCACCGGCACCAGCAGGCCCTTGCGCTCGACCACTTCGCGTTTGTGCGTGTAGTACAGCGAAGGCAGGGCGATTTGCTCGCGCTCGATGTACTGCCAGACGTCCAGCTCGGTCCAGTTGCTAATGGGGAACACGCGGAAGTGTTCGCCGGGCTGCAGGCGGGTGTTGAACAGGGTCCACAGCTCAGGGCGCTGGGCCTTGGGCTGCCATTGGCCGAAGCTGTCGCGGTGGCTGAAGATGCGTTCCTTGGCGCGGGCTTTTTCTTCGTCGCGGCGGGCGCCGCCGATCAGTGCGTCGAAGCGGAATTCTTCGATGGCTTCCAGCAGGGTCACCGACTGGTGCACATTGCGCGATTCGCCAGGGTGGGCCAGGCGCACAGTGCCGCGTTTCATCGAGTCTTCGACGTTGCGCACGATGAGTTCGGCGCCCAGTTCCTTGGCGCGGAAGTCGCGGAAGTCGGTCACTTCATGGAAGTTGTGGCCGGTGTCGATCATCAGCAGCGGGTAGGGAATGCGGCCTGCGCCGAAGGCTTTTTCGGCGCATTTCAGCAGCACCAGCGAGTCTTTGCCGCCCGAAAACAGCAGGGTGGGGCGTTCAAACACGGCAGCCACTTCGCGCAGGATGAAGATGGTTTCTTCTTCCAGTGCGTCGAGGTGGGTATTGCTCAGATGGTGTGGGGTCACTTGGGTATTCATGTCGGGGTCAGGTTTCAGTGGGCAAGGTGCAAGCCGCACTCGCGGTTGTCTTCACCCTTGGTGGGGTCCACGTAGTCGAAGTTGTTGGGCAGGCCGTGGGCTTCACAGTATTCATACAACTCTTTGGACGACCAGTGCAGCAGCGGTGCGACCTTGATCAGGCCGTCGGGGTTGATGCTGACAGGGTCCATCTGGGCGCGCACGGCGGTGTCGGTGGCCCGCAGTGCTGTGAACCAGACCTTGGGCGCCGTCTCGCGCAGTGCGCGGGCAAAAGGCTCCAGCTTCACTTCTTCGGTGAAGGCGGCATGGCGCGGATCGTCCAGCGCGGGTGTCGCGCCGTCCACGGCTTCGCGGTGCGCACGCGAGCGCAGCGGCAGGTAGATGCGCAGGTTCAGCTTCAGCTGCTTTGTCACTTCATCGACAAACTGGTAGGTGGCTTCGGTGTTGTAGCCGTTGTCCATCCAGACCACGGGCACGTCGGGATTGACGCGGGTGACCATGTGCAGGATGACCGCTTCGAATGGGCGGAAGTTGGTGGTGACGATGGCGGGCTGGTGCAGGCCGAGCGCCCATTCCACCAGTGCGGGGGCGTTGCGGCCGAGTTCGGCGTTGATTTGTGCGAGGTTGAGATTACTCATGGTGTTGGTTCCGGTCAGGCCGATATCAGGCCGAGTCTTGCCGTTCCAGCTCAGCGCCGTAGGCTGCGCTGTCTTCGGTTTCGGCAAAGTGGGGCACCACGTGGACGGCATCGCCCTGGTAGAAGCCCTGGAAGCGGTCGAACTGGCGCTGGGCAGCGCTGGCGTCTACGCCTTCGCGCAGCACGGCCACGTCAAAACCGCTGCGCTGCATTTGTACCAGCTGGTCGATCAGCACGTCACCCGTGGCGCGGATTTCGCCGGTGAAGCCCAGGCGGCGGCGCAGCAGGAAGGCCTGGCTGTAGGCACGGCCATCGGTGAACTTGGGGAAGTTCAGGTCGATGCGGGTGACGCCAACCAGGTCCAGGCTGCGGGGGTCTTCGGTGTTGGCCAAGGCTATATGGTCTTTTTGGCCTTCAGCGCAGGGAATATGTGCGGTAGCAGCTATTATTTTCATAGTATTTCCTCTCAGGCAGCCACGCTGTCACGGGTGGGCTTGCCGGTGCTGATGCGGGCGCCGTTGGCAGCCTGTTTGAACGGGTCCTGGCCGACGCGGCGCAGGGTATCGATGAAGTTTTCACCGCTGTTGCGGGTGCTGCGGTAGGTATCCAACACGGCTTCGATGACTTCGGGCACTTCGGCTGCGCTGAAGGACGGGCCGACGACCTTACCCGCGATGGCGGGGCCGGACAGATTCGAGCCGTCCGAGCCGGCCAGCGTCACCTGGTACCACTCCTGGCCGTCCTTGTCCACGCCCAGAATGCCGATGTGGGCGCTGTGGTGATGGCCGCAGGAGTTGATGCAGCCGCTCATGTGCACGTCGATCTCGCCCAGGTCGTGCAGTTCGTCCATGTCCTGGTAGCGCTGGCTGATGGCTTCGGAAATCGGCAGCGAGCGGGCATTGGCCAGGCTGCAAAAGTCGCCGCCGGGGCAGACGATCATGTCGGTTAGCAGGCGGATGTTGGCCTTGGCCAGGCCCAGCGCCTTGGCTTCGGCGTACAGGGCGGGCAGCTCGTCGGCGCGGACCCAGGGCAGCACCAGGTTCTGGTCGTGGGTCACGCGGGTTTCGCCGGCGCTGTAGCGGTCGGCCAGGTCGGCTGCGGCATCCAGCTGCTCTGCGGTCGCGTCGCCGGGCGAGTAGCCCAGGCGTTTGAACGACAGGGTCACGGCACGCAGCAGCGGGTTCTGGTGGGCGGCTACGTTTTGCTTCAGCCAGCGGGTGTAGTCCTTGTCGTCGACAGGGGCCGCAACCGGGTTGGCCAGGGCGGGCAAGGCACCGACGCGGCTGGCCGGCGGCACGAAGCTGGCGGTAACCCGGTCCAGTTCGGCCTGGCTGATGGTGTGCGGTGCGCCGTCACGGGTCAGGATTTGCTGGTATTCATCCTCGACCTCGTCGATATAGCGCTGGCCTTCGGCTTTCACCAGAATCTTGATGCGCGCCTTGTACATATTGTCGCGGCGGCCCCAGCGGTTGTAGACGCGTACCACGGCTTCCAGGTAGTTGAGGATCTGGTTCCAGGGCAGGAAGTCGCGGATCACCGTGCCGACGACCGGTGTGCGGCCCATGCCGCCGCCGACCATTACGCGCAGGCCAACTTCACCGGCCTCGTTCTTCAGCACATGCAGGCCCACGTCGTGCCAGGCGGTGGCGGCGCGGTCGTCGGTGGCGCCGACGATGGCGATCTTGAACTTGCGTGGCAGGAAGGCGAATTCATGGTGCAGCGTGCTCCACTGGCGGATGATTTCGGCCAGGGGGCGGGGATCGGCGACTTCATCGGCGGCAATGCCGGCGCGCTCGTCGCTGGTGGTGTTGCGGATGCAGTTGCCGCTGGTCTGGATGCCGTGCAGATGCACGCTGGCCAGCAGGTCCATCACGTCGGCGCTCTTGTCCAGCGGAATCCAGTTGAACTGGACGTTCTGGCGGGTGGTGAAGTGGGCGCAGGCGCTGGGCAGGCTGTGCAGATCGCTCAGGCCGGGGTTGGCCTTGGCCAGGTCGTGCGCGTCTTTTTTGTCGTAATCGCGGGCGATGGTGCCCAGCACGCGCAACTGGGCGCTATTCAGCTCGCCATAGGGGACGGCCACACGCAGCATAGGGGCAAAGCGCTGTACATACCAGCCGTTTTGCAGGCGCAGTGGGCGGAATTCGTCTTCGGCCAGCGTGCCCTTTTGCCAGCGTTCGAGCTGGTCTCGGTACTGGGCGGCGCGCAGTTGCACAAACTGTTTGTCAAATTCGGTGTATTGGTACATTTTGGTGGTCTATCGTGGTACGGGTCGCTTGGGGCAACCCGCGATTTTAAAGTGCCAGTAATTTGGTGCCCGCATAAGCCAGCAACAAAGACAGTACGCCGCGGATGACGCGGTCGGGGGTCTTCAACACCATATGCGACCCGAGCCAGATGCCGGGCAGGGAGCCGGCCAGCAGCTTACCCAGCAGAGGCCAGTCCACAGAGCCCAGGCCGGCATGTCCCAGGCCGGCTACCAGCGTCAAGGGCACGGCATAGGCGATGTCGGCGGCAACAATGCGCTGCAGCGGCAGCAAGGGGTAGAGCAGCATGAGCACCGTGACGCCAATCGCGCCAGCGCCCACCGAGGTCAGTGTGACCAGGCAGCCTATGCATGCGCCGAATAGCAGCGGCAGGCTCCAGTGGCGCGGGCGTTCTGCCTGGGCCATGGCCTGGTTGCTGATGGTGCGCGGTGCGCTCTTGCCACGTATGCTTTTGTAGAGCGTGGCCAAGGCCGTCAGCAGCAAAGCCACGCCCAGTGTGGTGGTCATGATTTTTTGTACGTGGGGGTCGGCCGGTCCGAGGGTATGCAGTGCCCACAGGGTCAGCAGCGAGGCGGGCACGCTGCCTGCGCACAGGGTGGCCACGATGCGCCAGTTGACCAGGCCCGAGCGCGCCATCTTCAGTGTGCCGCCGGCCTTGGTGAAGCAGGCGAACAGCAGGTCGGTGCCTATCGCCAGGTAGGGCTTCATGCCAAAGAAGAAGATCAAGATGGGCGTCATGAGCGAGCCACCGCCCACACCCGTCAGGCCGACCACAAAGCCGACAAAAAATCCGGCAAAAACGAAAGCAAAATCGTACATGGCCGCGACTATAGAAGCCGGGCCTCCGATTCCAAACTACTTTATTGTTCTACCAATATGCCAATCGGCATATTTAGAAATAACGAAATTGGCCTTGGCGCCTATGTACTGTTCGCATTGGCAGCGTAGGCAGCATCCATTTGCTCGTTGATGGCATGCCACAGCGGGCGCATCATCAGGCGTGCGCCCTGGTAGACATCGTTCACTTTCAACATGGACGGGACACGTTGGCCGCGGTGTTCCACAGCGCCGCCGATGGGGATGATATTGACGCCAAGTTTGGCGAAATGTTCGGCCAAGCGCGGTTCTGTGAGGGTGAACAGGATTTCTATGCCTTGGCGCCGCGCCATGGCCAGTGCGCCTATATACAGGCTGACGGGAATGTAGGGGAAGCGTGGTTGGTCGCGCTCGCCGAAGTCGGAGTCTGAGATGGTGGCTCCGCTGTGCTGTTCGCCCTTGCGCCGACGGAATTCGGACATGACCGCCAAGCGTGATACTTCGGCAATGCGCTCGCGCGGTTCGCGCGCCGGGTCGATGATGCTGCGGTCTATGGTGTCCCTGCAGGTGACCTCAAACGGCAGTGGCGCCGCGGGGTCAGCGGGGTCGGTCAGTACCAGGCGGGCACAGCCTGCAAGCCTGTGCGGTTCGCCTGCAGTACGTACTAGGCAGTGTTGCGAACGGTAATCGTATTTATCGGTCTCGCGCTGGTCTTCCCGTACCGGCTCAAAGCCTAGTTCGCGGGCATAGACATCATGGCGAATGAAGAATACGTCGTCGACTCGCGCCTTTTCCAGTGCAGGGGCAATCTCAAAATACTGCTTGTAGCTGTCACCCAGGTTGAGTCGTCGATTTTCTGACATTGGAAGCCTTGCTGGTTGTCTCGTCCTGCGTCATGTTTCGAACCGTGCGCGCCGTGGGCTTCCATTATTCAGGTTTTATGTCCTTGACGTAAAGTTTTCTTGAGGGTTAATTGCTATTTCTCAAGCTTCAGAAAGTAGCAGTGCCCAGGGTGTCTTTTGCCATGCCAGGGCTTCATCGCGTAGCAGATGGGCCGATTGCGGATAGGCCTGAGACCAGCCAGGACGGGTGGTCAGCGAAAACTGTGTGGAGTCTCCGAGTTCCAGCTCCAGTCCTTCCACATCGGGATCGCGGCGTGCGTGGCACAGGATTGCAGCAATCCGTAGTGACAGCAACTGCTGCATGTAGTCGGCATCGCTGAAGTCGCATTCCAGTTTGTGCAACTTCCCACGGTGGCCCAGCACAAGTTGGCTCAGGCGCTGCAGCTCCGATAAGGCAAAGCCGGGCAAGTCGGCGTGGCCCAGGATGTAGGCGCCATGCCGGTGGTAGTCGTTGTGAGAAATCTGGCTGCCAATTTCATGTAACTGGCCAGCCCAATGCAGCTTGCGCTGCAGACGGGTAATTTCTGCAGCGGGGACACCGCTACGGGCCTGCATCTGGCCGAACAGATGGCTCGCAATCTGGGCTACACGTTGGGCTTGGTCCGCGTCCACTGCAAAGCGGGTGGCCATACGTTGCACAGACACTGCGCGCAGATCGGTTTCCTCTTGGCTTCGTGTAACCAGGTCGTACAGCACGCCATGGCGCAGCGCGCCATCGGCTGCATGCATTTCATTGATGCCCAGCAGATCAAAAATGGCCCGCAGCACGCTGATTCCGCCGCCTATGACCAGCTTGCGGTCGTCCTTCATGCCTTCGATGCGCAGTTTTTCGACGGTTTGCGCCTTGAGTAGCCGGTCGCTGATCCAATCCAGGCCTTCACGGGTGATGAGATTCAGGGGCCAACCGGCGGCGTGCAGGATATCTGCGACTGCGCCCACCGTGCCGGAGGAACCATAGGCCACATCCCAAGTGTCGCGCCGGTAGGCGTTCAGGGCTTCGTCCAAAACGGCTTTGGCGGCAATTTCGGCAATACGGAACGCATCGCGGGTGAATTGGCCCTGGGGAAAGTATTTCATCGACCAAGCGACACTGCCGACCCGGAAGGACTCCATGACGTTCGCTTCGTAGGCCTGGCCCAAAATCATCTCGGTGGAGCGGCCGCCAATGTCTACCACCAGGCGTCGTTCGTCCGATTGGGGTAAGAGCCGTGCTACGCCTTGGTATATCAGCCGTGCTTCTTCCCGGCCTGGAATCACGTCGATGGGAAAGCCCAGGATTTCGTGCGCGCGGGCCAGAAATGCGTCCCGGTTGCGGGCTTCGCGCAGGGTTTGGGTTGCGACGGCGCGGACTTGCTGGTGTTTGAAGCCCGCCAGGCGCTCGGCGAAGCGGGCCAGGCAGTCCCAGCCGCGCTGCATGGCTTCGGCGCTGAGGTTGCGGTTTTCGTCCAGACCGTTGCCTTGGCGAACGGTTTCCTTCAGGTATTCGGTGCGGTGGATCTGGCCATGGTCGAGTCGGCCAATTTCCAGGCGAAAGCTATTGGAGCCCAAGTCCAGGGCGGCGAGAAGTGTTCCGTTTTGCATGGTGTCGCAAGTTTTTGTGGGCGCAGCATAGCACCCATGTGCCTTGGGACCTCATTCACGCCTATCGGCCCCGGTGCGGGCTTTGTTTTGTCACATGTCTGTCACACAACCTTCTTAAATTAGCACCATCGCACAGATTTACCAGGACCGGTGAATCGTCGGGTTGGTTTCCTCACACTTAAAGGATTTGCTGATGCAAACACGTTTCAAAATGGCCCTGGTGGGTTTGGCGGCTTCTGGGGTATTGTCATTTTCGGGTCTGGTTAGCGCCCAAGAAATTACCGGTGCAGGTGCGACCTTCCCGGCTCCCGTCTACTCCAAGTGGGCTGCCGAGTACAACAAGGCCACGGGCGTGAAGATCAACTACCAATCGGTGGGTTCTGGCGCCGGCATCAAGCAGATCGACTCCAAGACGGTGGATTTCGGTGCTTCCGACATGCCGCAAACCGATGATGTGCTCAAGTCCAAAGGCCAGATGCAGTTCCCCTCCGTAATCGGAGGTACCGTGCCTGTGGTGAACATCAAGGGTATCGCCCCCGGTCAACTGAAGCTGACCGGTCAAGTGCTGGGCGATATCTATCTGGGCAAGATCACCAAGTGGAATGATGCCGCCCTGGTGGCTTTGAACCCTGGCCTGCCTTTGCCTGACGCTGCGATTTCCCCTGTGCGCCGTGCAGATGGTTCGGGTACGACCTTCAACTTCACCAACTACCTGAGCCGCGTCCACCCAGAGTGGAAAGAAAAAGTGGGCGAGGGCACAGCGGTTAACTGGCCTGTGGGCGCGGGTGGCAAGGGCAATGAAGGCGTTGCCGCTTTCGTGAATCGTCTGCCCAATTCCATCGGCTATGTGGAATACGCCTATGTGAAGCAAAACAAGATGACCTACGCCCAGATGAAGAACCGTGACGGCCTGTTCGTTAGCCCCAGTGACACTGCTTTCGCCGCAGCCGCTGCTGGCGCGGATTGGAACAAGTCGTTCTACCAACTGATCACTGACCAGCCTGGTAAGGAAGCTTGGCCTATTTCCACTGCAACCTTCATCCTGATGCACCTGAAACAGGACAAGCCAGCCAACGCCACCGAAGTGTTCAAGTTCTTCAACTGGGCTTACAAGAACGGCGCCAAGATTGCTGACGACCTGGACTACGTGCCTCTGCCAGCGCCTGTGGTGGCTTCCATTGAAAAAGCCTGGGGTCAAGTGACCGATGGCGCCGGCAAGCCAGTTGCCATTAAGTAATTTGGCTCACCCCCAGGCTGCAGTGCTTCGCATCTTTCGCCAACCCCCTTGCTGGGGGCAACACCAGCAGCCTGGCGAAGCCAGTTCTGCGGTGTTTCTGGGCGGTATGCGTTCTTGCAGTGGCATGGGGCTGGTTAGTTACTAACAATGAACCAAGGAAAGGGGCAAAACGTGTCATCTACACTTCCGGCGCAAGATCTATCGTTAAATCCGTCTGTCAAGACCTCCGGACATGTGATGAGCACTCCTCCGCGCCCTAAAGCGGCCCGTTCGGGCCCTGTCTTCGACCGTATCTTTGGCTGGTTGGCCAAAGGTTCGGCCATTTTTACCCTGGCGATGCTGGTGGCGATCCTGATGTCGCTGGTGATCAGTGCCTGGCCGGCTATTACCAAGTACGGCCTGGGTTTTTTGACCAGTACCACCTGGGACCCGGTGAAAGAGGAGTTTGGTGGCCTGGTGATGATTTATGGCACGGTGATGACTTCCATCATTGCCTTGCTCATTGCCGTGCCGGTCAGCTTCGGTATCGCGCTGTTCCTGACGGAGTTGTCCCCAGCCTGGCTGAAACGTCCTCTGGGTACAGCCATTGAGCTGCTGGCTGCCGTGCCCTCCATTGTGTACGGTATGTGGGGTCTGCTGGTGTTCAGCCCGGTGCTGTCCACTTATGTGCAGCAACCGCTGCAATCCATGTTCAGCGGTGTGCCTTATGTGGGCGCCCTGTTTTCAGGCGCTCCGGTGGGTATCGGCATCTTGTCTGCCGGCATCATCCTGGCCATCATGATCATTCCGTTCATTGCAGCTGTGATGCGGGACGTGTTTGAGGTGACGCCAACCTTGCTCAAGGAATCCGCCTACGGACTGGGTGCAACCACCTGGGAGGTTGTATCCAAGGTGGTGCTGCCTTACACCAAGTCCGGCGTGATCGGCGGCATCATGCTGGGCTTGGGGCGCGCCATTGGCGAAACCATGGCGGTTACCTTCGTGATCGGCAACTTCAACCAACTGGATTCGTTGAGCCTCTTCCAGGCTGCAAACAGCATCACCTCTGCGTTGGCAAACGAGTTTGCCGAAGCGGGCGAGGGCTTGCACCAGGGGGCTTTGATGTACCTGGGCTTGGTGCTGTTTTTCATTACTTTCGTCATTCTTTCCCTGTCCAAATTGCTGCTGCTGCAACTGCGCAAGAATGAAGGAGCCAAATCATGACCACGAGCGAAATGTTGCTCAAGGCAGCTGCTGTTGAGCAGGCCCGCGGTGTGAAGTACGCCGCTCGCAAGCGGGTGAACCGGATTGCCCTGGTGCTGGCGTTGGGAGCCATGGCTTTCGGCCTGTTTTGGTTGTTCTGGATCTTGTTTGAAACCGTGCGCCTGGGCATCGACGGCCTGAACTTGGCCACCCTGACGCAGATGACGCCTCCGCCAAACGACGAGGGTGGTTTGGCGAATGCGATCTACGGCTCGGTCCTGATGGTGGGGCTGGCCACGTTTGTCGGCGCTCCCATTGGCATCATGGCAGGCATCTATCTGGCCGAATACGACACCAAAGGCTGGCTGGCGTCCGCCACGCGGTTTGTGAACGACATTCTGCTGTCGGCTCCCAGCATCGTGATCGGCTTGTTTGTCTACACGGTCGTAGTGTCTCGCTTCAAGTCCTTTTCGGGCTGGGCAGGCATTGTGGCCCTGGCCTTGATCGTGATTCCGGTGGTCATTCGCACCACGGAAAACATGCTGCAGCTCGTGCCACCTGGCCTGCGTGAAGCCGCTTACGCCCTGGGCGCACCCAAGTGGAAGGTGATTTTGAGCATCACCTTGAAGGCCGCACGGGCCGGTGTGATTACCGGAATCATGTTGGCTGTGGCCCGTATTGCCGGCGAAACCGCACCGTTGCTGTTCACCGCGCTGAGCAACCAGTTCTGGACCTCCAGCCTGAGCCAACCCATGGCGAGCTTGCCGGTGACGATTTTCAAATTTGCGATGAGCCCCTACGAGAACTGGCAAAAGCTGGCTTGGGCCGGGGTCTTCTTGATCACCATGACCGTGTTGGGTCTGAATATTTTGGCCCGCGCCTGGGCTGGTAAGAACAAAGGTTAATCATGCAAACCGCTATTGCCCAAAACTCCAAGATCTCGGTCAAGAACCTGAATTTCTACTACGGCAAATTCCATGCGCTCAAGGGCATCAACATGGAAATCCCGGAAAAGAAGGTGACGGCTTTTATCGGCCCATCCGGTTGTGGCAAGTCCACCTTGCTGCGCATCTTCAACCGCATGTTCGAGTTGTACCCCGAGCAGCGCGCTGAAGGCGAGATCATGCTGGACGGAGAAAACCTGCTGACCAGCAAAAAAGACGTGGCCCTGCTGCGTGCCAAGGTCGGCATGGTGTTTCAAAAGCCCACGCCATTCCCCATGTCTATCTATGACAACATCACCTTCGGTGTGAAGCTGTTTGAAGATCTGAGCGCTACCGATATGGAAGAGCGCGTTGAATGGGCCCTGCGCAAGGCTGCGCTATGGACCGAGGTCAAGGACAAGCTCAACCAAAGCGGCTCCAGCCTGTCGGGTGGTCAGCAGCAACGCCTGTGCATTGCACGCGGCATCGCCATCAAACCCGAGGTGCTGTTGCTGGACGAACCTTGCTCGGCACTGGACCCGATTTCCACTTCCAAGGTGGAAGAGTTGATCACCGAACTGAAGAACGACTACACCGTCGTGATCGTGACCCACAACATGCAGCAGGCCGCACGTTGCAGTGACTACACCGCCTATATGTACCTGGGTGACCTGATGGAGTTTGGTGCCACCGAAGACATCTTCTTCAAGCCCAAGCGCAAAGAGACCGAAGACTACATCACCGGCCGTTTTGGTTGATCGCAGCGTATCCAAAGGACAACACCATGCCTGAAAAACATCTTTCCAGCCAGTTCGACGCGGAACTCAATGGCGTTTCCAGCCGCGTGATGGAGCTGGGTGGTCTGGTTGAATCGCAGATTCGCCAGGCGATCTATGCACTCTCGCAGTTCAGCGGTGAAGTGGCCGACCAGGTTGCCGAGACCGAGCTGCGCGTGAACGCCATGGAAATCGAGATTGACCGCGAGCTCTCCAGCATCATTGCGCGCCGCCAACCCACCGCACGTGACCTGCGTTTGCTGATCGCCATTTCTAAGACCACCGCCAACCTGGAACGCGTGGGCGACGAGGCCAACAAGATCGCCCGCATGGTCAAGTCCATCGCGCACAGCAGCGCGCCGCGTGCCTTGCCTACGCTAGACCTGCGGGTGTCGGCAGACATGGCTTCGGGCCTGCTGCGCAAGGCGCTGGATGCCTTTGCCCGCCTGGACACGGCTGCTGCAGTGAACATCCTCAAGGAGGACGATCTGCTGGACAAAGAGTTCGACGGCTTTGTGCGCAAACTCATTACTTACATGATGGAAGACCCGCGCACCATTTCTGCCAGTCTGGATCTGCTGTTTATTGCCAAGGCCATCGAGCGCATTGGTGACCATTCCAAGAATATTGCCGAGTTCATCATCTATATCGTCAAGGGCGAGGATGTGCGCCATGCGACGACGGCACAAGTGGAGTCGGTACTGCAATGAAAAACATGCCACGGGTTTTGATCGTCGAAGATGAGCCGGCAATTGCCGAGCTGATTGCCGTCAACCTGCGCCACAGTGGTTTTCAGCCCACCTGGGCGATGGACAGTGTCACGGCCCAATGCGAGCTGGATGCGGTTCTGCCCGATGTGATCTTGCTGGACTGGATGCTGCCTGGTGAAAGCGGTTTGTCGCTGGCCAAGAAATGGCGTGCCAACCCGCGTACCAAGGCGGTGCCCATCATCCTGCTGACCGCACGTGGCGATGAAAGCGACCGTGTGGCGGGCTTGGATGCGGGCGCGGACGACTACATCTCCAAGCCTTTTTCCACCAAGGAAATGTTGGCCCGCATCCGTGCGGTGCTGCGCCGCCGAGCGCCCGAGCAGGATGGTGGCGTGGTCAGCATTGGCGCCTTGGTGCTGGATGCGTCCACCTACCGAGTGACCTTCCAGGACCAGGCGGTGAAGATCGGTCCGACCGAATTCAAGCTGCTGCACTATCTGATGAAACATTCTGAGCGCGTACACAGCCGTTCACAGCTGCTGGACCGCGTTTGGGGTGACCATGTATTTATCGAGGAGCGCACGGTGGACGTCCACGTGAAGCGCTTGCGCGAGGCCTTGGGCGCGGGCGGCGCCATGGTCGAGACGGTGCGCGGTGCGGGTTACCGCATCACGGCCCAGCCGGTGGTGGCGTTAGCTCCCGCGGCAGCTTCTGCAGCTTGATTTTCGGGGCGGCCAGGCGTCGCCCCTCCACTTACTATCGCCCCTATGTGGTTTCGTTTCTTGAGTTTTTTGGGCGGGCAGCTGGCTGCGGGCCTGCTGGGTTGGGAGTTTGGGGGCTATCTGGGGGCATGCATTGGCACCGTGCTCTCCGGGGCCGCGTGGATGCTGGTGGACCTGTGGCGCGGTGGCCGCGTGATGCAGTGGCTGCGCACCGGCGAGGCCTCCCAGGCACCGCATATGCAGGGCTGGTGGGGTGACTTCAGCGACCGCATGCGGCGCTGGCTGCGCCAGACCGAGCAGAAGATGCAGGATTCGGACCGGCGCCTGCAGGAGTTCCTGGCCGCCATCCAGGCATCGCCCAATGGCGTGGTGTTGCTGGATGCCGAAGGGCGCATAGAGTGGTGCAACCAGATCGCGGCCACGCATTTCGGTTTCGACGTGTCGCGTGACCTGCAGCAACTGATTGGCAACCTGGTACGCGACCCTGCATTTGCCACGTATGCAGCCGCGCCAGACCCGGCGGCAGGCGTTGTAATGATAGGCCGCGGTGGCAGCGTGACGCGGCCCGTCCGTTTGTCCGTGCACCTGCATCCGTATGGCGAGGGGCGGCGTTTGCTACTCTCGCGTGACATCACGGCGCTGGAGCAGGCTGAGGCCATGCGACGTGATTTTGTGGCCAATGTGTCGCACGAGATACGCACGCCGCTGACGGTCATGTCCGGCTTCGTGGAAACCATGCAAAGCGTGCCGCTGGATGAGGAGCAACGGGAGCGCTACCTGGGCTTCATGGCCCAGCAGGCGGACCGCATGCAAACCCTGGTGAGTGACTTGCTCACCTTGTCCACCATAGAAGGCGGGCCTGCACCCAGCAGCAATGACTGGATACCGGTGCGTGATTTGATGGCCCACTGTGCCCGGGAGGCCGAGGCTTTGTCGGGCATGGTGACCGCAGGGCATGCCAAGTCGCATTCCCTGCGTTTTGGCCCCATGCCCGACGGCGCGCTGGCGGGCGCCCATAGTGAATTGCTCAGCGCCATGTCGAATCTGGTGAGCAATGCTGTGCGCTATACGCCGCCTGGTGGTCGCATCGAGGTGCGCTGGGCACAGCTGCCGGATGGGCGTGCCGAATTTTCGGTCAAGGACACCGGACCAGGCATTGCGCCTGAGCATTTGCCGCGCCTGACCGAGCGGTTTTATCGGGTAGACCCTAGCCGTTCCCGTGAAACCGGTGGTACTGGTCTGGGCTTGGCGATCGTGAAGCACGTAGTGCAGCGCCATGGCGCTGAGCTGCAGGTGGAGAGTACCCTGGGCCAGGGCTCTCGATTTGCGATCGTATTCCCGGCCAACCGGCTGCGTGTGGATCAGCAGCCGGCTTACGCCAAGTAGTCTCTTTGCTATTTAATGTATAGCTGCCAGCGCACATGATATCTGCGCTAGAGGCCTAAACTATCAATAGTTTTTGCGCATATCCTTGCGCTGGTACAGGCGGATGTTTTCGCCGTTGTCGTCGCGGCGACGCACATTCAGGCGTAGCGACCATGGACTCAGATCCAGTGAGCCGCGCGGCGGGCGTGCCGTGGTGGCATCGACCAGCAGCCAGTCGCATTGCGCGCCATCGGCAATCGGCTTCAGCTTGAGCTGGCCGTGGTATTGGAAGGCCGCAATTTGGCCACGGTTTAGGTTTTCAAACGCCACACATCCCGACTCGCCGGCTTGCTGCGACTGCGCCCGGATTTCCTGGCTGACGCTGCGCACCATGGGTACATAGCTGCGGGCATAGTCCACAGCAGGCAGGCCCAGTGTCATCAGCAGCAACCAGCACAGGGCCGTGCCGCCGGCGGGCAGTACCAGGCTTTTCCAGATTGCAGAGCGGTGGCGACCCACCCGCCATTGCACCAGCCAGACCCATACCAGGGAGGCCAGCAGCGCAGGCAAAAAGGTGGGCCAGCTGAAATACGGAATAAAGCCTGGCACCAGGCGTGCCAGGTTGGCGGCCGGTTGCTGCGGTATGCCGGTTTGTGCCGCAAACCATATTACCCAGATGGTGAGTGCGAAGATGGTGAAGAACAGCAATGTGAACCAATCCACCAGTGCTGAAACGGTGCGGCTCAGAGTGGGCAGCGCGAATGCTGCCAGCGTTGCCATGGCCGGCAACGCCAGCAACAGGGAGCGATCGGCAAAGTTGGTGCTCAGTGTGGTGCCCAGAGCCACGGCCACAAACCACAGCGGTAGCGCCAGGTGGCGACCAAAGTTGCCACTGGTCAGTTGTTTGCGCCAGCGCCACAGTGTCCATATGGCCAGGGGCCAGACGGGCCAGGTAAACCACAGCAGCAGCCGCAGAATGCCCCGGATGTTGGCTCCGTTGGTTTCTGGCAAATCGATGCGCCAGCGCCACAGGTCGAGTCGCCATGCCAATGCAGCCACGGCGGTCGTCAGCAGGATGATGGCGATAGACCACGCTACGCTGCGCTGCGCGCTATGAGGTATGTCCAGTTCGGACCGGTCGGGCTGGTCATGGCGGTCCAGAAAGCACACCAATGCCCCGCCCAGACCTAGAAATACCGCCATTGCCGGAGCGCCGGAAAGTGCCAAGCCCGCCAATCCAATAGCGATGCCGGCGGCGGGAATCCAGGTACGGTAGGGCAGAGCAGACATGGCAAAAAAAGCCAGGCTGGTGAACGCCAGTTGTGCCAAGGCGGGTGTGGTTTCGTGCGATAGCTGGGCCAGCCCCAGGCAGGCAATCATGGCCAGCAGGCCGCCATCGGCCATGGCGCGGGCGTAGTCGGTCGGTTTGGCTTCTCCGCCAAAGGCGAATGCCACAGGTTGTGCGCGGGGGCTGCGAGCCAGGTAGTAGACCGCGTACCAGGTGGTGGCCAGCGTCATGCCCAGCAGCAGAATAAAAGGGATGCGGGCTGCGAAATCAATGGCTACTGCCGTCGGGCTCCAGTGCACTGCCCAGGCACCTAGCCAGTAGGGCAACAAGGCTTCGGTTTGCGTTGCCTGGCCCAGCAGTTGTGGATGCAGCCAGCTGCTGGCACCCTTGGCCAATTCGGCGATATAGCCGAAGGTCTCCATATCGTTGTTGCGCCAGGGTTCGCGGCCCAGGAAACCCGGCAGGATATAGGCTAGGCACAAGAGCCATAAGGCCACGCGTGGCAGGCGGCGTACGGCACTTTGTGCCACGATGGCAGGAGTTGGATGGTTCACAAGGCAGGAATCTTACGGCCAATAAAACAAAAGGGCAGCGCGGATAAACCGGGCTGCCCTTCTTTTTCCGCAGATGCGGATGTGGAAGAACTTATTCTGCGGCTTTGGTCGCAGCAGTGGTCTTGCCGAAGCGGTTGCGGAAGCGCTCCACGCGGCCACCCATGTTGTCCACGGACTTTTGCGTACCAGTGTAGAAAGGATGGGATTCGCTGGAGGTATCCAGCTTGTACAGCGGCAGTTCGCGGCCGTCTTCCATCGTGATCATTTCCTTGGCGTTAACGCAAGAACGGGTCACAAACTTGAAGTTGTTGGACAAGTCCAGGAAACACACTTCACGGTAATTGGGGTGAATGCCTTCTTTCATAGCTCTTCCTTTTCAATTGCGTTAGCCGCCCGGTGCCTTGGGCAATCTGTTTGCCCAATTCAAAAGCCCGGTACTTTTCGCGATTAGCCTTCGATTATCACATATTTTGAGGATCTGTTATCCGCCGCGACGCATCATGTCGAAGAATTCGACATTGTTCTTGGTGGATTTCATGTTCTTCAGCATCAGTTCCATGGACTCGATCTCGTCCATGTTGTACATGAACTGGCGCAGGATGCGGCTCTTTTGCAGGATTTCGGGCGACAGCAGCAATTCTTCGCGGCGGGTGCCGCTGCGGTTCAGCTGGATCGACGGGAACACGCGCTTTTCGTACAAACGGCGGTCCAGGTGGATTTCGCAGTTGCCAGTGCCCTTGAATTCTTCAAAGATCACTTCGTCCATACGGCTGCCGGTATCGACCAGCGCGGTGGCGATGATGGTCAGCGAGCCGCCTTCTTCCACATTACGGGCCGCGCCCAGGAAGCGCTTGGGGCGCTGCAGTGCGTTCGAATCGACGCCGCCGGTCAGCACCTTGCCAGAGGAGGGCACCACATTGTTGTAGGCGCGGGCCAGGCGGGTGATCGAGTCCAGCAGGATCACCACGTCTTTTTTCAGCTCTACCAGGCGCTTGGCACGCTCGATCACCATTTCGGCCACGTGTACGTGGCGGGCGGCGGGTTCGTCGAAGGTGGAGGCGATGACTTCGCCCTTCACCGAGCGCTGCATTTCGGTCACTTCTTCTGGCCGTTCGTCAACCAGCAAGACCATCATGTGGCTGTTCGGGTAGTTGGCGGCAATGGCGTGGGCCATGTGCTGCATCATCACCGTCTTGCCGCTCTTGGGTGGGGCGACCAGCAGGGCGCGCTGGCCTTTGCCGATGGGCGCCACGATGTCGATGATGCGGCCGGTGATGTTTTCGTCACCCTTGATGTCGCGTTCCAGCTTCATCTGTTCCTTGGGGAACAGCGGGGTCAAGTTCTCGAACATGACCTTGTGCTTGTTTTCTTCGGGGCCACCACCGTTGACCTTGTCGAGCTTGTTCAGCGCGAAGTAGCGTTCGCCGTCCTTGGGCGTGCGCACTTCACCTTCGATCATGTCGCCGGTGTGCAGATTGAAGCGACGCACCTGGCTGGGGCTGATGTAGATGTCGTCGGTTGATGCGGTGTAGCTGGTATCTGGGCTGCGCAGAAAGCCGAAGCCGTCCGGCAGGATTTCCAGCACGCCATCGGCAATGATCTGCTCGCCGGTGCGGGCGCGTTTTTTGATGATGGCAAACATCAGCTCCTGCTTGCGCATACGGCCGGTGTTCTCAATTTCAAGTTCTTCGGCTTGCTTGAGGACTTCAGACACGTGCAGTGCCTTGAGTTCGTTTAAGTGCATGGATGGACTCCTGTGAGGAGTTCTTGAGGAAAAAAGGGGGGGAGGTTTTGAGGAGGCTAGAAGGGCCTCACAAACCGGGAACTCGAACCGTCTTGCGGGATGGCAATCGGGTGAATGGGCGAATTATGACAGGAAAAAACGAAGCCACCGCAGGGGTGGCTTCAGGGAATACGCTATCAGGCCAGCTGTTGGTCGATAAATGCGGTCAGTTGGGCTTTGCTCATGGCGCCAACCTTGGTGGCTGCCAGCTCGCCGCCCTTGAAAATCATCAGGGTGGGAATGCCGCGGATGCCGAACTTCGCGGGGATGTCACGGTTCTCGTCCACGTTCATCTTGGTGATCTGCAGCTTGCCTTGGTAACCGGTGGCAACTTCGTCGAGAATCGGTGCAATCATCTTGCAAGGACCGCACCATTCAGCCCAGTAGTCCACCAGGACGGGGGTGTTGGATTTCAGAACGTCTGCTTCGAAAGTGGCGTCCGAGATGTGTTTGATGAGTTCGCTGGCCATGGGGGTTCCTTAAACTGAGTGCCGATACGACTGAAGTTGCGGCATTGTGACAGAAAGCAAGCCCCCTCGTCCTGTGTGGACGCGCTGTGCGGTGCTATTGCATCCATAGCGAAAATCCATTTCTCCCCCTCACCACAGCCTTATCCATGCCACCACTCCACGACCCGCTATGGTTTGCCCCGGCAACCGGCTTGCTGGACCAAATGCGGCAGGCCATGGCGCAGCGCCAGGCCCATCCATCGCGCACCGTGGTGTTGCTGCCTTATGCGCAGCTGATGCCCCTGGCACAGCGCTTCTGGGCCCAGGCCCAGCCAGCGGGCTTTACGCCGCGTTTTGAAACGACCTTGAATTGGGCGCGCAGCCTGGGCGGCGTGCCGCAGGGCGCGCACGACCTGCGCTTTGATACCGCCATGGACATGCTGCAGGCGCCGGCCTTGCTGGATAGTGCCGGCCTGGGCTCCCAGGCCGAGGCCTTGTCGGCCCGGTTGGTCGAGGCGGCCCACCAACTGGCGCCGTTGGCCGCCGCCGTGGCACCGCAGCAGCGCGCGGAATGGGCCGCCCAGGCCCGTACTGCCGTGTCTCTGGGCATGGAGGCCTCGGTGCTGGCCCTGGAGAGCCTGGTGGCGCGGATTGCACTGGAGTGGGTAGCCGCGTCCAGCTATGCCACCGACGTGTTGTGGAACGCCGCCGTGCCGGATGGCCTGGACTGCGTGATCGTGCTTGACGGCTTCCAGTCCGAGCCCTTGGTCGAGGCCCTATGCCAGGCCTGGGGCAGCAAGGTGACCCGCTTGCTGCGCCCCGATCCGCCTCCGCCGCCCATGCCCGCGCTGCACCCTTGCACCGATTCCGAGGACGAGGCCCAGCGCGGTGCTGCCTGTGTGCTGCGGCATATTGAGGCCGGCCGGGCACCAGTGGCCCTGGTGGCAACGGACCGGCTGTTGACGCGCCGCATCCGCGCCATGCTGGCCACACAGAACGTGCGCATACGCGACGAAACCGGCTGGAAGCTGTCCACTACCCGCGCCGCGGCCGAAGTGGTGGTCACGCTGCGCGCGGCCCGCTGGGACGCCAGCAGCGACGCGGTACTGGACTGGCTGAAGAACGCCCCTGCGTTCCGGCCCCGCGTGGTGCAAGGCCTGGAGCGCGCGCTGCGCAAAGCCGCCGCGCAAAACTGGTCATCCTGGAGCCCCGAGGCCACGCCGCGTCAGCCTGCGGTATCCGACGCGGTGCGCCTGGCCAACGAGCTGCGCGCCAACCTGCAAGCGGCGCGCCCCCTGGTGCAATGGCTGGCGGCTTTGCGCGCGCTGCTGCAGGCCAGCGGCCAATGGCCGGCCTTGGTGGCCGACGTGGCGGGGAATAGCTTGCTGTCGGCACTGCGTCTGCAGGAGGGGGCCGAACAAGAGCTGCTGCAACTGCCGCAGGCGGCCCGCCGCATGCGGCAGGCCGAGTTCAGCACCTGGGTCGGCGATACGCTGGAGGCGGCCACCTTCGTGCCTACGCACCCATTGGACGAGCAGGTGGTGGTGCTGCCGCTGAGTCAGCTGCTGGCGCGCCCGTTTGCCGCCCTGGTATTGCCGGGCTGCGACGAGGTGCGGCTGGCGGTGTCACCCGAGCCACCCGGTGCCTGGACTGTGGCTCAGCGTGAAGCCCTGGGCCTGCCCTCGCGCGCCGCATTGGAGGCCGCGACCCGCGCCTCCTGGGCGAATGCCCTGCAAACCCCGCACACCGATGTGCTGTGGCGGCACAGCGATGCCTCTGGTGAAGACCTGCTGGCCAGCCCGCTGGTGCAGGCCTTGCGCGTGGATGGCTTGGACGAAGCCGCCGCCGAGCCACGCATTCTGCGCAGCTTGCAGCCTCAGCCCAGCCTGCCGCCGCTGCCGGTGGGCCAGGATTTGCCGGTGCTGCGCCTGTCGGCCAGCGCTTACGAGGATTTGCGCCGTTGCCCCTACCGCTTCTTCGGCCTGCGCCAGCTGGGTTTGCAAGAGTCGCAGGAACTGACCGGCGAGGTGGACAAGCGCGACTTCGGCACCTGGCTGCACGCGGTGCTCAAAACTTTCCATGAAGAGATAAAAGTGGCTCCAGCGCAGGAGTTATCTGCGCGGGTAGCTATGATTAACGTAGCGGCAGAGACGGTGACGCGCGACATGCACCTGGAGCAGGGCGAGTTCCTGCCCTTCGCCTCGGCCTGGCCGCGCGTGCGCGACGGCTACCTGGACTGGCTGGTCGAGCACGAGGCCAGTGGCGGCGTGTTCGAGCAGGCCGAAAGCGCGCTGGAGCAGCCCCTGGGCCCGCTGACCCTGATAGGCACCATAGACCGTATCGACCAGGTGCGGGCCGACGGCAGCCACACCGCGCTGGTGATCGACTACAAGACCGAAAACGCCATAGCCACCCAGAAGCGTATCCAGCAGCCTTTTGAGGACACGCAACTGGCCTTCTACGCCGCTTTGCTACCCCATGACACCCTGCGTGCCGCTTACCTCAATGTGGGCGAGAAGGACGGCAGCAAACTGTTCGAGCAGACTGAGGTGGTGGAAGCGCGCGACGCCTTGGTGCACGGCATTCTGGAAGACATGCAGCGCATTGCAGATGGTGCCGTGCTGGCCGCGTTGGGCGAGGGTATGGTCTGCGAATTCTGCGCCGCACGCGGCCTGTGCCGTAAAGATTGGTGGGGTAGCTAGCTGCTTCCAGATCGCTTCAACCACTCGCAAAACGCCACGGCCTGCGGGTTCTGCGCAGCGTGGGGCGGGCGTATCCAGTAGACGTTCTTCAGGTCAATTTCCAGTTGCGGGAAGGGCCGCACCAGCAGGCCGTTATCCAGCACATCGCGCAGCTGGTGCGGGTTGCCCAGGGCCACACCCATGCCCTGGATGGCGGCCTGTACCGCCAGATGGGTGTGGTCGAAGGTGACCATATTCGCGGCCTGTAACTCGGGTTCGCCTGCCGCCGCCAGCCAGTCCTGCCAGAACATCGGGGTCGAGCGGCTCAGCAGCAATGTGTGCTTGCGCAGATCGGCGGGCTTGCGGATCGCCAGCTTGCCAGATACCAGCTGCGGGCTGCACAGCGGCGTTAGCGACTCGGGCAAAAACGCCTCGATCTGTACGCCTTGCCATTTGTCCTTGCGCAGCAGCTCGGCGCGTTCGATGTCGTACATGCAGCGTATGGACACATCGTAGGCTGCCGGGTCAAAGTCGAAGGCGCCGGCGGTGGTGGACAGTTGTACGTCCACATCGGGCACCTCGGCGCAGAAGCTGGCCAGCCGAGGGATCAGCCACTGCGCTGACAGCGTGGCCATGGAGTTCACTGTCAACGTGTTACGCCGCCCCCGCCGCTCTATGCGCCCGGTGGCCTGGGCCATCAGGTCGAAGGCGCTGCTCAGGCTGGGCAGATAGGCGGCGCCTTCGGCCGTCAAGCCCAGGCGGCGCCCGTTGCGCTGTACCAGCGCCACGCCCAGCCAGGCCTCTAGCGCCTTGATCTGGTGGCTGACGGCGCTTTGCGTGACGTGTAGCTCCTGCGCGGCCAGGGTCACGCTCTCACAGCGTGCGGCGGCTTCAAACGCCCGCAGCATGTTCATGGAAGGGAGGCGGCGGGCGTTGCTCACATTGGGTCCGGGTCTTTTGGCATGAGATTAATTCATGTATTTCTTAAAAATGAGCGATAGTCATTCGCCATTTAGCCCACTACGATCTGTCACCATGGAGCTTGGCAATGCCGTATAAAACTCATCTTATACCGGGCCTTGGCAAGCCGGCTGCGCACCTTGCCACGAGAAGTGGATGGCCAAAATGGCTTACCCTTCTGGCATTGCCGGGCATCCATCGCGATCTCGCCTAGGCACCCTCTCACTGGAAACCATCCTCATGTACAAAACCGTTGTCTTCGACCTGGGCGCCGTGCTCCTGCACTGGCAGCCTGTAGACCTTGTCGCCACCATGTTGCCCCAGCATGCTCCCACGCCTGAAGCCGCACAGCAGCTGTGCGAACGCATCTTTCAGGGCCTGCACCCTGGCTCCACCTGGGCCGAGTTCGACCGAGGCCGTGTTGAGCCAGATGACCTGGCTGTGCAACTGGCCGCCCAGACCGGGGTGGATGCCGACGACCTGCTGGACTTCATCCACGCCATTCCCGACCACCTGCATACCAAGCTGGACACGGCGGCGCTTCTGCCGCGCCTGCAAGCCCGGGGCCACCGCCTGGTGTATTTGTCGAACATGCCGACTCCGTACAGCGAGCGCCTGTTGCAGGAGCGCGAGTTCTTCCATTACTTTGAGGATGGCATTTTTTCCGGTCTGGTGGGCCTGGTGAAGCCCGAACACGCCATCTACGCCAAGGCCGAGTCCGAATTCGGCCTGACGCCGGAGCACACGGTCTTTGTGGACGACAACGCACACAACGTGCAGACCGCGCGCGCCCGTGGCTGGCAGGCTATCCAGTTCCTGGACGCCGCCCAGTGCGAACGTGACCTGCAAGCCCTGGGCTGGCTGGAGCCTGCGCATGGCTGATGCGGACCCCATCGCGGTTGCGCGCCCGGGTTTGCAGCGCGCGCCCAGCATGGGCCAGCGCTGGGGTCTGGCCCTGGCGCCGCAGATACGGGTGTTTGCCGCCTTCTTTTTGTATGCCTTCAGCCTGGGCAGCATCTTTCCCCGGCTGGGCGAAATCCAGCGCGGCATGGGCGTGGGCGAGGGCGCCCTGGGCCTGGCGCTGATAGGCACGGCCACCGGCACCCTGGTGTCGCTGAGCTTTGCCGGCCCGCTGCTGGAGCGCATGGGCTACCGCCGCGCGCTGCTGGCGCTGACGCCGCTGGTGGCGGTGTTCTTTGCCATCGCCTCCTGGGCCAGCGGGCCGCTGGTGTTGTACTTCTGCCTGGTGCCTGCGGGCCTGTGCATAGGTATGGTGGAGATCGTGGTGAATGTGGAGGCCGACCGGGTGGAACACCAGCTGGGCCGGCGCATCATGAACCGCGCCCATGGCTTCTGGAGCTTTGGTTTTTTTGCCGCCGGCCTGATGGGCGCGGGCGTATCCCAGCTGGGCATCAGCCCGCAGCTGCATTTGATGGGCATGGTGCCGGTGGTGCTGCTCGCGGTCGTGCTGCTGCTGGGCCGCTTTAGCCCCGCGCCATTGCGCGAAGTGGCGGCGGGTGATGCGCCACCGCACTTTGCCCGGCCCACGCTGGCCATCATGGCCCTGGTGTGCGTCACCCTGTCGGCCATGCTGCTGGAAGGTGCAGGGGCCGACTGGTCGGCCATCTATATGCGCGACGTATTTGCCGCCTCGCCCATGCTGTGCGGCCTGGCGGTGGCCACCGGGGCGTGCACCCAGGGCCTGATGCGCTTTTTTGCCGATGGCTTGGTGGACCGCTACAGCCCGGTGGGCGTGGCGCGCGGCCTGCTGTCGGTGCTGGGCGTGGGCGCCTTGCTGGTGGTGCTGGCACCCGGGCCGGCCTGGGCCTTGCTGGGCCTGGGCCTGATGGGCGTGGGCACCAGTGGCATCTTCCCGCTGGCCATGTCGGCTGCAGCGCAGCGGGTGGACCGGCCTGCGGCGGTGAATGTGGCGGCGCTGGCGCAGATTTCGTTTGTGGTGTTCCTGCTGGGGCCGCCACTGCTGGGCCAGGTGGCTGAGCACTGGGGTGTGCGCTGGGCATTTGGCGTGTGCCTGCCCTTTGTTCTGCTGAGCCTGTTGGCTGCCGGTGCGCTGGGTAAAAAGGATTGATGTAGATGACGCTAGCTGCTTACGAGCACAACGGCCGGTCGGTAGAGCGGACCGCCTTTTATGCCATGGCCTGCGACCCGCGGCGCAGCATCGCGGTAGAGGCCTGCGCCGGCGCGGGCAAGACATGGATGCTGGTGTCGCGCATTCTGCGGGCGCTGCTGGAGGGCAGCCTGGCCCGCAACTCTGAGGTCCATGGCCAGGGCGTGGCCGCGCATGAAATCCTGGCCATTACCTTCACCAAAAAAGCCGCCGGTGAAATGCGCCAGCGGCTGAACGACTGGCTGGTCGAATTCGCCCAGGCCAGCCCGGAAAAACTGGCCTCCGAGTTGCAGGCCCGGGGCGTGCCCGCTGCGCAGCTGCAAGTCCAGGCGGCGGCCCTGAAGCAGCTCTACCCCCAGCTGCTGGCCAGTGCCCGGCCGGTGCAGATACGCACCTTCCACAGCTGGTTCGCGGCCCTGCTGCGCACCGCGCCGCTGGCCGTGCTGCAGGACCTGGGCCTGCCCGCCAACTATTCCCTGCTGGAAGACGACACCGAGGCCGTGCGCGAGGTCTGGCCGCGCTTTTACGCTACGGTGGTCGATAGCCCCGCTGCGCGTGCCGACTTCGAGGCCCTGGTGGCCGAGCATGGCCGCTTCCAGGCGCAGAAGGCGCTGGCTTCGGCACTGGGCAAGCGCGTCGAGTTTGCGTTGGCGGACGCACATGGCGTGGTGGATGCGTCTGTGCCGCCGTTTGGTGAGCAGTTCCCCGCGTTTGCCGGGCTGGATGCACCGGAAGATTATTTGTGGACCCAGCGCCCGCTGCTGCAAGACGCTGCCAGCTGCCTGGGCAAGGCCAGCGCGCCGACCTTCTCCGCCAAGGGCGGCGAGCTGGAGCGCGCCATCACCGCCATGGATGCTGAAGGCGTGGCCGCCGCGCTGCTGACGGCCACCGGCTCGGCGCGCAAGTTTGGCGAGAAGATCGTCGGCATCGCCACCATCCGCGCAGCCCAGGAAGTGGCGCTGCAAGTGGCCCAGGCCCGGCTGCAGCACGCCGCCTGGGGGCACCAGCAGCGCATGGCGCGGCTCACCCGGCTGATGGTGGCCGAGCTGTCCGCACTCAAGTTCGAGCGCGGCTGGGTGGACATGAACGATGTGGAGCGCGCGGCGTCGGTGATGCTGTCCGACCCTGTCCTCAGCGGCTGGGTGCAGGAGCGACTGGACGCCAAGGTCAAACACCTGCTGATCGACGAATTCCAGGACACCAGCCCGCTGCAGTGGCAGGCCCTGCACGCCTGGCTCAGCGGCTATGCGGGCTCGGGCGGCAATGCGCCCAGCGTGTTCATCGTGGGTGACCCCAAGCAGAGTATTTACCGCTTCCGCCGTGCCGAACCCCAGGTGTTCCGCGCGGCACAGGCCTTTGTGGTCGATGGCCTGGGCGGCGACCTGCTCAGCTGCGACCACACCCGCCGCAACGCGCCGCCGGTGATGGCGGCGGTCAACAGTGTGATGTCGGCGGCCCAGGCCGCTGGCGCTTATGACGGCTTTCGCGACCACACCACCGAATCCACCGCCCAGGGCGCGCTGCGCTGCCTGCCAGCCATTCCCCGCGACGCGAATGCCAGCACGGCGGCAGCAGGCGAGGGCGGTTGGCGCGACAGCCTGGGCACACCGCGCGAAGAACCCGAGGACACCCTGCGCACGCTGGAATGCCGCCAGGCAGCCCACTGGCTGGCGCAGCAGCTGGCCGACGGTCTGCCGCCGCGCGAGGTCATGGTGCTGGCCCGCAAGCGCGACCGCCTGGCCACCATGCGCGACGCGCTGCGCAGCCTGCACATCCCCACCCAGCAGCCCGAGAAAGCTGACCTGGCCGACGCCCCCGAGGTGCAGGACATCGCCGCGCTGCTGGACGCGCTGGTGTCCACCCACCACGACCTGTCGCTGGCCCAGGCGCTCAAGTCGCCGCTGTTCAGCGTGACGGACGCCGACCTGGTGCACCTGGCCACTTTGCAGCGCGCCGCCCGAGCCGATGCCGAGCGCCAGGATGACAGCAGCTGGTGGACCTTGCTACACAATTCAGAGCTGCTACCGCAGGCACTATCTGCGCTAGCGCCCTATTTGTTGCGATGGAAGCAGTGGCTGGACAGCTTGCCGCCGCACGACGTGCTGGACGCCATCTATGCCGACGGCGACGTGCTGGCCCGCTTCGCCGCCGCCGCGCCCGCTGCCCTGCGCGGATCGGTGCAGGCCAATCTGCGTGCCGTGCTGGGCACCGCCCTGCAGCTGAATGAAGGCCGCTTTGCCACGCCGTATGCGCTGGTGCGTGCACTCAAGGCCGGCGGCGTGAAGGCCCCGGTCACCAGCCTGCCGGATGCCGTGCGCCTGCTGACTGTGCACGGCGCCAAGGGCCTGGAGGCCGCGCTGGTGCTGCTGCTGGATACCGATTCCCCGCCCAGCAAGGCCGAAACCATGGGCGTGCTGGTGGACTGGCCTGGCGAGGCTGCGGCCCCGGTGCGCCTGGTGTTCCTGGCCAGCGAATCGCATCCGCCCGCCTGTGTGGTCGATGTGCTGGCCATAGAGCAAGCCGCACGCCGGCGCGAGGAGCTCAACGGCCTGTACGTGGCCATGACGCGCGCGCGCCAGCAGCTGGTGCTGTCCTCTGTGCAGCCGCGCAACGCGGTGGATGGCTCCTGGTGGCAGCGCCTGCAGCCCCTGGCCGAGCCGGTGCAGTTGCAGGCAGACGGGGTGGCGGCATCCACCGCGCCGGCCGTGGATGCGGCTTTCGAGGTACTGGTGCTGCCCGACATTGGTTTGTCGGCTGCGCCGCCACGGGCCGAGGCGGAGCCAGACGTGTTGGAGTCGCGCATCGGCAAGGCCATGCACCGTTTGCTAGAGTGGGGTGTGCTGGACGCCGCCCAGCAGCAGGCGGTAGCCCGCGAGTTCGGCCTGAGCCCCGACCAGACCCAGAAAGCCGCCACCATGGCCGCCGCCATCCGCACTGGCGAGGGGGCCTGGGCCTGGGATGCCGAGGTCATCGACTGGAGCGGCAACGAGGTGGCCTTGACCTACCAGGGCAAAACCCTGCGCCTGGACCGCCTGGTGCGCCGCAAGGACACCGGCGCCTGGTGGGTGCTAGACCACAAATCCAAAGCCCAGCCGCAACGCGATCCGGTGTTGGTGCAGCAGTTGGAGACTTACCGGGAGGCGTTGTTGGCGCTGTATCCGGGGGCGGAGGTGCGGACGGCGTTTTTGACGGGGGCGGGGGGGCTGGTGGTGGTTTGAGGGGGTTCAACGTCGGAGTTCAGCGGGCGGCGAAGCCGTCCGCTGCAGCGAAAGGTTAGCCCTGTTGCGCATAGTGACAACCCAATTCGATGCCTCGACTGAGCGCTACGTGCAGGTTTGGATCTTGGACCATGGCCTCCAAAGGCAAGAACTCTGCAACCGCTGCCGTCTTCCGCGCCTGCCCAAAGTATTGCTCCGTGCCGGATCCAACCAAGTACACCGCATACACCTCTGCGAATTCCTCTCTAGTGAGCGAGTCCAACTCATCAAAGATAGCAACGCTGTCCTCGCAAGGGATGGCTCTTTCGCCATCGAGCCTACCAGCGCGAGCAGTGGCTCTTGAAACGAGATAGTGGACAACCGCGGCGACGGAATCTGTGACCATAGGGCTAACGTTTGAGTTAGGCCGCTTTGGTTGCATGTCGCATGACTCTTTTTTCCTAGCCTGCAAGTTCCGGTTCTTCATTGACGCTGCTCTTTGAACCTCAACCATTCTTCCCAGATTCCTTTCGACATGGCATCGAAGTGCTCTGGTGTTGCCGACGTGTCGAGTTCGAACCATCGGTGGAACTCTTCTTGCACGATAGTTTTCACATCGTCCTGTGACCGCGCACTTTCTAGGCGGGGAAGGATTGTTCCGACCTCCGGGTCGTATTCATCCATGTTGCTTCCGAAGTTGATACCAATTGGATCGATTTCGAACAGTAGCCTCGAAACCCGTTCGAACAGTGACTTGTACTTGCGTTTGATCGATTCGCGCTCGTGACTCATAAGCGGCCTAACGTTGAAAATAACCGGCGCCGCGCCGGAGCGGTTGAGGAAACGACGGGTGTTTCACGGCGTCCGGGTTGATTGACCTGTTGGGCGTCAATAGTTGCGCACTACCGACCATGCCACACCCGGATAACGCGACCGTCTTTACGTTCAATTTCAGCCTCGGCAGTGCCACCACGAAAGTGAGGAGGAATAGAGCCTGTCACATGCCAAACACCAGATTCAAGCTGCGCGTGAAACGGTTGCTGTTGTTTAATTTTATCGGCGCCGGAGATTGGAATGAATACGGCAACAGCAATTGCAATAGCTGTTTTTTCATCGGGTACCAAGCCGGATGGTGGCTCGATGTTCGATTGCGCGCTTGCTGCAGCTGCTATTGAAAGTGCCAAACAGCAGATGAGAGTGCGCATGGTTTTCATGACGCCCAACTCAATATGTAGAGACACTATCGTGTCTCCCTAACATCGCATTTGTCGCCCTAACATGGACAGCCAAATGCGGTCGAATCCACCTCCAGGCTTGGGTCTTCTCAGTTTGTAGTGGGCGGTTCAAGGCCATAAAAATTTCAGAAAAAGCAACAGAGGGGGCGTTGCACTATATCCCGGCGATACCTTGCAATTTGTTTTGCGATTGCTCTCGTTTTTGAAGGCGGTCATGCGTCCTGCGCCGCTGGCCGGGATGTGCCCCCGGCGGCGCAGTAACTTTTATAGAAACCCGCGAAGCGGGTTTTCTTTTTGTGCAAAAGGCGTGCTTTGCACGCGGGGGTCGCTCACTTTGCGTAGCAAAGTTACGCGAACACCAAAAGTCACCAAAAGAAAGGCGCCCCCACTGTCTGCGCCCCGTCGCTATCGCGTCGGGGAACCTGCGGTGCGCGCTTTGGGCGGGGTCTGGCTAAATTCGCCTGCGGCTCAGACAACGCCAGCCCTGATCCGCCCAAAGCTGTGCTCCTCGGCGCATACAGAGGGGGACCCCGGGGATCGGTGGCGCGCAGCGCCACATCGCGCCTAGGGCGCGAGCCCGGCTGCGCCGGGCCGGGGTTGGCTGTTGGTATTGGCTGTTTGGCTGTCCGCTTGCTGGGTCCCCTCTGTATGCGCCGAGGAGCGGAGCTGGAAGTGGATCAGGGCCCGCGATTGTCTGAGCGCAGCGAGTTCGAGCGGGACCCCACTTTCAGCGAGCACCGCAGGTTTCCGTAGTGCCAGCGAAGGACGCAGACAGTGGGGCGGCCTTTTCTTTGGTGCCTTTCTTTTGGCCGCGCAAAAGAAAGGTACTGCGCCGCCGGGCGCATCACCCGGCTGAGGATGCCAGAGACGCCAAACCTGTCAAACCCCAAAGCAAATTTGCTCATCTTTTGATAGCTACTGGCGCAGATACAACCTGCGCCAAAGCCACTTTTCCCTTAAAGATTCCCAGCCAAGCCTCCCGGCCGCCGGAAATCTTCCGCACCGCTCAATGAACGGATACGTCAGCGCAACTCTGGCGTAGTTCTCGGCGAATGGCGTGCAGGTCCTCTTTCTGGTTGGCAGGGCAGCCCACATCGCTGAGCAGGTATGGGCCAACCTCGGAGAGGCGACGGGCGCTGGTGTGCTGCGGGTGCTGGACTTGCCAGGCTTCGCGCCATTGGTTGAAGAGGCCAGCGGTGCTGTCCAGCCAGGAGCCGTGGGCGGGGGCATGTTTGAGGAAAGGCAGGTGCATGGGGGCTTCCGTATCGGTGTGGAAATACCCTAATGCTCGCCAGCCTGTGTTTCATGCGCGCTGCACGCATGTTTCAATTGTTTCAGCGGGCTGCTAAGCCAGCAGCGCAGCCACCTTGGCCAACAGGTCCGCGCGGGAAAACGGTTTGTCCAGTGAATCGCAACGTGTGCTTTTCAGAAACGCGTGCGCGTCGGGTGACAAGGTGTCGCCGGTGACGAACAGCATGGCCCGCGCCAGCCGTGGGTGGGCGGCAGTTACTGCGCGCCACAGGCCGGCGCCATCCATATCCGGCATGCGCAGGTCGGAGACGATGGCGTCAAAGCGCGCCGTGGCCAGCATTTCCAGCGCCACCGCACCGGATTCGGCGGTGGCTACCTCGTAGCCGCCGCTCTCCAGCAGGTAGCGCATCAGCTTGGCCAGCTCGGCCTCGTCGTCCACCACCAGCACGCGCTGCCCCTGTGCGATATAGGGTTCGGGCAGCGGCGCTGGCTGGCTATCGGCTTCGGCTTCGCCGCTGATCGGCAGGCTCAGTCGAAAGCTGGCGCCGCCCTGGGTAGGTGTTGGCTCCAGGCTCAGGTCACCGCCATGGTCGCGCGCCAGGGTGCGCGACATGGCCAGGCCCATGCCGGTGCCGATGCCCTCGGGCTTGGTGGTGAAGAAGGGAGCGAATAGACGCTCGCGGGCCGGTACCGGTACCCCGGGGCCGTTGTCGGCCACGCGCAGCCAAACCCGCGGTTCGCGGTTGCTACGTCGTAGCTCCAGCCCGGTCTGCACCTGCACCCGGCGCATGCCCTGCACGCCGGCCAGCGCCTGCTGGGCATTGACCAGCAGGTTCATCACCACCTGGCCGATCTGGTCGCCGTCCACATTCGCCACCGGCAGGCCATCGGCCAGGGCCAGTTCCAGCTGGATGCCGTGGGTGCGGTAGCCGTACTGCAGCATGTCGCAGGCGGCGCGGACCATGTCGTTGATGGCCACTGGCCCGCGCTGCGGCGGACGGCTGCGCGCCATGTTCAGAAAAGTGCGCACGATGCGGCCACAGCGTTCGGCTGCCTCGCGGATGCGCTGGGCGTCGGTGCTGAGCTCGGGCATCTCTGGCAACTGGGCGCATTTTTCTTCCAGCAGGATGGCCCGGCCCATGACGATGGCCAGCGGGTTGTTCAGCTCATGCGCCACGCCGGCTAGCAGGCTGCCCATAGCGGTGAGTTTCTCGCTTTGCCGCAAGGCTTCGCGCTGGCGGTCGATCTGGTTGGCGGCGGCCTGCCGTTCCGACAGCTCCTGTTCGTGCTGCTTGCGCGCCGTGTGGTCTTGGCCGAAGCAGGCCACCTGCAATACCGGGCCGCCGGTGGGGGCGTAGGGCACCCAGGTTTCGCTCAGGTAGCGCCGTCCCATGCCGGGCAGCTCCACCCAGCCCTCGCTGCGCAGCGATTCGCCCTGGAACATGCGCTCGGCCAGCGGCAGGTAGTTGGCAAATGCTGCCTGGCCCTGCACCTCGGCCAGAGAGAGACCCAGTACCTGGTCGGCGCTGCGGCCCAGAAACTGCAGCAGTTCGTAGTTTGCATATACGTAGCGGTGCTCGCGGTCCAGTACACCGAGCTGGGCGGTTACGTGCTCCAGCAGCATGTTGCTGAGTTGTGGGTCCAGCAAGAGTGGAGGGGCACCATGCAACTGGGTTGGACCGAGCGAGTGGAATGTACGCAGGGGCGGCATGGTGCAGGCTTGCTAGTCGGTGCTGGCCGGCACGAACACGTAGCCAACGCCGCGCACGGTCTTGATCAGTTCGGGCTTGTCGGGGTTGCGCTCAATTTTGCGGCGTACCCGCATGATGCGCAGATCAATAGAGCGGTCAAACACATCCCAGCCGCGGTTGTGCGCCTGCTCCATGATCTGGTCGCGGTTTAACGGTCGATTGGGGTGCCGGGCAAACAGCACCAGCAGGTCGAATTCGGCGGCGCTGATTTCGATCTCGCGGCCATCGGCATCCAGCAGCCGGCGCTGGTCCAGGTCCAGTGCACAGTCGCCAAAGCGCACCCGGCGGCCGGCAGGGATTGCCTCCAGCGGGGCTGGCGCCGTGTCCATCAAGGCCGCTGCAGCCGTCACATCGGCACGGCGCAGCACGGCACGCACGCGGGCCAGCAGCTCACGCATTTCAAAGGGCTTGGGCACGTAGTCGTCGGCGCCCAGCTCCAGGCCGACGATGCGGTCCACCGAATCGGCCGCAGCGGTCAGCATGACCAGGCCCATGCGCGGATGATGGTCGCGCAGCCAGCGCGCTAGCGACAGGCCGTTTTCTCCGGGCATGTGCACGTCCAGCAGCGCCAGCGCCGGCACGGTTTCGGCTATCAGAAGGCGGGCGGCAGCGGCATTTTCGGCCGTGCAAACCGCGAGGCCGTGGCGGGTGAAATACTCGGCCAGCAGCGAGCGCAGCTCGGGTTCGTCATCGACTACCAGCACCAGGGGGCTGGCATTGCCTGCGGTGTGGAGCATCGTGGGGTGGAAGGAAGGCGCATGCCGGTTGAATCAGTGTAGCGAGCACCCTCGGTTCGTGCTACGCCTGGCTAGGCTATGGAGTGCTGTGCCCCTCCCGCTTCCCCAACTTTAGGGATGGAATCCTGCGTACATATGGTGTTTTTCTCCGTTCACAGTGCGCTGATAGCATTGGACTGAAAGTCCCGGGAGGCGGCCAAGATGGCACGTGATGTGCTGTTGAAGCGTGTTTTTTCCTATTTAAGGTCCACTATGAACATTCGCAAAAGTTGCCGCTTACTGGGTTGGGGTTGTGTGTTGCTGCTGTTGGGTGCCTCGGCCCAGGCGCAGAACGTGCTGGACACGATTTTGAAGAACAAAAAGGTCACCATCGCCGTGCCGCCGGACTACCCGCCGTATGGTTCCATGGGCAAGGACTTTCAGATCCAGGGGCTGGATGTGGACGTGGCCAACTACATTGGTGCGAAGCTGGGCGTGGCGGTCAATCTGGTGCCGGTGATCAGTGCCAACCGTATCCCTTATCTGGAATCCAAAAAGGCCGATGTGGTGATCGCCACACTGGGCAAGAACCCGGAGCGCGAGAAGCAGATCGATTTTGCGGCAGCCTATTCGCCGTTCTTCCAGGCCATCTTTGGCGGCAAGACCATGCAAGTCAAAGGCTTTGCAGACCTGGCGGGTAAAACGGTTGCGGTCACCAAGGGTTCGGTGGAAGACACGGAGCTTCGCAAGCTCGCGCCAACCAGCGCGGACATTCGCAGTTACGAAGACAACACCAAAACAGTGTCCGCCTATGTGAATGGGCAAGTGGACTTGATTGCCGTGGGCGCGTCCGTGGCGGGCAATATGATGCAACAGAACCCCAAGGTCAGCACCGAGTTCAAGCTGTTGCTGAAAGACAGTCCTAACTATATCGGCGTGGCCAAAGGGGAAGACAAGCTGCGTTTGGTGATCAACGGCATCATCGCCGACGCACGCAAGAATGGTGACCTGGACAAAATGGCGATCAAATGGCTGGGGCGCCCGGTGGGTGACCTGCCCCAGTGATTCTGTGCCGGCCGGGCACTAAACGCGCCCGGTAAATGTCCAGCTTATTTGGGCGCGGCGCTGCCCGTCCATTTGATGGAAATCTTGTCCAGCTCGCCGGAGGCGCGCATTCTGTCGATGGCCTTGTTCAGCCAGTTGCGCAGTTCGATCTCGGGCAGCTTCACCGCCATGGCATTGCCCTGGTTGAACAGCGTGAACTTCACCGCCAGCTTGGCGTCCGGGTGGCGCAGTATGGCTTCCCGGGCCACGGTTTCCGGCAATACCACCACATCCACCTGGTTGGCCACGACGGCCTGGAAAGCCAGGGTGTCGTCCAGGTAGCGCTGTAGCTGCATGCCGGCCAGATTGGTCTTCAGCAGATAGCTTTCCTGGCTGGAGCCCTGGTTCAGGCTGACGCGCTTGCCGCGCAGCTCGTCCAGCCCGGCCAGGGGCAGACTGGCGTTGGCGACTGCCACCATGCGAAAGGCGTTATAGGGTTCGGTAAACAGCACCAGCTTGGCGCGCTCGGGTGTGGGCGCCAGGGTGGCGACCAAAAAGTCCACCTTGCCATCCAGCAGGGCGTTGATGCGCGCCGGCGGTGGCAGGGGGATGAGCTCGGCCTTCACGCCCAGATAGCCGGCCAACACCTGGGCCACATCGATGTCGTAGCCCACCATCTGGCCCTTCTCGTTGGTGGAGCCGTAAAGCGGCTGGCCGGCCAGCACGCCTATCCGCACCCAGCCACGGCTGGTGATCTCGTCGGATGTCAAAGCGCAGGCTTGCGTAGCCAGCCACAGCAGGGCGCTGCCCAGCAGGGGGCGAAGAGTGAGAAGCAGGCGGCTGTCTTTGCGCATGGTGGTGTGTCTCGCAGGCATGGAGGCCGTGGGGCTGTTGCTACACCCTTGTCTGCGCAATCGGATGTTCTCTTTATATCGACATACGGCCCGCCATCTTGAACGAAAGAGCCCTCAGTGCCTGGGGTAGGACGCAGCCGCCGCGATGGCCAGGCCGGCGTATAGGACCAGGGCCACGCCCAATAGGCTTAGAACTACCGTCATAGGTGTCTCCGGTTCTTGGATAATGCAGGGTTTGCGGGCCTGCCCCGTGTGTGGCTGCCCAGCTGCTGGCCGGATTGTGGAAGCCCATTGTTTCAGCGGTGTTGCACCTGCTTGGCCTGGCCTGCAGCCCATCTCCTTTGCGACCTTCCGCTGACCGGCGCCGTAACCGTGGCACGGGCACCCCCTCATTCCTTACCGAACCTCACTGAAAGATGGCATGCAAGACGAAATGACGCCCAAGGGCAAAACCGCACTGGTCATAGGCGGTGGCCCGGCTGGCCTGATGGCGGCCGAGGTGCTGGCACAGGCTGGTGTCGCCGTGCAGCTGTTCGACGCCATGCCCTCGGTGGGGCGCAAGTTTCTGCTGGCAGGCAAGGGCGGTTTGAACCTGACGCATTCCGAGCCCGCGGAGCTGTTCGCCAGCCGCTTTGGTGCGCGGCAGGAGCAGGTCGCACCCTGGTTGCAAGACCTGGGCGCTGCGCAGCTGCGCGACTGGGCCCAGGGCCTGGGTGTGGAGACTTTTGTGGGCAGCTCCGGCCGCGTGTTCCCCAAAGACATGAAGTCAGCCCCGCTGCTGCGCGCCTGGCTGCACCGGCTGCGCGCGGCGGGTGTGCAGTTTCATATGCGCCACCGCTGGGTGGGGCTGGAGGGTGCTGCCTGGCATTTCGAAACCCCCAAAGGCCCGGTGCAGGCCATGGCGGACGTGGTGGTGCTGGCCCTGGGTGGCGGCAGCTGGGCCCGGCTGGGTTCCGATGGCGCCTGGGTGCCCTTGCTGCAGGCGGCCCGCGTGCCGGTGCTGCCGCTGCAGCCAGCCAACTGCGGCTTTGACGTGGCGGGCTGGACAGAGCATTTCCGCAGCCGTTTTGCCGGCCAGCCGTTCAAGACCGTGGCCCTGTCCTTCACCAATGCGGCCGGCGACAGCTTTCGCCGCCAGGGCGAATTCGTCGCCACGGCCACCGGTATCGAGGGCAGCCTGGTGTATGCCGCCTCGGCAATGGTGCGCGATGAAATTGCGCTGAACGGCAGCGCCACCGTCTACCTGGACCTGTTACCCGACAAAACCGCCGAACGTGTGCTGGCCGAGGTGAGCCACCCGCGCGGCACGCGTTCGCTGTCCAGCCATTTGAAAAGCCGCCTGGGCCTGGACGGCATCAAGGCCGCCATCCTGCACGAGCTGCTGGACAAGGCCAGCTTCCAGAACCCGGCCGCGCTGGCCGCTGCCATCAAAGCCCTGCCGATCCGCCTGGTAGCCACACGCCCGATCGATGAGGCCATCAGCAGTGCCGGCGGTGTGGCTTTCGAAGCCCTGGGCACCGACCTGATGCTGGAGCCGCTGCCGGGCGTGTTCTGCGCCGGCGAGATGCTGGACTGGGAGGCTCCCACGGGCGGCTATCTGCTCACGGCGAGCATGGCCAGCGGGCGTTGTGCGGGTCTGGGGGCTGTGAAGTATTTGGGCCGCTAGCGCAGATTCTGCCTGTGCAGACAGCTATTGAAAATATAGCTATTCGTGGCGCACAGCGGATACACCTGATTACCAACTTGACTGGCAATTGGCGGCTTTATGCCCAATTGGGGGGATGCGTGCCGAGCGGGGCTGCGCCAGAATGCCGTAGCGCCCAAGCATAGAAAAGACCCGAGGACACAGGCTGGCGATGCGCGCTACAAGGCACGTGGGGTGGGGAGGCAGAAAAAGAAAAGAGCGGTTGCAAATTGCCTTACAACCGCCCGCAGAACACATGGCCCAGGCGGCAACCTGGGCCATGGGCGTACCGGGTCCGACACACGTTCGGACTGGGCACGAAGCTGCTGCAAGGGCAGCATGTTTTTATTGGAAACCGGAATGCGGTGGATTTTACAAAGCCTGGCGCAAACCGCCAGGGCTTTGGCCGCAGACCCCCGGTAAAGCGCGGGCCTAAGCATCCATCCCCATTTTTTTTGTTTTTAGCCTTTTGAGGCTCTTGCGCGCTTGCTATCTATACTGGTTGCTACTGAAAATGTAGCAAGCGACAGTGCAAGGCTTCAGGGTGCATGCCCGCTGGGCTCCACAATCACCAAGGCAATGCCGCAGACCAGCAGCCCCGCGCCGGCCCAGAACGCAGCGGCCGGACTTTCGGCAAAGAACACATAGCCCAGGGTAGGACTGAACAGCAGCAGTGAAAAGCTGCCGGCCTCCACCGCCGAAGCATCCCCTGCGCGGTAGGCGAAAAAGTAGGCCAGGTAAATCCCCGAGGCCGACAGCGCCACCAGCGGCAACAGGCCCCACAAAGCGGATGGCACGCTGGGCAGGCTAAAGCCGCTGAGTACGCCAAAGCTGATCCAGCAGGCGGATTGGCTCCAGGTCAGCACGGCGATGGGATGTTCCGAGCCAGAGTATTTCTTCAGCACCACGCCCAGCATGGCCTCCATCAACGCGCCGAACAAGGCCACCAGAGCGGCCGGCTGGAAGGCGGCGGCGCCGGGCTGCAGAATGGTCAGCACGCCGCCAAAGCCTACGGCCACCCCCAGCCAGCGCAGCCAGTGCGGGCGCTCGCCCAGCAGCCATACGCCCAGCGGCAACATGAACAGCGAGCCCGTCATCAGGTAGGCGCTGGCCTCGGCCAGAGGGAGGTGCGATACCGCCCAGGCTGCGCAGGCCGCCGAGGTCACGATGAAACCGGCACGCAGCAGATGCATGTACGGGTTGTGTGTGGCAATGATGCGGCCTCTGGTCCATAGCACAGCGGGTATTTGCAGCAGAAGGACCAGGCTAGCTTGCAGAAACAGAACCTGCGTGGGAGCAACGCCTTCGGCCATCAGCCGCTTGTTACAGGCGTCCAGCACCGACCAGCACAGCATGGCCAGCATGACGAGCAGCACGCCACGGGTATTGCCGGCCAATTGCAGCCAGCGGGTTCGAAAAAAATGCAGCATGGGAGTGTCTGAGAATTTGGCTGTTGGCGCAGGTGTTATCTGCGCTGATAGCTATCTAATGTATAGCAATGTGCTGGATAGCCAGCGGCTGCGCATGCACATCGGGGGGATGCGCCACAGCGGCCATAGGTTCAGAATGCGGGCACCGCTGCTTCCAGGCCGCTACCGGTTTGTATTGACGGCGCAAGGAGGCCGCCATGCCCGCAACGTCCAGCCCGCTACCCGATAGCCTGCATGCCCTGGTGGAGGCCGAGAGCCAGGCCGTGGCCGCACGCCGCAGGCTGGTGCTGGGCGAAGTGCAGGCGCAGGCCGATCCTGCCGCGCTGGAGCTGCCGCGTGTCGGTGTGGCTCTGTCGGGCGGCGGAGTGCGCAGTGCCACGTTTGCGCTGGGCCTGCTGCGCGGCCTGGCCCAGAACCGCAGCCGGCCCGCCCAGCCGCCTGCGGCGCCACAGCGGGACCTAGCCAGCGACGGCCTGCTGGGCCGGGTGGATTATTTGTCTACCGTGTCGGGCGGTGGCTATATCGGCGCCATGTGGGGGCGCTTGGTGGCCAGTTACGGAATCCAGCGGGCGCAGGCCTTGATGGCCGGCAGTGGTTCGCCGGTGCTGCAGTGGCTGCGCCGCAATGGCCGCTACCTAACGCCGGCCGGCTCGCGCGATACCGGCATCGCCGTGGCCACCTATTGGCGCGCCTGGCTGGCCATCCATATGGAATTCATGTTTACCAGCATCCTGCTGGGGGCGCTGGTAATTGCGCCGCATTTGCTGCAGCACCGGCAGCGCTGGCTGGATGCCTGGGCCCCCTGGGGCACGCCCTGGTGGGTGTTTGCCTTGCTGTTCTATCTGGCTTTGACGCCGGGCCTGGTGGCCGGCTACTGGGCGGTGCGCGATGCGCCGCCGGGCGGGCCCATACGCCGGCGTGGACCGGGCTTGCGCGGCGGCATGTTTTTGCTGGTGGCGGCCCTGTGCACCGTGCTGCTTTGGGTGCAGGTGGTGGCGCTGGGCTGGACTGCTGCGCTGCGCGACGGCCCGGGCTGGCTGAACCTGATCGCGCTGGGCATGGCATCCCTGACCCTGGGGCAGGCCTGTGTGGTCGGCTGGCTGTGGTTATCGCGCGGCGCGTATTCCTTGCGGGTGGCCTTGGTGCGCCACCATCTGACCACGGCCTTGCGCGCCGTGTTGCTGGGGGTCTTGGGTTTGTTGCTGGTGGGCTTGCTGGACTGGTGCAGCTGGTGGCTGCTGGAGGCGCTGCTGGACGATCGCAACCTGCCCTGGCTGTGGCGTGGCGTGGGGGTAGGGGGCCTGGTGCTGCTAGTTCTGCGCAATCTGGTGCAGCCGCTGCAGCAGATGGCGGCAGAAACCAGCAAGCAGGCGCAGGACTGGTTGCCGCGCATAGTGAATTGGGGCAGCCAGCTGGGCTTTGGGCTGCTGGTGATGTTCTGGCTGGTGTTGTTGCAGTGGTTTGTGTTTTCACCTATCACCTTTCCCGCGTTCAGCGATATGCCGGCCACCTTGCGCCTGCTGCTGTTGCTGTCGGCCTGGGCGCTGTGGATGCTGCTGACAGCGGGCAACGCGCAGATGGCCAACACCTCTTCGCTGCACAGTTTCTACCGGGCCCGCTTGGCACGGGCCTATTTGGCGGTGGGCAATCCGGTGCGCCGTCTGGACCAGCCCAGTCAGCACCACCCCAGTGTCACCCAGGTGGTGGAGGGCGACGACCAGCGCCTGGGTACCTATGCGCCAGAATTGCAAGGCGGGCCAGTGCATTTGGTGAATACCTGCCTGAACCAGACCCGCGATGACCGCAGCGGCTTGTACAACGCGGACCGCAAGGGCACGGCCGTGACGGCCAGCTGGCGCGGTTTCGAGATCGGGCCTGATGCATTCATGGCCTTGCGCCGGCATCACGACGCCGGCTCTGTGGGGCGCTGGGTGGCGGTGTCGGGGGCTGCTGCATCGTCTGGCGCGGGGGCTTACACCTCGCGCGGGCTGGCGCTGTTGCTGTACCTCATGGGGGTGCGCCTGGGTTACTGGATGCGGGCCCCGCAGGAGCACGCCAAGCTGCGCTGGGGCAGCCGCCTGGCCTGGCTGGGTATACCCAAGCCGATGATGCTGGTCAGCGAGGCCTCGGCCACCTTTTTCGGCCTGGACCGGCCCTGGTGGTATCTGTCGGACGGCGGGCATTTTGAGAACACGGGTGTGTATGCGCTGCTCAAGCGCGAGCTGGATTTCATCATCTTGTCCGACGCCAGCTGCGACGCCAACTACGAGTTCAGCGACCTGGAAAACCTGGTGCGCAAGGCACGTATCGACTTTGGCGCCGAGATCGACTTCTACAGCCATGCCGAGGCGGCGCGCAAGCTGGTGTCCGATGGCAGCGGCGTTACCGTGCTGTCACCCGAGGACATGCCCAACAACCACTCCTGCCGCGGCGTGATGCTGGCGCGCATCCGCTACCGCGAGCGGCCGGGTGCCGATGGTCGGCCCATGCGGCCCGAGGGCACGTTGCTGGTGGTCAAGCCGAATCTCCATGACGCGTTGGATGTGGATGTGCTGGCCTATGCGCAAAAACACCCCAGTTTCCCGCACGAGTCCACGGTGGACCAGTCGTTCGACGAAGCCCAGTGGGAGAGTTACCACCGCTTGGGCGAGGACTTTGGCCGCGCACTGACCGACGACTGGCTGGGTCAACTGCCCGGCTGGCGTAGCAAGGCCCGGCATGGCATCGACGTGGCGGCACGCCTGAGCGGCGCCAGGGTCGGCGATGCCGCTCCCAGCGAGCCCGTGTGGCGGCGCGGTGCGCGGGCCGCGGCCATTGGTACCACGCTGGGCCTGGGCGCATCGGGCACGCTGGTGTTGTCGCTGTGGCAGGTGCAAGACCAGCTGCAGCGCCAAAGCCATGACGACCAGACCGAAACCCGCCAGCTGTTCATCAAGGTTTCGGAAGGCCTGGCCGTGCAGGATTGGAGCTGTCCCAAACTGCCGGAACACCTGCTGACGCAGACCCTGGACTTGCTGCAGCGCCGCGACAGCCCGGCCATGCGCCCCCTGGACGCCAAGGGTGTGGACCGCCTGGTGCAGCAAATGGCGCAGCAGTGCGAGAAGCCGGTGGACAGCGGCACCGAGGCCGCGATGGCGCCAGACTGCCGTGCCAACTACCAGCGCATGCAGGAACATTTATGCAGCGAGGTCAAGCGTCCGCTGGGCGATGCATCGGCCATGAACTACTGGCTGCCCCGGGATGGGCCCGAGCAGCAGGCGCTGGATGCCGACAAAAAATGGAAACAGCTGGCCCAGTATTGGGATGCGCCGTCGGTCTGGGCCCTGCTGCACAAGGAGCCGGCGGTGGTGGCCTCGCTACCTGCTCCAGTGGGCACGCCGGGCCCTGCCATACCCGCCAAGCCTGCCAGTGCGGCACCGGGCACCGTACCGCTAGAGGCAGGTATGCCCAGTGCCGAGGAGGTCTCTCAGGCCTGCAGCCGGCCACCGGGCAAGACGCTGGTCTATATGCAGGTGTACGACGCCGGGTCTTTGCTGGCGGCGAATACGCTGCGTGACCGCATCAAGTTGGTAGCCGACCAGGTGGCGGGGGCGGCGGTGCAGATCGCCCCGGTGGAGAACGTGGTGCGCAGCGCCGATCTGCGCCAGCAGCGCCGCCCTGTGCCGTGGCCACGTGCTACTTTTTTGCTGCACGACCGGGGGGATTTGGCGGCGAAGAATTGCGCCCAGGTGCTAGCCCGCTTTGTCGGCGAGCCCTGGTCTCCGCCTGGTACGGTGCCATGGATACGTGATCTGCCCGACCGGTTGCCGGCTACGCCTGGGGTACTGGAGCTGTGGTTGCCACCGATGGCAGTGCAAAGTGCGGGCTTGGCGACCACGGATCCTGAGCTGGCGCGCATGGTCCGGGCCTATGCGCCGTGAGCAGCAGGTCCTTAGTCTTTTGCCGGAAAGTGTTGCATCCAGGATTTCCGGACCAGATGCGGCAGTAGCAAGTGCAAGGGCATGCGCAAGGCATGGGAGCGCACATACAGCAACCAGCGTGCGAGCCCTGTCCAGCGGCTGTTGCAGCTGGGGTGGTTGGGTTGCAATGCGAGGCCTAGTGCCCATGCCATGAATTTGCGGGACAAGGTGCTTGGGCCCATTTTGTCTACACGGCTCTGCAGCTGGGTGGGTAGCTGGAATCCAAACAAATGTTGAATCTGCTGTAAAGCGTGGAAAAGCGGTATGCCCAAACCCAGCAGGTCCGCACGGTGGAGCAGGTGCTCCCAGAAGTCAGTTTGGCGGCCGAAATCATTCAGCATGTCGCGCAGGTCCAGCAGGTCACGCAGCCCATGGCCGAATTCACCTTCCTGGAAGAGATGTACGGAGCTGTGCAAGACCATATCCACCGGCGCGAGCACAAACAGACCAGGCTGGCCGGCCAATGGCTGGATGTCTTGCAGCAACCTCTGGCCGTCGACATTGAAGCGTGAGGTTGGGGGGGTGATCGTGTGGTGCAGGTCGATGAACGAATCGCGGCGCACGTGCCGCAGTGGCGGGATTTCATGCATCCACTGCCGGTAGTAGCGCTGGTTGTAGGCATCGCGTTCATCCGAAATCCAGCCGGCGCCCAGCAGCGCGCTTTCGGCGATCTCGATCTGGTCTTTGGGGACCAGGATGTCGATGTCGGCAAACAGGCGCCCACGCGCCGCAGGCAGATCGGCCATCAGATAGGCCGCGCCTTTGAGCAGTACCACGGGTATGCCCAGGGGACGCAATGCCTTGCAAATTTGATCGACCTCCCAGCGGATTTCATGCTGCTGCCTGTCTGCCAGGCGCAAGGCACTTTCCAGGTGGGGACGTGGTCCAGGCGGAACTTGGCTCAGCCGTTCGCTGTCCAGCAGATGGCAAGCCAGGCGCGCCAGCAAGCGGGATTGGCGTGCCTGGCCCAGCAGTGCCTCCCATTCACGTACCGAATAGTTGGGGCGCCAACTGGAGTCGGCCCATACCGGGGTCAGCAGGTTGGCGCTCACGCGGCACTCCCGGTGGCCAGTGCATCGAATGCGGCCACGGCATCATCCAGCTGGCTGTAGCGAAAATCAAAGCATGCGCTGGCGTCCACCACTTGGGACAAAGTCTCAAATCCCTTCAAGCCCAATACCATGTAGTTGAAGGAGTTGCGGCCCAGTTCCAGCATGCTGTTGGCTTTGGAGCGGGGCGTCATCTGGGGTTGGGCACCGGCCACATATTTGGGGAAGATGACCCAGCGCGGCCGTGCTGTGTCCTGGATGCGTGCGATGTGCTCCGACGGCACCTTGAGCAGCGACACACTGCCTTTGGACGTTTCATGCACGACTTTGCTGAAGACCGCCCCCGGTACGTACCCACGAATTACGTCGATAGACTGGTTTTTGAGGCTGATGGGGCGCCCCAGCGGCGTGATGGAGGCGTCCTGCAGTGAAATAAGCGCCAACTCATCCGACAGCAGCCGCCAGCCTCGGTGCGTCAAGCCGGCACAAAGTGTGCTTTTGCCGGAGCCTGGCGGGGCAGGCATGATGGCAGCGAATCCATTCTTTTCAATGACGGCGGAATGCAATAGGAGGTACTGGTGCGCGTACATGGCGATGCACCAGTTCATGGACCATTCCAGCAACGGAAATGCGTGGTCCTGCGGCAAGGGGATGAAAGGCTCGTTGCCGTCAAATTTGAAAATGGCCTGGCGGCGGGTCCAGCGCCGAATGCCAGATCCTTCTGCAATCGTCACTGTAAAGTCGGCAAACTCTTCGTCTTCCAGAACCGGATAGTCTGTGTAGAGGGTTGCCAAGCCTTCAGACACGGCATGGATGGGAGAGATGATCCGAAATGAAAATGGGCCGATTTTTAAGATCAGCCCATTTGATTTCAATCTATCTTTTATCTTGGATGCAGGTACTTCTCCAAGTTTCATGCGTTCACTGCTTCCAATAGTCCGTTGGTGGAGAGTTCAACCAAAATATCCTCTGTCAATTTCGGGAGATCCGAATTCTCGGCCAAATACGCAATCTGGGAGAGTTCTGAGACTATTGTGTCCGAATTGGATGCGCCATTGCACAAAGTATTGAGGATGAAAGCCCGCACGGAGTCGAGCTGGTGTGTTTGCCCGGAGGTTTCGTCAAAGACTACGTACTCATCATCCCAAGAGGCCCAATGCAGGCGAATCGCAGGGTTTATTTGGTACGAAGTTGTCTTTGACGCGTTGGGCAAAATATATTTAGCTTTCCAGGTACGACTTGAAGAAATTCAAGGCATTGGTGTGCGTAGGTTCTGCCGAGTTATACAAATCAATGACTTGCTTGGGCGTATACGGGAAGTTTTGGGCTAGGGAGCCACCACAGGCATTCAGCAGTGCCGCTATCCAATGGAAGTACTCGGTGTTCGTGTCATTATTCATAATGTAGAGCAACCCACCCGTGCTTCCACTGCCAAATACCGATTTGAACGTTGAGTTTTCCGTAAACGACTTGGTTCCAACGTAGTTGGTTGCATGGCCGGTGACGGGGTTGTAATTGGGCCAGTGCGAGCACATCTTGTAGTAGCCGGGGCTGTAGCCCATGCAAACAGTACGATTGGTCACTTGCGAGTGAACGCCCGACATGACACCTGAGACCGAGCACAGCTGGCCGGATGAAGTCACGGTCGTCGCCAGGGTATGCATGGGAACTGCGGCTGCAGCGACGACGGTTGAGCCCTTACCTAGACTCTTCAAGAGCATGCGCCTACGCGCCATCGCATCTGTGCTAAGCCCTGCATGACTCAGTGTTGCGTCAGGTGCTGCGGCCTCGCTGTCGGGAGTGTGGATATGGTTTGACATTTTGCGTCCTGGCGTTCGGTGTTTTGCAGTAACTTTTAATTGCTGTGTAAATTACAGCAATTACCATGCCTTGTAGCTGACCATGGGGAAATCTCCATAAAATTCAAAGACTTATAGCTTTTTTGGAAAAGATTTAAGTCCTTGAATGTATGGGAATTGTTGAAATTGTAAGAAAATTCGACACTTACACCAGAGTGCTTCCCCGATTGACCAGGCATGGCGCCGTTGCCGCCATTTGGGGTGGAATTCTTCGTATGGTGACGCCGCTGATCTGGCCGCTTTTTTGCGGGTAGGGGCGTGAACGTGGATTCAGGCTGCGTGGACGCGCGGGCTTTGTGAAACGGCTTGCAGCCCTCGCACCACATCACCCACAACCATGATGGACGGGCTGCCCAGTTGTTCGCTCTCGATGGTGTCGTGCAGCGCGCCCAAGTGGGTGATGGCGTGGCGCTGGGTGCGCAGGGATACGTTTTGCACCACGGCGACCGGGGTGCTGGCGGGCAGGCCGGATAGCAGTTCGTCCTGGATCTTTCGGGCGCCACTGACGCCCATGTAAATCACCAGGGTCAGTTTAGCGCTGAAGGCGGTGGCAGCCAGGGCGCGCCAGTCTGTGCCTGCATCGCCAGGCTTGGCATGGCCAGTGATGAAGATGACGCCGTGCGCATGTTCGCGGTGGGTCAGTGGCACGCCCAGCGATGTAACGGCGGCGAGACCCGATGTGATGCCGTTGACGACATTGACCTGTATGCCGGCGGCCTGCAGGTGTTCTACCTCTTCGCCGCCACGGCCGAAGATGAACGGGTCGCCGCCCTTCAGGCGCACCACGTTTTCGCCTTCGCGGGCGGCCATGATCATGAGTTTTTCAATGAAGGCCTGGGGCGTGGATTTGCAGCCGCCGCGCTTGCCCACATGGACGATGCGCGCCGTGGGTGGGGCATAGGCCACGATGTCTTCGCTCACCAAGTCGTCCACCAGCAGCACGGTGGCGGCCTGGATGGTTTTGAGCGCTTTCAGCGTCAGCAATTCCGGGTCGCCAGGGCCGGCGCCGACCAGGTGAACCATGCCGGGCTGGAAAGAGGTGGATGCGGTGTTGTTCATACGTGGGCGGGGCTATGGGCTGCAGTGTGGGTAGCGATTAGTTCTGTGATGCGCAAGATATGTTCCACCTGCTGGGCGATAGGGGCGGGAACCGGTTTGCGTCCAGCAAGCACATCTTGGGTATAGGCGGCGGTGGTGTCTACGTCAATCTCTTTGGGTAGCTCGGGCACGGTGGCGAGCGGGCCGGCATGGGCTTCCTGCACCACCTGGGGCTGGCCGTGCAGATAGGAGGTCATTTGTGGCGCGCGGCGCGGGTCGGCCACGACTTCGCCTTCGGTGCCGCGCAGCAGCAAGGCGTTGGTTTTCATCAAGGCAAAAGTGGCTGCCATGGACACCGCGTATTCGGGGTGGGTATAGCTGCTGACCACCAGGCTGGGGCCGGCGCAGGGCGCCATCAGCTTGACCAGGCTGTGCGCCGGGTTGCGCAGGCCGACCACGCGGCGCACGTCCAGCAGGCGTTTCAGGCCGGGGCAGAGCAGCTCGGTGCTGGCAAAGCAGACTTTGCCATTTGCTATGGATTTAATAGCTGTTAGCGCAGGTATATCCAGCGCCAAAAGCACATTTTGTGCAGTGACGCGGCTGGACTCGGTGGCCGTGCCGTGCACCAGCACCGGCAGGCCTTCGCGGGCCAGCAGCAGGGCCAGCAGTGGGGTCAGTACCGGCAGTTTGCGTGCGCCGTTGTAGCTGGGCAGTACGACGACCGGGCGGTCGCCTACAGGGACCAATTGCAGCCGGGCTCGGGTGGCATCCAGAAAGCCGGCCATTTCGGCGGCGGTCTCGCCCTTGATCCGCATGGCCAGGCAGAAGGCGCCGATTTCCAGATCGGTCAGGCCGCCGTCCAGCACCTGGCCGAACAGGTCGGTGGCTTGTTCACGCGACAGCGCCCGTGCGCCGTCTTTGCCGCGGCCGATTTCTTTGATGTAGTGGCTGATTCCCATGGCCTGATTGTCGCGGATGGCTGATAACAAAAAGTTATTTGCGGAATGACGGACGGCGCGCGCTCAGGCCGGTTGCGCCGTTGGCATCGTCGCGCGCACCATACGCCGCAACTGCGGCAGGCAGGAGCCGCAGTTAGTGCCGCATTTCAGCTTGGTTTGCAATTGGCCCAGGCGTTCGTCTTCAAAGCCACGGCATTGGGTCAGCTCGGCGTTGATGGCGTCTTCGGTTACGTTGAAGCAGGTGCAGACCTGGGTCCCGCGCGCCTTGACCGCCACCGGTGCCTTGCTGCCGGGTACCAACAGCAGGCGGCCATAGGCCTGGGCGGGCAGCTCGTCTTGCAGCAGGGTTTTGATCCAACTCTCGGCGCTGGTATCGCCGGCCAGCACAAAGCCGGTGAGTTGCACGGCGTCGCCTTCGCGGGCCAGGCGTACAGCGCGGCGTTGGCCTTTCTTTTTGTCCGCGTAGCGCAGCACATCTGCTGCGTCCAGCCCCAGCAGCTTTTCGATGCGCGCCAGCACTTCGTCAGGGGGCGTTTCATGGCTGGCCGCACGGAACAGCAGGCCGCTGCGTTCGCGGCCAAAGGGTACGACGCTGGCGTAGGGGAATTGCACCATCAGTGCCTTGAGCTGCTCGCGTGCCGCCAGCGCCTGGTCGTCGGGCAGCCAGGCCACGCCCAGCAGGGACCAGGGCAGCTCGGCTTTCAATATCTTCACCGCTGCGTGCTTCAGCTCGGGCTGTTTCGATGTGGGGCAGTAGGCCGAGGTGGTCAGCGCATTCACACCGGTCAGGCGCTCGCCGCTTGCGCTGACGCCGCTGAGGAATTCTTCACCCCAGTGCATGGCGATGAAGGCCTGGCTCATGCCGACTTCGGGGCTGGATTGCAGCGGTACCATGATAGAGCCGCGCCGGCTGGTCACGTGGACCAGGTCGCCTTCGTTCAATAGGCGGCGCGCCATGTCTTGCGGGTGCATCTGGATGCTGGGTTCGGCCACGTGGCCAAACAGGCGGCCCACGGTGCCGGTGCGGCTCATGCCATGCCATTGGTCGCGCAGGCGGCCGGTGGTCAGGGAGAAGGGGTAGCGGGCTTCGCGTGGCTCAGCCACCGGTTGGTAGACGGTGTTGGCGAACTTGGCCCTACCGTCAGCGGTGGGGAAGATGCCGTCTTCGTACAGCCGTGCCTTGCCGGTGCTTTCGCCTGTGGGCAGCGGCCATTGCTGGGGGGCGGCATCCAGCATGGCGTAGCTCATGCCGGTGATGTCCAGGTCGCGGCCACGGGTGGACTCGCGGTGTTCGTTCCAGATGGATTCGTCTGTGGCGTAGTTGAACAGCGCGGCGGGGCGACCGAGTTCGCTTTCCAGTAGTTGGGCGAATTCGACGGCGATCGACCAGTCGTGCCGGGTTTCACCAGGGGCGGCAACGGCCGGCCGCACGCGGCTGATGCGGCGTTCGGAATTGGTCACGGTGCCGGTTTTTTCGCCCCAGGTGGTGGCCGGCAGCAGCAGGTCGGCGTATTCGCAGGTGGTGGTGGTGGCAAAGGCTTCTTGCACGATGACCAGCTCGGCGCGTTGCAAGGCGCGGCGCACCAGGGCCTGGTCGGGCATGCTCTGGGCCGGGTTGGTGCAGGCGATCCACAGCACCTTGATGTCACCGTCGGCCGCGGCCTGGAACATTTCCACGGCGGTCTTGCCGGGTGTGGCGGGCACATCGGGCACGCCCCATAGCGCTGCGACTTCGGCGCGGTGGTCTGGGTTGGCCAGGTCGCGGTGGCCGCTGAGCAAGTTCGCCATACCGCCGACTTCGCGGCCGCCCATGGCGTTGGGCTGGCCGGTGAGCGAGAACGGGCCGGCGCCGGGCTTACCGATCTGCGCCGTGGCCAGGTGCAGGTTGATCAGCGCCGCGTTTTTGGCCGTGCCGCTGCTGGATTGGTTCAGGCCCTGGCAGTACAGGCTGAGTGTGGCCTTGGAGGTGGCAAACAGGCGGGCGGCAGTGTGCAGATCTTGTTTGCTGATGCCGCAGATTTGCGCCACCAGATCGGGCGTGCAGTCGCGTACCGTGGCCTTCAGTGCGTCGAAGTCATTGGTGTGGGCGGCGATATAAGCGGCATCGGTCCAGCCTTCCCACAGCATGATGTGCAGCATGCCGTTGAACAGCATCACGTCGGTGCCGGGCTGGATGGGCAGATACAGGTCGGCGATCTCGGCAGTGTCGGTGCGGCGCGGGTCGGCGTAGATGATCTTCATCGCCGGATTGGCCTTCTTCGCGTCCTCGATGCGGCGGAACAGGATGGGGTGGGCCCAGGCCGTGTTGCTGCCCACGATGAAGATGCAGTGCGTGTGGTTCACGTCGTCGTAGCAGGGCGGGGGCGCGTCGGCACCCAGTGTGGCCTTGTAGCCGGCCACGGCGCTGCTCATGCACAGGCGCGAGTTGGTGTCGATATTGTTGGTGCCGATCAGGCCCTTGGCCAGCTTGTTGAAGACGTAGTAGTCCTCGGTCAGCAGTTGGCCGGAGATGTAGAAGCCCACGGCGTCCGGTCCGTGCTCCTGGACCACCTGGGCGAACTTACGCGCGGCCATACCCAGGGCGTGATCCCAGGACACGCGCTTCGGTGCCTGGTCACGCTGCAGGCGCTGCATCGGGTGCAGCAAGCGGGTCTGCATCGTGACCGCGGCGCTGGCCGTGTGGTGCAGGGTCGAACCCTTGGTGCACAAGCGGCCAAAGTTGGCCGGGTGGTCGGGGTCGCCGCGCACGCCAGTGATCTGCGTGCCAACAGATTCGATAACTACGCCGCAGCCGACGCCGCAGTAGGGGCAGGTGGATTTGGTTTCGATGGGCGTGGTCATGGGCGCGGCGTAGCGGTACTCAGGCTTTTTCAGGGGTTTTGTGGGCGGGGCCAGCAACAGGGGCGGTGAACTCCAGCCCTACGGTCGCCAGTTCCTGCGGGCTCAGGTGTACGGTTCCGTCCACCACCTTGACGCTGAACTTGGGCGTGCAGCCCACGTCGGGTGCAGCGGCCTGGCCGTCACACAGACCAATGCTCCAGTTGTGTAGCGGGCAGGCTACGCTGGTGCCGAAGACGATGCCCTGGCTCAGCGGACCGCCTTTGTGTGGGCACCGGTCCAGCAGGGCAAAGACTTCGTCCTGGCTGTTGCGGAACACGGCCACGTCCATGCCCTGGGCACGGGTCACGCGGCGCGAGCCTAGTACCGGGATGTCGTCGACTTTGCAGATGACTTTCCATTCACTCATTTTGCTATTCCTTTTGTAGCTATCCGTTTATAGGGGGTGGGCGCTGAATGTCTTTTTAGACATCAAGTGCGGCGAACAAGGTTGTTACCCGGTCCATGGTGGCGAGCAGGTTTTCACTGGTATTGAAAACATCGGCCATGGATTGCGGGCGCGCATCCCCATTCTTCAAATGCTGGAGGGCACCGTCAAAAAATACCCATTGGCCATCGGCCAGTGCGAGTTGCTCCTGGATGCGCTGCGTGGTCTGCGGTGCACTGCGTAGCAACTGCATGGCCGCCAGGAATTCCGTGCGGGCTTTGTCGATCTCTTTCAGACTGATAGACGGGTCCAGCAGCAAGGTGCTAGCCAGGTAGAACTTGGCCATGCGCTGGCTGAGCATGCGTTGCCGGCCCGAGACGTTGACCAATTTGCCCACGGGCTTGTCGAGCGTCGATTCAAATTGCAGTGTGCCTTGGTTTGATAAAGCCAGCACTTTGGCATCCTGCTGCAGCAATGCAACAGCGTCCGCACGCTTGGCATCTTTGTTCAACAGGCCAGCTTTGAAAGCCGTCCATTGTGGTTCCACCTGGCTGTAGGTTTCACGCAGCTCAGCGCTGGATGCGAAGCGGCGCAGGTCTGCCAGTTGCTCTTCAAACAGCGCGACGGATTGGGTCAGCACCTTGCGTGCTTTATCAACCTCCACACCTTGCATCACCGCGAGCCATGCTTTGCTCATCCGTTGGCTGAGCATGCGTTGCCGCCCGGCTTTATTGATGGCGTCACCCAGGCTGGCAATTTCCGCCCAGGCATTGAAGCCCAGCATGGCGCATGTGCCACTTGCCAAGGTAACCATGACGATCCGACGTTGCATGGGCTCAGGCGCTGAGAGTCGCAAACTGGCGGGTGTCGACCTGCGCGTCCTTGAAGTCGAACCAGGGATCGGGCTCACCGTCCAGTGCGAACTGCAGGCGTTCCCACAGCGCCTTGCGGCCGGCTTCGTCTTCCAGGATGCGTTTCTTCACATAGTCCAAGCCCACACGTGCCACGTAGTGCACGGTACGCTCCAGGTACCAGCCTTCCTGGCGGTACAGCTCGCAGAAGGCGCCGGTGTATTCCAGCACTTCGGCGGCAGTTTTCACTTTCACTAGGAAGTGCGCGACCTCGGTCTTGATGCCGCCGTTGCCGGCGATGTACATCTCCCAGCCGCTGTCGACACCGATCACGCCCACGTCCTTGATGCCGGCTTCGGCGCAGTTGCGCGGGCAGCCCGATACGGCGAACTTGACCTTGTGCGGTGCATACATGCGCCACATCGCGCGCTCCAGGTCCTTGCCCATCTGGGTGCTGTCCTGCGTGCCCATGCGGCACCATTCGCTGCCCACGCAGGTCTTCACCGTACGCAGCGCCTTGGCGTAGGCGTGGCCGCTGGGCATGCCGATGTCTTTCCAGATGCCGACCAAATCCTCTTTCTTCACGCCCAGCAAGTCGATGCGCTGGCCGCCGGTGACCTTGATGGTCGGCACCTTGTACTTGTCTGCCGCATCGGCGATGCGGCGCAGCTCGTCGGCCGTGGTTTCGCCGCCCCACATGCGCGGGATGACGGAATAGGTGCCGTCCTTCTGGATGTTGGCGTGGCTGCGTTCGTTGATGAAGCGGCTTTGTGGATCGTCCTTGGCTTCTTTGGGCCAGCTGGAGATCAGATAGTAGTTGACGGCGGGGCGGCAGCTGGAGCAGCCGTTCGGTGTCTTCCAGCCTAGGCCCTTGAACACCGAGTCGATGGTCAGGAACTTGTTCTTGACGATGGCGTCACGCACGGCCTGGTGGCCATGCTCGGTGCAGCCGCACATGGCCTTGGTCTTGGGCGTGGCCGAGTAGTCACCGCCGGCGGTGAACATCAGAATCTGCTCGACCAGGCCGGTGCAGGAGCCGCAGGAGGCGCTGGCCTTGGTGTGCTTCTTCACTTCTTCCAGGGTGAACAGGCCTTTTTCGCGGATGGCCTTGCAGATCGTGCCCTTGTTCACGCCGTTGCAGCCGCAGACTTCGGCGCTGTCGGGCATGCTGGCGGCCTTGTTGTGGCCTTCGTGGCCGGTGTCGCCCAGGTGGCTTTCGCCAAACATCAGCTTGTCGCGGATGTCGGCCACGCTGCGGCCGTCGCGCAGCAGCTTGAAGTAGAAGCTGCCGTCGGCGGTGTCGCCGTACAGGCAGGCGCCGACCAGCTTGTCGTCCTTCAGCACCAGCTTCTTGTAGACGCCGCCGAACGGGTCGCTCATGATGATTTCTTCGGTGCCTTCGCCGCCCATGAACTCGCCGGCGCTGAACAGGTCGATGCCGGTAACTTTCAGCTTGGTCGACGTCAGTGAGCCCATGTAGCGGCCGATGCCGAACTCGGCCAGGTGGTTCGCCGCCACCTTGGCTTGTTCAAACAAAGGTGCGACCAGGCCGTAGGCGATGCCGCGGTGGGCAGCGCATTCGCCCACCGAATAGATGCGGCCGTCGGTCACGGTCTGCATGGTGTCGGTGACCACGATGCCGCGGTCCACGTGCAGGCGCATCTTGGCGGCGAGGTCGGTGTTGGGGCGGATGCCCACGGCCATGACCACCAGGTCGGTGGCGACCTCGGTGCCGTCCTTGAACTTGATGGCGGTGACGCGCCCGTCCGGGCCGCCCACCAGCTCTTGCGTTTGCGCGCCCATCAGGAACTTCAGGCCGCGCTCTTCCAGCGACTTCTGCAGCAGCTTGCCGGCGACGCTGTCGAGCTGGCGTTCCATCAGGGTGGACTGCACATGCACCACGTGCACCGTCATACCGCGCAGCATCAGGCCGTTGGCCGCTTCCAGGCCCAGCAGGCCGCCGCCGATGACCACCGCGTTCTTGTACTTGGTGGCGGTCTCGATCATCTCGTTGGTGTCGGCGATGTCGCGGTAGGCGATCACGCCTTTCAGGTCCTTGCCGGGGATGGGCAGGATGAAGGGGTTCGAGCCGGTGCACATCAGCAGGCGGTCGTATTCGGCTTCGGTCACGTTGCCGTCGGCATCCACAGCGCGCACCACGCGCTTCACGCGGTCGACTTCGGTGACCTTCTTGCCTGCATGCAGGGTGATGTTGTTCTCGGCATACCACTCCCAGGAGTTCAGCACGATCTCGTCCAGCGTTTGCTCGCCGGCCAGTACCGGCGACAGCAGGATGCGGTTGTAGTTGGGGTGGGGCTCGGCGCCGAACACCGTGATGTCGTACAGATCGGGGGCGACCTTGAGCAGTTCTTCAATGGTGCGTACACCGGCCATGCCGTTGCCGACCATCACCAATTTAGATTTTTTCATTCAAGCGACTCCAGAGGTTGCGAAAAAATGTGGGCCCACGGTAGAGCGCACAAAGTTCATAGGGCGCAGCAAACAGGGGCGGTGAAGCAAGGGGGTCAGGTGTGGTGCCCAGGCCTGCAAGCAGAACATGGGTGAGAGCGCGAACGCAATCACTGCCAGGGCCCATGCCCAGGACTTACACCATTACGCACGGCGTTGTACGTAAAACCCGCCGGATGGACGGGTAAGGGCGCGTCGTTACGCCCGCAATTTCTCATGCAAAAGCTGTGCCATCCGATCGGATATGGGTTTACCCTATGGGCTTGTGACGCCCCGGGGGGCGCAGCCTTTGAAAAAGCGATTGATTTTTATGACATCTGCATTGGTACATCTCAACGCGCCCCAGGGAGCGCACACCCTGCTGGCTGACCTGGAGGCGGTGGGCATCCGCCTGCTGGCGCCGCCGGTGGAGCGCAGCAAATTGGTGCAAGAGGCGGTGCTGCATGCACCAGATGTGTTTGTGATTTACGACCCGCTGCCCGACGACAGCCTGTTCAAGGCCTTGCAGGCCCTGTTGGAGACCGCGCCTTGTCCAGTTGTGCTGTTCACCAACGACAACGACGCCGACCGCCTGGACCTGGCCCTGGCCTGCGGCGTGCAGGCCTATGTGGTGAATGGCTATGGCCAGCACCGCTTACGCCCACTGCTGCAGCTGGCCCAGGCGGTATTCAAGCGTGACCAGGCGCTGCGGGATGAGTTGCAGGACCTGCGCAACCGCCTGGACGAGCGCAAGATCGTGGAGCGTGCCAAGGGCGTGCTGATGCATGCACGCCAGGTGTCCGATGATGACGCCTTCCAGATGCTGCGTACCGCCTCCATGCACACCAATCAGCGCCTGGGCCAGGTGTCGCAGCACATCGTGCATTCGGCGCGCTTTGCCGAGGGGGTGAACCGCGCCGGCCAGCTGCGCATGCTTTCGCAGCGCATGGTCAAGCTGTACCTGCTGCAGCTGGCAGGCGTGCAGCCCGCGCAGTACGCCGAGGCACAGCTGCAGTCGGCCCAGCGCATCGACGGCAATATCGCCTTCCTGGGCAAAAGTCTTTCACAGCCCACTTTTGGCGACCTGCTGGCCCAGGTGGGGCAAAGCTGGCGCCAGCTCAAATCCGGTCTGCAAGCTGAGCAGCGCACTAGCCAGATGCTGCAGGTAGATGGTCAGGCCGAGCAACTGCTGCTGCATGCCGAGCGGCTCACCGGTGTGCTGGAAAGTGCGGGTGCCGTGGCCCCGTTGCATGTATTGAACGTGGCCGGGCGCCAGCGCATGCTGTCCCAGCGTTTCGCCAAACTGGCCTTGCTGGCCATGTTGGGCGACCGCGCCACCCAGCAGCGCGCCCATGCGGGCATGGCCGAAGCCCGCGACACCTTTGAGCAGGCCCTGAACTATCTGAACGACATTCCGCTCAGCAGCCCCGAAATCCGAGCCAAGCTGGTGACAGCGGGCGAGCAGTGGCGGCAGCTGCAGTCCGGCGCAGCCGATATGCCACGCGGCCTGGAGGCCGTGGCCCTGGCCAGCGAAGGCCTGTTGGATGTGTTTGAAGGCCTGAGCGACCTGTACGAGCACAGCATGCAGATGCTGATGGGGTAAGTCCTAGGTGTTTATGCACCAAATTGGGCGCATTAATTGCTTGCTTGGTGCATGGCATTTGATATCGACATAGGTTTTACGTCCCTCGCCGGCACCAAGCCGGTGAATGAGGATTTCTGCGCGGCCATGCTGCCGGAGGCGCACCAATTGGGCATGGGCTCCATCGTGGCATTGGCCGACGGTGTAAGTGCCGGCGGTATGGGCAAGGAGGCGGCGCAGACCACGGTCACCAGCTTGGTGCGCGACTACTACGCTACGCCCGAAACCTGGGACACCACGGTGGCGCTGGATCGCATCATTGGTGCGCAGAACGCCTGGCTGGCCGGCATCAACCGCCGTCGCAAGCCGGCCATGGGCCTGACCACGCTGACAGCCGTGGTGCTGCGCGGCCAGTCCTATACCGTGGCGCATGTGGGCGACTCGCGCGCTTATCTGCTGCGCAATAGTGTGTTCACCCAGCTCAGCCACGACCATGTGGCCGATCACCCCGATCTGCGACACCAGCTGCTGCGTGCGGTAGGTATAGACGAACGCTTGCTGGTGGACTACCTGCAAGGCGACCTGCAGGTGGGTGACGTGTTTGTGCTGCTGACCGATGGTGTGCACGGCGTGCTGGCCGACCCGCAGTTGCAGGCATTGGCCCAGGCCGACAGCGCCAAGCTTGCCGCCGAAAACCTGGTGCAGGCTGCACTGCAACGTGGCAGCCGTGACAACCTGACCGCCATGGTGGTGCGTGTTCTGGGTTTGCTGGACGCCACGCTGGAAGACGAAAACCGCGCTGCGCGTGCGCTGCCCATCCCCGGGCCGTTCCGTGTGGGCGACATGCTGGATGGGCTGGTTGTCACCGCGATGGTGGCAGACAACGGCATCAACGTGGTGGTGCAGGTGCGCGAGCCGAAAACCCAGGCCTTGTACGCCCTGAAAACCTTACATCCCAGCCGCGCCCATGATCCGCAGGAGCGCGCCATGCTGGCCCACGAGGCCTGGTTGGCCAAGCGCATGCTGTCGGGTCGTGCCGCCGACCATCTGGTGGCGCTGCACGACACATTTCCTACCAATAGCAGCACCGGCCAGCCGGCCAGTGCGTTCTATCTGCTGTACGACTGGCACAGCGGTGAGACTCTGCAGCAGATGCTGGACCGGCAACACAAGTTCAGCGTGCACCAGGCCGTCAGCGCGGCGCGCCAGGTGGCACTGGCGCTGGGCCGGCTGCACCGGCAAAACGTGATCCACCGCGACATCAAACCCGCCAACCTGCACCAGGGCGAAGACGGCGTGCTGCGCCTGCTGGACCTGGGTGTGGCACTGAGCGGCCGTGAACCTGAGGCCATGCGCAAGCTGCACGCGGGCACGCCCAGCTATATCAATCCCGAGCAATGGGGTTTCAGTCTGTTGGGCAGCGACGCACCGGAAGAGCTGCCCAACCCGCAAAGCGATTTGTTCGCCTTGGGCGTGACCCTGTACCAACTCCTGACGCACAAGCTGCCCTATGGCGATGTGTTGCCCTACCAGGTGGGACGTTACTACCGTGAGCCCACGGCCCCCAGCCGCCACAACCCTGAGATCCCCATCTGGCTGGACCATGTGGTGCTGAAAGCCGTGGCCCGCGACCAGCGCCAGCGCTTTGAGACCGGCGAGGAATTCCTACTGGCCCTGGAGCGGGGCGCCTCGCGGCCCCTGACGGCTCCAGCCCCTTCACCACGGCTGCGGCGCGACCCAGCGGCCATCTGGAAGCTGGGTTTGCTGGTGTCGGTGTTGTTTAACCTGCTGCTGGTGTACTGGCTGCTGTTTTTGCCGAAGTAGGGAGCGGCCCCACATAGACCGTGAACAGTCGCTCAGGCCGCAGTGGGTACGCGTGGCAACACATGCCCAGTCTCCAGCAGGGTCTTCAGATTCGACAGCACTGCCGGCCAGCCACCCGATATGCCTGCCAACATCTGCGCGTCAAGATCGATATGGCTGACGGTCAGTCGGACCAGGCCGTCGATGCGCTGTTCGATATCGATTTCCACGCGCGAGTGTTTGGCTTCGTCACCGGCTTCGCTGGGGCGTGCCCAGGTGTAGACCAGGCGCTTGGGGGGATCGCACTCCACCACCTTGCCGCAGATATCCACCGTTCGCGCGGCATCCAGGCGTTGGTGTTCCCATTTCGAGCCGGGCTTCCAGTCGGACACGTTGACGCGGGCACATTCTGATGTGGGGCCCACCCAGTACTGCGCCATTACGTCGGTGTCCATGAAGGCTTGCCACACCTTTTCGGGCGTGGTGGCGATGTAGGTTACGTATACAAAACTAGGTTTTGTCGGTGTTGTCGTTGTCATCTGCTTTTCCTTCCAATGTGTTCTTCAGCTGATGCAGTGCGTCAAGTCGGCCGTGCTCGAACTTGGCGATCCACCGCGTGTGAATCTCGTGCAGCGGCACGGGGTTGATGTAGTGCAGCTTTTCGCGCCCTTGCCATACCACCGCCACCAGGTTGGCGGCCTCCAGCAGTTGCAAATGCTGGGTGACTGCCTGGCGTGTCATGTCCATGTGCTCGCACAGTGCGCCCAGTGTCTGGCCGCTCTCGTTGTGCAGTTGGTCGAGCAGGCGCCTGCGCGTCGGGTCGGCCAGTGCTTTGAAAACTTTGTCGATATCCAAAACGTGCTTTCATCATCGGTGGCACCTCAGTCCGCACCGTCGCCGCTGATATGCGGGTCGTTCGGGTTGGGGGTGCCCGTGCCGGTTTCCACCAGCGATTTCAGGCTCATCAGATAAATCGCCCACTTGGTGCTGCAATGGTGCATGAATTCCACCGGCTCTTTCCACCCCTGGTGTTTGAAGAGAACGATGGCGTGGTCGCCGGATTGCTGCAGGTCGAAGCGGATGCGGGTGCCTATCCATTCCGCGGGGCCGTCCACCACCTGCCACAGCACGCTGCGGGCGGGTTCCAGTTCCAGCACTTGCATGTCAAAGCCACCGATCTCAACACCGCCAGCGCTGAAGCGGAAGCGGAGGGCGCCGCCGGCTGCAGCATCACCTTGCGTGTTGCTCGTCCACCAGGCCGCCAGGCCCGTGCGCGTTGTCAACGCTTGGTAGACCGCGTCTACCGACGACTTGATTCCGACCCTGTGCAGGATATCCACCATGACTTTCTCCTTGAAGTGTGGAGTCAGTATATGCAAGTAAATACTTGCATGTCAAATCGAATGCTAACCAAAGAAGTGGGCTCAAACGAAAAAAAGCCGCGCAACCCTTGTAGAGGCTGCGCGGCAAGCTACTTTTTAGGTAGCGTCTGATTGCTCGGTTCGTGGCGGAAAGGAGTTTGGTGGCGGCTTAGAGGCAGGAATTTCCCGTGAAATTCTCACGCACTGCGTGCGCGCCCACCTTTCTCTGCCCAAGTACGGGTCCAGCGGATCTGCATGACGCGCAGCAGCACCAGCATGGCGGCGGCGCAGGCGGCGAAGCCTACAAAGCCCCAGATATAGCTGCCCGCATGCTGCTTGCTCAAGCCCATGGCGTTGGGAATCAGGCCGCCGCCCAGGGCTCCGATCTCACCGATCATGGAGCCGGCGACTGCGGTGGACAGAGGCCAACGCAGCGGTACCAACTGGAACAGTGCGCCATTGCCCGCGCCCAGGGCCGCAAAACAGACCAGGAACAGCAGTACGGTGATAGGCAAGGAGTTTTGCGACAGGCCGCATAGCACCAGCGTGACACTGACCACCAGCAGCACGCCTGTCAAGGTATTCACGCCGCCCCAGTGGTCCGAGATCCAGCCACCAAACACCCGCAGGGCCGCGCCCATGAAGGCCGCCAGCATGGTCAGTTGGCCGGCTTGCACTTTGCTCACGCCAAACTGGTCGTAGAAGTAGCTGGGCAAAAAGGTGGTCAGGCCGATGAAGCCGCCGAAGGTCACGGCGTAAATCAGGCTGAAAGCCCAGCCGTCTTTTTCAAACAGGCAGGCAATGTGCTCCTTGAAGCTGGCGTGTTTGTCCAGGTCTGGTGGTTCCTGGGCGAAGATGATCATCGCCAGCATGGGCAGCAGGATGGCGACGGCGGCAAAGCCGTACACGGTTTGCCAGCCAAAAGCCTGGGCCAGGGGCGGCGCCAGCAGGGCGGATACGGCCGTGCCCACATTGCCCGCACCCACGATGCCCATGGCCAGGCCCTTGTAGCGCGGTGGGAACGAGCCTGAACCCAGCGACAGCGCCACACCAAAGCTGGCACCGGCAATGCCCAGCAGCACGCCCATGGCCAGCAGCTCGTTGAACGAGTGGACGAAGAAGTAGCCGAATAGCATGGCAATGGCGATACCGCCCATCTCTACCAGCGTGGCGTTCTTACGGCCTATGTACTGGGCCAGGATACCCAGCGGGAAGCGCATCAGCGCACCGGCAAAGATGGGGATGGACAGCATTACGCCTTTTTCGGCCGGCGACAGCTTGTAGGCCTCGGTGATGAAGGGCGCCATGGTGCCGTTCAGCACCCAGATCGCGCAGGAAAACGCGAAGTAGAAGAATGCCGCCCCCAGGGTCGGTGCGTGGCCGGCTTTCAGAAAACTGCGGAAATAGCTTGGCTGTGTCGCCATGGTCAAGGTCCTCTAGGTTTTGCATGCCCGCTGCGTGGGAGCAGGGGTGGCCATCGCGCACGCAAACGTGCACTGACAGTGCTGCAAAGATACGGTTATGGAAATGAAACCCGCCAACAGAAACCATATGGCCTGCGCCATGCCTGGTCTTGCGGAGAGCACTACCCTGTGCACACCTCGTTGTATGCACAGCCTGCCTGTGGGGGCAGGAATGGGCGCGCCGTTACGCCCGCAGTGAATCATGCAAAAGTTGTGCCATGGCAATGCGACACATTGGTGCAGAAATGGGCGTACCGGGCGCAGCCTGCTGACACCACGCTGTCAGCAGCAGGTCTGCACCATACGGTTCTCTTTAACTGAACCCCGAAAGGATGCATCCCATGTCTAACTCCAACGCCATCAGCTGGTTTGAAATCCCGGTCAAGAACATCGACCAGGCCCAGCGTTTTTACGAAACCGTGCTGGGCAAGAGCCTGCACCGCGAAGTCTTTCCCATGGGCGGGCAGGACTACACGTTAGCCATTTTTGCTGCACCGGACGAGGGTGTGAAAGGCTGCCTGCAAAGCGGCGCCGACACGCCCGAACCCTCCATCCAGGGCACCTTGGTGTACCTGGACTGCTCGCCCAGCATAGACGCGGCCCTGGCGCGCGCGCAAAGTCTGGACGCCAAGCTGCTCAAGCCAAAAACTGCCTTGCCTCCGGGCATGGGTTTCATCGCTCATTTGCGTGACCCGGACGGCAACCGCGTCGGCCTGCATTCCCTGGCCTAAGTATTGGCCATGGCACGCAAGAACTGGATTGCCGTGGCCAGCGCCGTCCATGCGCGGCGTGGCTGCAGCGTCGAGGCGGGCGGTGTGGGCTATATGCAGGTCTGCCATGGCAAGGCCGCACCGCTCAAGCGCGTGCAGGCCGGCGACCGCGTGGCCTACTACGCGCCCACCGTCACCATGGGCGGCAAGGACCGGCTGCAGCGCTTTGTGTCGATCGGCCTCGTGCAGCCGGGCGGGCCCTACGCCTTTGACATGGGCGGCGGCTTTGTGCCGTTCCGCAGGGACGTGGCCTATGTGCCGGCGCAAGAGGCGTCCATCCTGCCGCTGCTGCCGCAGTTCGAATTTGTCGAGTCGCTCGCACGCTGGGGCTATAAGTTCCGCTTCGGCCTGTTCGACATCAGCGACGCCGATATGCGCCTGATCGCCCAGGCCATGCAGGCCGACCTGGCGGCCTTGCAATTTCAAATGATTCAGCCTTCTGGCGCAGAGGGAATCTGCGCAGATAGCTATATTAGATAGCGCCTCGCACAGAGGTCTGCAGCTTTCAATACCGGACATTCCAATATGACCCTGATCCCTCCGCCGCGCCTGGTGCGCCTAGACACAGCCCGGCTACTGGCCGGCATTACCACGCGCACCAGCAACCTGGAGGAGATGACCCCCCTCACTGGCAAGATTCCGGCCCTGTGGGGCCGCTTCTTTGCCGAGCGGGTAGCCCAGTCTGTGCCGGGCTATACCCCGCAGGCGGCGCTGTACGGTGCCTATAGCGGTTATGCCTCGGATGTGAACGGTGCCTACGACCTGACTGCCGCCGTGCAGACCCAGCAGCCGCCAGAAGCTTCACTGGGCCTGCACAGCCTGGAGATTCCAGCCGGCGTCTACATGGTGTTCGAAGGGCAGGGCGCCATGCCGCAAACCGTGCTGGCCCTGTGGGCGGCGGTGTGGCAGTATTTTGAGAATGCGCCCGCCCACCCGCGCCGCTACGCCGTGGACTTTGAGGAGTACACCGGCGAGGGCCGCATCGCCGTCTACATCGGTGTGACGGTAGCTGGCAGCGGGGCAGGTTGATCTGCTGCATTTTTCATAGCTGCCGGCGCAGGTAATGCCTGCGCTAGTGGCCTAAATTGCTTAAAACTTCCAACACCCCATGCGCCGTGCCGACCGCCTGTTCCAGCTCGTCCAGCTGATCCGTGGGCGGCGTTTGTCCACCGCCACCTTTCTGGCCGAGCGGCTGGAGGTGTCCGAACGCACGGTGTACCGCGACGTGGCCGACCTGCAGCGCCAGGGCGTGCCTATCGAGGGCGAGGCCGGCATGGGCTACCGCTTTGGCGCCGGCTTCGAGCTACCGCCGCTGATGTTCAGCCAGGACGAGGCCAAGGCCCTGGTGGCCGCCGTGCGCTTGTCCCAGCCTTGGCTGGATGCGCCCTTGGCCCTGGCTGCTGAGGACGCTTTAGGCAAGATGCTGTCCATCTTGCCGCCGGCCGCGCGGGTGGCCGCCGAGAGCTTGGCGGTGTATGCGCCGCCGGCTAGCTACAACGGCCTGACCGCTCCGGTGCGCGCCCACTTGCAGCTGCTGCGTGAATCCATAGGCCAGCGCCGCAAGTTGCAGATGGACTATTGCGACGTAAAGGACGCCCAGAGCCAGCGCACTGTGCAGCCCCTGGGCTGCTTTTACTGGGGGCGGGTCTGGACCCTGGTGGCCTGGTGCGAGGCCCGCGATGACTTTCGCAGCTTCCGCGTGGACCGCATCCGCAGCCTGGAGGTGCTGGACGCGTCCTTCCGCTCCGAGGCCGGGCGCACGTTGGCGGACTTTTTGCGCAAGGTGGCTTGTTAGCTTGCGTTCATGTTCGTGATCTCTTTGCCGCCCTGAATAGACTGCAAGCAGGCTCTTGTTTCTCTAGTACAGTCGATTCGTAAAAAGTCGTAAGCGTGCTGAGTGGTAGGAATGGTATGGTGGCTAGCATTTAGTCTGTCGTTCCAACTGTCGGGAATGCGCAGGGGCGTCGGTGATGGGGGGAATATTGGGCATGCATGTGAAGGTCTTTCAATGGCGCTCGCTAAAGACACGGGTGACCCTGAGTACCTTGGCCATTTTTTTGGTGGGTATCTGGTCGCTGGCGCTGTATGCCAGCCGCGTGCTGCGAGATGAAATGCAGTTGTTGCTGGGGGAGCAACAAGTCACTACCACCCAGGCACTGGCCTCTGATCTCAGCAACGCGGTGAAACAGCGCTTCCAGGCGCTGGTGAATCTTTCGGTCGAAGTGCCATCCGATGCGCTGGATTCCAAGCCGGTGCTGCAGTCCTGGGTAGGCCAGCGGCCCATCACTCGCAATCTGTTCAATGCAGGTTTTATCACTTACCGCCGTGACGGCACCGTGGTGGATACGGATAAACGTCTGGCCGACCGCATGGGCAGCAATGGCCTGGACGATGAGGCGGTGGCGACCGCCATGCGTGAAGGCGCGGCCACCGTAGGCCGCCCATTCTGGGATGCCAGGCTGCAGGCTTGGATTCTTTCGATGGTGATCCCGTTGCGAGGCCCCAGGGGTGAAGCGGTGGGGGCCATGGCAGGGTGGACCAACCTGATTGAACCCAATTTTCTGGACCAGGTGACGGGTCAGCGCCATGCGCGTACCGGCAGCTATATCCTGATTACGACCAAGTACCGGCAGGTGGTGGCAGCCACCGACAAAGCTCTGGTGTCGCAAGTATTGCCGGCGGCCGGTGTGGATCCTTCGATAGACCGGCTCTTCGAGGCAGATGGCAGCTATGGTCTGTCGTTGGATCGCACGAGGCAGGAAGTGTTGTCTACCAGCATGAAGATTGGGGCTGCGGGTTGGACCCTGTCGTCCGTTCTGCCCGCAGACGAGGCCTTTGCGCCTATCTATGCGATGCAAAGGCGCATGCTGTTGGTGGCGGTGTTCTTGAGCCTACTGGCGGGCGGGTTGGTTTGGTGGATGCTGCGCCGGCAGTTCGCGCCCATGCTGGCTGCCGTTAAAACCCTGGCCGACGTGACCGATCGGGGCCATGTCTTGCGTCCGCTGGACATACCGATGCAGGACGAGGTGGGTGCCCTGATTGGTGGTTTCAACCGCCTGCTGCAAACCCTTGATCAGCGCGAGCAGGCTTTGCGCGACAGCACAGCCCGCTACCGCACCATTGTGGAGCGCTCGCCCGAGGCTGTGTTGGTGCAGGCTTCTGGAGCCATCATCTACGCCAACCCTGCTGCGTTGGCACTGTTGGGCGCGGCGTCGGCCGATGTCTTGCTGGGCACGCGCATGGATGACCGGTTGCACCCCGACTCCGTCGAGTTGGCGCACCAGCGCCTGCGCTATGTGCTGGAAACCGGCGGGAACGTGGGGCCGGCGCATATGCGTTTCTTTCGTCTGGATGGCAGTGTGGTGGACGTGGAGGTACAGGCCACCTCCATCGTGCTCGACGGCGTGGACGCTATCCACACGGTGCTGCACGACCTGACCCAACGCAAGCTGGCCGACGAGGAGCAGCGCATCGCCGCCACGGCCTTCGAGTCGCAGCAGGGCATGTTGGTGACCGACGAGAACTGGGTCATTTTGCGGGTGAACAGCGCTTTTACCGCCATCACCGGCTATACCGCGGAGGATGCCGTGGGCCTCACGCCGCAGCAACTGCTGCGCTCGGAGCGGCAAAGCGCGGCCTTTTTTGTGGAAATGGAGGACAGCCTGGCCCGCACCGGCACCTGGCAGGGCGAGATATGGGACCGCCGCAAGAGCGGCGAGGAATTTCCGTTGTGGCTGACCATCAGCGCCGTGAAGGACGCCGCCGGCCGGGTCACCCACTACGTGGACAACATGACCGACATCACCGAGCGCAAGCTGGCCGAGGAGCAGATCCAGAACCTGGCTTTCTACGACCCACTGACCCAGTTGCCCAACCGCCGCCTGCTGATGGACCGCCTGGCCCATGCCATGGCCCAGTGGCCGCGCCACAAGCGCCTGGGTGCACTGCTGTTCGTCGACCTGGACAACTTCAAGATCCTCAACGACACCTTTGGCCACCACAAGGGCGACCTCTTGCTGCAGGCCGTGGCCGCGCGCCTGTCCACCTGCATACGCAAGGGCGACACCGTGGCCCGGTTGGGCGGAGATGAGTTCGTGGTCATGCTGGAGGACCTGGGCAGCGACCCGCTGGATGCGGCGAAGTTGGCCGAGACGGTAGGCGAGAAGATGCTGGCCGCGCTGAACCAGAGTTATATGTTGGGTGACCAGGCCCACCACAGCACGCCCAGCATAGGCATCACCCTGTTTGGCGAGCCGCAGGAGGGTATCGAGGAGCCGCTCAAGCGGGCCGATATGGCCATGTACCAGGCCAAGGCCGCTGGCCGCAATACGCTGCGCTTTTTTGATCCGCAGATGCAGTCCGAGGTATCGGCCCGCGCGGCGCTGGAGACCGGTATGCGTGAAGCCCTGGTGCGTCAGGAGTTTCTGCTGCACTACCAGGCCCAGGTGGTGGGCAGGGGCGTGTACACCGGGGTGGAGGTACTGGTGCGCTGGAACCACCCCGAGCGCGGCATGGTGTCGCCGGCCGAATTCATCCCGCTGGCCGAGGACACCGGCCTGATCCTGCCCCTGGGCCTGTGGGTGCTGGAGACAGCCTGCACCCAGTTGGCACTATGGGCGCAGCAGTCCGACCTGGCGCATCTGACGGTGGCCGTGAATGTCAGCCCGCGCCAGTTCTACCAGAGCAACTTTGTGGACCAGGTGCTGGATGTGCTGCGGCGTACCGGTGCCCGGCCGCAGCTGTTGAAGCTGGAGCTGACCGAAGGCCTGCTGGTGTCGAATGTGGAGGACGTGATCGCCAAGATGGAGCTGCTCAAGGCCGAAGGCGTGGGCTTCTCGCTGGATGATTTTGGTACCGGTTATTCCTCGTTGTCGCACCTGAAGCGTCTGCCGCTGGACCAGCTGAAGATCGACCAGAGCTTTGTGCGCGACATCCTGACCGACCCGAACGACGCGGCCATCGCCAATATGGTCATCGTGCTGGGCAACAGCCTGGGTCTGTCGGTGGTGGCCGAGGGTGTGGAAACCGAGGCCCAGCGTGAGGTGCTGGCGGCCCAGGGCTGCCATGCCTACCAGGGCTATCTGTTCAGTCGGCCGCTGCCGCTGGCCGCATTCGAGGCTCTGGTGCGCGGTACCTGATACTGATTTGCTACGGTATTTATAGCTGCTGGCGCAGGTGTTATCTGCGCCAGAGCCGTATTTTCAAGCCGTGATTTTCTCCACATGGGCCTGGCGGGTGTACAGGAAGTCGATCACCGCCTTGCGGTACTGCAGGTAGCGCGGGTCGTCGGCCAGCTGCACGCGGTTGCGCGGATGCGGCAGGTCCACCGCCAGCACCTCGCCGATGGTGGCGCCCGGTCCGTTGGTCAGCATCACGATCTTGTCGCTCAGCAGCACGGCTTCGTCCACATCGTGGGTCACCATCACCACCGTGCTTTGGGTTTTCTGTACGATGGCCAGCAGCTCGTCCTGCAGCTTGGCGCGGGTGAGGGCGTCCAGCGCGCCAAAGGGCTCGTCCATCAGCAAGACCTTGGGCTCCATGCTCAGGGCCCGGGCAATGCCTACGCGCTGCTTCATGCCGCCGGAGATTTCGCCGGGGCGCTTTTGCGCGGCGGCGGTCAGGCCGACCAGGGCCAGGGCCGCGTCGGTGCGGGCCTTCAGCTGGGCCTTGTTTTCGGCGGCGGCGCCGGTGGACTTGTCGCCAGCACCGAATACGCGCTCTACCGCCAGGTAGACGTTTTCAAAGCAGGTCAGCCAGGGCAGCAGCGAGTGGTTCTGGAACACCACGGCACGCTCCGGGCCGGGGCCCTTGATCTCGCGGTTGGCGCAGATCAGTGTGCCCCGGGTGGGGTTGGTCAGGCCGGCAATCAGGTTCAGCAGGGTGGACTTGCCGCAGCCCGAGTGGCCGATCAGCGCCACGAACTCGCCCTTGGCAATCGTCAGGTCGATGTCGCGCAGCGCCGGGAAGCTGCCCTTGGCGGTGCGGAAGGTTTGCTCCACACCCTGGATTTCGATGTACTTGGGGACGGCATGGGCGGGGATGGATGGGATGCTCATGATTTCACCTCTTCAAACGTAAATGCGGTGGCCAGCTTGATCAGCGCGTATTCCAGCACCAGACCGACGATGCCAATGACGAAGATGGCGATGATGATGTTCTTGACGTTCAGGTTGTTCCATTCGTCCCAGACCCAGAAGCCGATGCCCACGCCACCCGTCAGCATCTCGGCGGCCACGATCACCAGCCAGGCTGTGCCTACGGCCAGGCGCACGCCGGTCAACATGTAGGGCAGAACCGAGGGGAACAGGATCTTGGTGACGATCTTCCATTCGCTCAGGTTCAACACCCGGGCCACGTTCATATAGTCCTGCGGCACGCGTTGCACGCCCACCGCGGTGTTGATGACCATGGGCCAGATCGAGCAGATGAAGATGGTCCAGATGGCTGCCGGGTGCGCTCCCTTGAACACCATCAGGCCAATCGGCAGCCAGGCCAGTGGCGACACTGGGCGCAGCAGGCTGATCAGCGGGTTGAACATGCGGCTCATGAAGGTGAAGCGGCCAATCACGAAGCCGGCCGGTATGCCCACCAACGCCGCCAGGCCAAAGCCCACGGCCACGCGCTGCAGCGAGGCCAGCACGTTCCAGCCCACGCCCTGGTCGTTCGGGCCCTTGCGGTAGAACGGGTCGCTGAACAGCACCACCGCCTGCTGGAAGGTCTCGTAAGGCGAGGGGATGCTGGACGAGGTGCCGATCGACACCAGCGCCCAGATACCGATCAGCAGACCCAGGCCCAGCACCGGCGGCAGCACTTTCAGCCATAGGCCACGCCAGTCATAGGGCAGCTTGGGTGCTACGTCTTTTACGGCGTTGGCGCTGGTAGGTGTTGCGGTGGTAGCTAGCATTTTGGGAGCAATCGTGGTAGCGGGCTCGTCAAATTCGACGCCGCCGGGGGAGTGGAATACAGCACTGACCATGGGGTTCTCCTAGGTAGATGAAGGTTGAGCGTTTCCCCTTCGCGGGATACCGTGGAACCGGCTTTGCCGGGCCACTGGTATCGCCCCCTGTAGGGGGTTGGCGAAAGCGACACGCAGTGCGCGAAGCCTGGGGGGGAGCCAAGTTCAGGCGTGGATCTTGAAGCTGTCGGCGTACTTCTTCGGGTCCTTGCCGTCCCACACCATGCCGTCCATCAGCTTGGCGCTGCGCATCACGTCCTTGGGCACGGGTGTCTTGCTGGCGGTGGCGGCCTGTTTGTAGATGTCGATCTGGTTGATCTGCTTGGCCACGGCCAGGTAGTCGGGGTGGTCCTTCAGCAGGCCCCAGCGCTTGTGTTGGGTCAGGAACCACATGCCGTCGGACAGGTAGGGGAAGTTCACCGCGCCTTCGTTGTAGAACTTCATGTAGTTCGGGTCGTCCCAGGTCTTGCCCATGCCGTCCTGGTAGCGGCCCAGGATGCGCTGGTTGATGGCGTCCACGCTGGTGTTGACGTAGCTCTTGTCGGCAATGGTTTCGGCCATCTTGTTCTTGTTGGCCAGGCCGGAGTCGATCCACTTGCCGGCTTCCAGAATCGCGGCGGTGACGGCGCGCGCGGTGTTCGGGTATTTCTTAACGAATTCGGCGCTGGTACCCAGCACTTTTTCGGGGTGGTCCTTCCAGATGTCCTGCGTGGTTTGCGCAGTGACGCCGATGCCGTCGATGATGGCGCGGTGGCCCCAGGGCTCGCCCACGCAGTAGCCGTCCATATTGCCCACGCGCATATTCGCCACCATCTGTGGCGGTGGCACGGTGATGACCTTGGCGTCGCTCATGGGGTTGATGCCGTTGGCAGCCAGCCAGTAGTACAGCCACATGGCGTGGGTGCCGGTGGGGAAGGTCTGGGCAAAGGTGTATTCGCGCTTCTCGGTAGCCATCAGCTTGGCCAGGCCGGCACCGTTGACGGCACCCTTGTCGGCCAGCTTTTTACTCAGCGTAATGGCTTGGCCGTTGTTGTTCAGCGTCATCAGCACGGCCATGTCTTTCTTGGGGCCGCTGATGCCTAGGTGTACGCCGTAGACCAGGCCGTACAGCACGTGGGCGAAGTCCAGCTCGCCGTTGACCAGCTTGTCGCGCACGCCGGCCCAGCTGGCTTCCTTGCTGGGGATGATCTTCACGCCGTATTTCTTGTCGATGCCCAGCACCGAAGCCATCACCACGCTGGCGCAGTCGGTCAGCGGGATGAAGCCGATCTTGACTTCTTCTTTTTCGGGCTTGTCGGAGCCCTGGGCGTAGACTGCGGCACGCAGCGCCGGGTTGATGCCTACGGCGCCTACTGCCGCGGTTTGCAGCACGGTGCGGCGGCTCAGTTTGGTGGTCAAAAGATCGGTCATGTGCAAGCTTCCCAAAGTGAATGTGAAAGTCGGGGCCAAAAACAAAAAAGGCGTCCTCATCGCGCTCGGGGCTGCATGTGCAGCCGCCCGAACGGATGGGGACGCCTTTGTCCGAAAACTGATCGCTGCAACCCGCCATTGGATTCCAGCTGCCATGGGACCAACCTTGGTCTTGGTTTATTTAAGCAAACACCGTGCCAGGCTGTTTTGTCGTTGATTGCTATATAAAATATAGCTGCTTGCGCTTTGTTTGTCTGCGCTGGTGCTTGTTTTGTTTTTAAGCTGGGTTTTGCACTGCTCTTGTGCAGTGCATCATTTCAGTAGGCCAGGGCTTCGGCCGGCGGCAGCAAAATGGTGCCCCGGGCCTGGGCCAACAGCTTGCGCAACACGTCTTGGTGCACCGGCTTGGAAAACAGATAGCCCTGAAAGCCGTCGCAGCCCTTGGCGTGCAGCAAGTCGAACTGGGCACGGTTTTCCACACCCTCGGCGACCACCGATTTGCGCAGGTTTTTGCACAGGTTCACGATGGCGCAGGCAATCACGGCCAGGTCTTCGTCCTGTTCGATGCCGGTGATTAGCGAGCGGTCTATCTTGATGGTGTCCAGCGGCAGGCTGCGCAGATATGACAGCGACGAATACCCGGTGCCGAAGTCGTCCATGGCCAGGCGTACGCCCAGGGCCTTGAGTTCGTTCAGCAGTACCACGGCACGCCCCATATCGTGCAGGAACACGCTTTCGGTAATCTCCAGCTCGACCCGCTGCGGCGCCAGGCCGCTGGCCTGCAGCAGATTGCGGATGCGCGCCACCAGGTCGTTGGCCAGAAACAGCTTGGCCGAGAGATTCACCGCTACCGACAACTGGCGGCCCTGCACTGGCGCCCAGCTACAAGCATCGGCAAAGGCCTGGCGCAGGATGGTGTCGGTCAGCGCGCCTATCAGCCCAGTCTCTTCGGCGATAGGGATGAAGCGGTCTGGTCCCACCGTGCCTATGCGCGCGCTGTGCCAGCGGGCCAGCGCCTCCAGGCCGGTGATGCGGCCCTGCGCATCCACCTTGGGCTGGTAGGCCACGGTGAACTCGTTTCGCTCCAGCCCGACGCGCATGGCGGTGCCCAGGTTCAGGCGCTCGTCGGCCACCTGGTTGAGTTCGGGGGTGAAGAACTGGAAGTTGTTGCGTCCGCGCTCCTTGGCCGCATACATGGCCACATCGGCGTGCTTGAGCAGGGTTTGCGCATCCTTGCCGTCTTGCGGGTACAGCGCCACGCCCATGCTGGCGCCCATCTGGAAGGCACGGCCCTGCAGGTGCACCGGCTGGTTGATCTGCCCCAGCAGGCGCTGCAGGTGCGAAATGACTGAGTGGGCCTGCATATGCTCGTTCAGCAGCAGCACAAACTCGTCGCCACTGTGGCGGGCCACCGTGTCCGAGGCGCGCATGCAGGCGCGGATGCGCTGCGCAATCTCCACCAGCAGCTGGTCGCCCGCGTCGTGGCCCAGGCTGTCGTTGATGAGTTTGAAGTGGTCCAGGTCGATGAACACCACGGCCAGGAAATGCCCCAGGCGCTCGGCATGGGATATAGCGGGCGCGATGCGGTCGCGCAGCAGGTTGCGGTTGGCCAGGCCGGTCAGCGTGTCGTAGTTGGCCTGGTATTCGAGCTGCTCCAGCTGATGTTTGCGTTCGGAAATATTCTGCACCGTACCTTCGAAGCAGATGAAGGCGCCCTGGCTGTCATAAACGCTGCGGGCGTTCTCGGAAATCCAGATCTTGCTGCCGTCGCGCCGGTACACCTCGGACTCGAAGTTGCTGACCTCGCCGTGCGCGGCCATCAACCGGGCGAAGCGCTCGCGCCGATGGGGCTGCACATACAGGCGGCGGTCGATGTCGGACAGGTCGGCGATCAGCTCCTCTGGAGTGGCGTAGCCGTAGAGCAGGGCCAGTGCCGGGTTGGCGGCGATGTAGCGGCCATCCAGCGTGGTTTGGAAGATGCCTTCGCGGGCGTGTTCAAAGATTTGCCGGTAGCGCAGCTCGGCATGGGCCAGGGCCTCCAGCGTCAGGTGGACGTCGGTCACGTCCTCGATGAAGCCCTCCAGCACCAGCTGATCGGCCTCGTCCGTGACCTGTATGCCTTGCTCTTTCACCTTGCGGATTTCTCCGCTGCGGGTGGTGATGCTGTAGTACACGGTGAAGCGCTGGCTCTGGGTAATAGCGGCGCCGATTTCCTGGCGTACCCGGGCGCGATCGTCGGGGTGGGTAATGGCTTCCCAGGTGATGTGTTGCGGGTCTAGCAGCTCGTGCGCGCTATAGCCGCACAGGCGCGTGCAGCCCTGGCTGACGAAACGCATGGTCCAGCGACCGTCCGGTAGGCAGCGGTAGGCCATACCTTCCAGGTTGTTGACCAGTGTGTCCAGCACCCGGTGCAGATTGACGGGCTTTGCGGCATGCACGGTCGCCTGCTGGGCTCGGGCAAATGGGGCTAATACGGGTGTCAAAGTGGATTCGGTGTTTGCAAAAACCAAGTAGTCCTCAGCCAAGCCGACCTGTGTGTCTGGTGTGCAGAGGGTCTAGGGCGCTGCAGCTAGGTCTGTTTCCGCAAGCCCTGTGCCAGCCTTGAAAATCGCTATTGCTACTTATTTGATAGCTGTAAGGTCATATGCAGATTGCGCCATGGCCTTGTTTCATTATGAAACAAATTGGCACTGGGTTGGTGCATTCCACCGGTTCAGCCCAGCAGCTCGGCCACATCGAGTATGCGCTGGGCCACTTCCACCAGCTTCATGCTCTTGTCCATGGCGGCTTTGCGCAGCTTGTCGTAGGCTTCCGGTTCGGTGATGCCCTGGCGCTGCATCAGCAGGCCTTTGGCGCGGTCTATGATCTTGCGGTTGTGCAGCTCGGCCTTGTGTTCATCGCGCTCCACGCGGGTCACGGCCAGCTCGGTGCGCAGGGCCTGCTCGTGTTCGAAGCGGGCCATGGCCACGTCGAGTATGGGGCGAATGCGGTCGGCCGACAGGCCGGCCACGATATAGGCCGACACACCCGCGGCCACCGCATCCTTGACATGCGAGGTGTCGCCGTCATTGGTAAACATGACGATGGGGCGGGGGGCATTGCGCGTGGCCATCACCACATGCTCCAGGGCATCGCGCGCCTCGCTCTCGGCGTCCACGATGATCATGTCGGGTTGCAGCTGGGCCAGGCGCTCGGTCAGGAACACGTCGGCGGGCAGGCTGGCGATCAGGTTGTAGTTGTTTTCCAGCAGTCCGATGCGCAGTGCACGTGAGCGATCGGCTTGCAGCAACGCATGGCTGTCCGACGGGTCCAGTATGTCCAGATCCGGGGCAATGACCACGATACGCAGGGAAGGGCTCATGGCGGGAAATACGCAAGATTTGCGCCAATAAGGTGCACGGCGGTTGGAAAGCAGGGGTCACCTGGGAACACGTTCTAAACTCCAGCGTTTGGTTGCTGTGCTGAAAAAGCGAGAGGTCTATTGTGCTGGTACTAGGTATTGAATCATCCTGTGATGAAACCGGGATAGCGTTGGTGCGTGCCGAGGGCTCGGATTTGCCCGTGTTGTTGTCACACGCTCTGCACAGCCAGATCGAGATGCACCAGGCCTATGGCGGCGTGGTGCCCGAGCTGGCCAGCCGCGACCATATCCGCCGCGTGCTGCCGCTGACCCAGCAGGTTCTGGCCGAGTCGGGCCAAAGCCTGGTCGATGTGGATGTGGTGGCATACACCCGTGGCCCGGGGCTGGCCGGAGCCTTGCTGGTGGGTGCGGGCGTGGCCTGCGCGCTGGGTGCGGCACTGGATAAGCCCGTGTTGGGCGTGCACCACCTGGAAGGGCATTTGTTGTCACCGTTTCTGAGCGCCGACCCGCCGGAATTTCCTTTTGTCGCGCTGCTGGTCTCTGGCGGCCATACCCAGCTGATGCGCGTTGACGGCGTGGGCCGTTACGAGATGCTGGGCGAAACCATTGACGATGCCGCTGGCGAGGCCTTTGACAAGTCCGCCAAGCTGATGGGCCTGGGCTATCCCGGTGGCCCGGCCTTGTCACGCCAGGCAGAACAGGGCGACCCAGCTGCATTCAAGCTGCCACGCCCCTTGCTGCACAGCGGCAATCTGGATTTTTCCTTCGCCGGTTTGAAGACTGCGGTGATGACCCAGGCAAAGAAGCTGGGCGACGATCTGGAATCACGTAAAGCCGATCTGGCCGCGAGTACCCAGGCGGCGATTGTCGAGGTGCTGTGGAAGAAATCGGTTACAGCCTTGCAGCGTACTGGCTTGCGCCGCCTGGTTGTTGCTGGCGGCGTGGGGGCCAACAAAGCGCTTCGCACCCAGCTGAATGCTGTCTGCGCCAAAGCCGGCGTGCGCGTGCACTACCCCGAGCTGCACCTATGCACCGATAACGGAGCCATGATTGCCATGGCCGGCGCCATGCGCCTGCAGTCCGGCCTGCAGGCGGCCACGCGAACCTATGCGTTCGACGTGAAACCGCGCTGGCCTTTGGACAGTCTTTAGTCGCTTTTATCAGCCTTAGTTGATGGTCAGGGTGGACACATTGCTGACCGGCGCCTTCTTCGCCAGCTTCAGCGTTAACACACCGTTTTCCAGCTTGGCGTCGCTGGCCGACACGTCAATGTCCTGCGGCAATTCGTAGGCCGCCTTGTATTTGCGGGGCGCATCGGGCAGGCTTTCCAGTCGCACCACGTTGCCTTCGATGCCGATGGACAGCTGCTCTTTGGCGATGCCGGGCACGTCGAATTGCAGGGTGTAGCTGGTCTCGTCCTGGGTCACGTTGTGGCTTGCTTGGGCTGCGCTGGCATGGTTTTCTTCAAGCAGGCGATGCAGTGCGCGCAGGCTGTGTGCTGGGCGCACGAAGCGGGCAGATGCGGGGATGTTGGTGGCAAAAAACATGAGGTAGCTCCTATTACACTGCGCGGCCCTCACAGTGATTGCCGCATGGACAGCATCTGTGTGCATCCGGTTTTTTTTCAAGGAAATTTCGCCATGTTTAAGTTTCGCCGCCAGCTCTTGAAATTTCTGGGAGCGTCTCTATGCGCCCCCGCGCTGGTGCGGGCCCAGGGCGCTGCGGCGCCCATCAAACTGGCCCAGATCGAGGCGTTGAGCGGCCCGTTGGGCAACGGCGGCGAGGCCGTTTTCCGCAACCTGGTGTGGGCGGTGGAGCGCGTGAATGCGCGTGGTGGCGTCAAGTTGCCCGACGGTAAGCACCCGCTGCAGCTGGAGCGTTACGACAGCAAAGGCCAGAACGAAGAGGCCTTGTCGGCGCTGCGCGCGGCCATCGACGACGGCGTGCAGATCGTTATGCAGGGCAATAACTCGGCTACGGCTGCGGTGTTGATTGATGCCATCAACAAGCACAACGAGCGCGAGCCTGGCAAGCGCGTGATTTTCCTGAACTACGCGGCAGTGGACCCCACGCTGACCAATGAGAAATGCAGCTACTGGCATTTCCGTTTCGACGCTCACACCGATATGCGCATGGCGGCGCTGATGTCGGTGTTCAAGGAAGACGCGGCAGTCAAGAACGTGTACATCCTGGGCCAGGACTACAGCTTTGGCCAAACCGTGGCGCGCGAGGCCAAGCGCCAGCTGGCCATTCAGCGCCCCGATGTGCAGGTGGTGGGTGATGAGCTGCACCCCCTGGGCCGCATCAAGGACTTCGCGCCCTATGTAGCCAAGATCAAGGCCAGCGGCGCCCAGGCCGTCATCACCGGTAATTTCGGCAACGACCTGACTCTGCTGGTTAAGGCTGCACGTGAGCTGGGCTTTGAAGGCAAGTTCTACACCTTTTACGGCAACGCCCTGGGCGCACCGGCAGCACTGGGCGAGGCGGGCGTGGGCAAGGTGATTGCCGTGGCCGACTGGCTGCCAAACGTGCCTGGCGCGCAGAGCGAGGCTTTTGTCAAAGCTTTTCGCCAGCGCTTTCCCAAGCCGTCTGAAGACTATCTGCACATGCGCATGCAGCTCATGGTCGAGGCGTTGGCCCAGGCCATTGAAAAAGCGGGCACTATGGATTTAATAGCTGTCGCCGCAAAGCTGGAGAGCGCCAGCGTTAGTTTGTATGGCCAAAGTGGCAGCATGCGCGGGGTGGACCACCAGTTCCAGCAAAACCTTGCGGTAGGCATCATGGACCGGCTGGGCGCGCCGGGTGTGAAGTTCGACGTGGAGGGCTCAGGTTACGGCTTTCGCGTTATCAAACAGATCAGCGCGGCCCAGGCCGAAATGCCCAACAGCTGCAAGATGCAGCGCCCCAGCTAGCCGGTGTAGCCCGCGCAGGCCCCGGCATTCGGCCGGCCTTTGCATTCGCGCAGCAGACGTTTGTCGCGTTCGGCCGTGCTCTCGGCCGAGCCGCGGTGGATGCGCTCTTGCGAGGATTCGCCCGTGGTCTGCTTCTTTTTGGTCTTTGCAACGCCCAGAGGTGCGGCAGCGGCCAGAGTCGCGGCTAGTGCATAGCAGGCGAGGGTGCGCAAGCGCATGGAGGGTCTCCTGGAAATGGGGCGGAGTTCATCATAATCAGGACTCCATCTTTTCCACCTATCTCCATGCGCCAAGACATCCTGAATCTTGAGGAATCCAAAATCCGTGAAGTTGCCAATGCAGGCATGGGGCGCAGTGATGTGCTGGCCTTCTGGTTTGGCGAGAGCGACGAGGTGACGCCTGATTTCATTCGCCAGGCCGCGATCGCCTCTTTGCAGCAAGGTGAAACGTTTTACTCTCACAACCTAGGTTTGCCTGAATTGCGTGAAGCTGTGGCCGGCTATATGAGCCGCTTGCACGGTTCTATAGAGGTGAACCGCATTGCCATGACATCGGGCGGCGTGAACGCACTGATGCTGGCCATCCAGATGTTGGTGGACGCGGGTGACGAGGTGGTCGCAGTGACGCCGGTGTGGCCCAACCTGACGGCCCAACCTGTCATTCTGGGGGCGCAATTGCGCTGCGTGGCCTTGCAGCCGCAAGCCGATGGAGCCTGGGCCTTAGACATGGCGCAGTTGCTGGCGGCCATTACCCCAGAGACCAAACTGCTGATCCTAAATGCACCCAATAACCCCACTGGTTGGACGCTGACAAGAGCCGAGCAGCAAACCATCCTTGACCATTGCCGCCGTACGGGCACGTGGATACTGGCCGATGAGGTGTACGAGCGCCTGTACTACGAACCCAGTCCGAATGGCTGCGCCCCCAGCTTCCTGGATGTAGCCGAGCCGGAGGATCGCTTGATAGTGGTGCACAGTTTTTCCAAGAGCTTTTTGATGACGGGCTGGCGCCTGGGTTGGCTGGTGATGCCTGCCAGCGCAACGCCGCATATGGGTAAATTGATTGAGTTCAACACTTCCTGTGCCAGTGTCTTCGTGCAGCGCGCGGGCATCCAGGCTTTGCAGCGCACCGATGAGATCACCCCGCGCGTAGTGGCACATCTAAAGCAATGCCGTGACACCCTGGTACCCCTGCTGCAGGCCGTGCCCGGTGTGCACGTGGCACCTGCCAAAGGGGGCATGTATGCATTCTTCAAGCTTGAAGGCCATGACGACTCCTTGGTGACCGCCAAACGCTTAGTGGCAGAGGCTGGCCTGGGGCTGGCCCCCGGAAATGCGTTTGCACCACAGGCCCAGGGATGGTTGCGCTGGTGTTTCGCGTCGCAAAATCTGCAGAGATTGGAGCAGGGGGTGGAAAGACTCAAAAAGTGGGCTATAATTTGAGGCTTGCTGCAGCATACAAATAGTTTGAATCAGCAAGCGACAAGAACACAGTTCAAGTCAAAATAAGCTGAAAATCATGTTATAATTCAAGGCTTGAAACGCGGGGAATAGCTCAGTTGGTAGAGCGCAACCTTGCCAAGGTTGAGGTCGAGAGTTCGAGACTCTTTTCCCGCTCCAAATTGGTAAAAAGGGAAGCAATGCTTCCCTTTTTTATGTGTGGTTTGGGCGCGATAACAAAGCGGTTATGTACCGGATTGCAAATCCGGCTAGCCCGGTTCGACTCCGGGTCGCGCCTCCAAAAAGCTTGGTCTGGTTTTCCAGATTAAGAGCAAAAAGTCATGCTATAATGCAAGGCTTGAAACGCGGGAATAGCTCAGTTGGTAGAGCGCAACCTTGCCAAGGTTGAGGTCGAGAGTTCGAGACTCTTTTCCCGCTCCAAATTAGTAAAAAAAGGAAGCTATATGCTTCCTTTTTTTACGTCCAAATTTGTTGTGTAAATAAGCGCTTGTGTATCGGACAGCCTTTCTGGGTGGCTTGTTCGTTTCTGCCGGCACGCCGTTTCAGTGCGATCTGAATGTCTCGCAAGAGTGGTTTTTGTTGCCAAGCTCGGGTGCTGGGCTTGCGATAGCAGAGTACAATCCAAAGGCTTTTCAGCACTGGCGCAAAGAAACAGAGGCGTCCAAGGTATTTGAGGTTCTACCCGCAATACCCTTACCGGCACTGACTGGTAGTCGCCTCTAGATCCGGCCCTGTCAACCATCACGTTGCCGGGGCTGTTTTGTTTCAACGTGCAAGTGCGTTGCGAAGTAGGCTCGGTGGTGTAATTGGTAGCCACAGCAGACTTAAAATCTGCCGACGCAAGTCGTACCGGTTCGATTCCGGTCCGAGCCACCATCTCTTATTTCACGAAGTCTCAAACACACCCGAAAAGCAACGACTCCAGTCTAAGGTTTCGTTTTTTCTCCGAAATGGAATTAACAGAGTCGCCTGTTCGGTTGTGCCAGTCGGACTCGCGTGAGAGCCCAGTCCACGACTAAATTGAAGCGCTCTTAAGACGCACCGACGTATGCCGGTACTGTCGTCGCCGGAGGTGTGTTCCTGCTGCGCTCGCAGCGTACGATGCCGTCGATCATCACCATGCCGACGCCGGGCAGGTCGCCGAGCTGCACGCTGTCCAGCAGGTCGCGGCCGGCCGAGTGCTGGGCCTTGTCCATGAAGACGAAATCGGCGGCACGGCCCACCTCGATCAGGCCGCAGTTCAGATTCCGAATACGCGCCGTATTGCCGGTGGCGAAGCAGAACACCAGTTCGGCCGGGATATTGCCCAGGCTGGACAGCAGGGCCACCATGCGCAGCATGCCCAGGGGCTGCACGCCCGATCCGGCCGGGCTGTCGGTACCGAGGATCACGCGGTGCGGACATTTGAGCTGCAGCGCGGCCTGGGCCGCGGCGATGGCGACTTTCTCGTTGCCGTTGTGCACGATCTCGATGGCGCGCGAGGACTTCTCGCACAGCTCGCACACATGGGCTTCGGACAACGAGGTGTGGCCGCCGTTGATGTGGCCGATCACATCGGCATCGGCCTCCAGCACCACGTCCTTGTCGATCAGGCCCGAGCCGGGGATCGACGGGCCGCCCGTGTGGATGGTGCTCTGGATGCCATATTTGCGCGCCCAGGCGACCATCTGCTGGGCTTCGTAGCCGGCCTTGACCGAGCCCAGGCCGACTTCGCCCAACAGGCTGACACCGGCATCGGCCAAGTCCTTGAAATCCTGCTCGACCATGCCTTTCTCGATGATGGGCGCGCCAGCTATCACCTTCACGCCGCCGGGGCGGAAGTTGTCGAATGCGCGTTGGGCGGTGATGGCCAGGGCCTTCAGTCCGACGATGTCCTTCGGCCGGCCCGGCAAATGCACTTCGCCGGCCGAAACCATGGTGGTGACGCCACCGTGCATGGTCGAGTCGATCCAGCCCAGCTGGTTCTGCCGCGGGGTCCAGTCGCCGAACACCGGGTGCACATGGCTGTCGATCAGGCCGGGGGCTACGCAGGTCTGTCGGGCGTCGATGGTGGTGCGGGCCTCGCTGGTGTCACAGTCCTTGGCCTTGCCGACAGCGACGATCAGACCGTCGTCGACGACGATGGTGTCTGCATCGAGGATGGGCTGGTCGATGTCGCCCGACAGCAGCAGACCAATATTCTGGATGACGACCTTGCCCGACTTTGCGCCGGCGATTGCTTCTGCCATGGTGTTCTTTCGTGGGGTGGTTGTATGGGATGGCTACAGGGTCACGGTGCGCAGCACGGTGTCGAGCACAAAGCCTTCCCAGTGCGCCAAGGCATCGGGGGCTTCGAGGTTGTCGCCCAGAAAGGCGGACAAGGTGTGCCGGTTCGACAGGTAGAAATAGCCGAGCGAGGCGATCAGCAGGTACACGTCGCGGGTTTGTAGATCGTCGCGGAACAGCTTTTGGGCGACGCCGTTCTGCATGATCTCACCGAGGATGGCAATCGCCGGCGACGAGTACTCGCGGGCCCGCAGCGACTTGGCGATGTGCTTGCCCTTGTGCAGGTTCTCTGTGTTCAGCAGGGTGATGAACTCCGGGTGCTTGCGGTAGTAGTCCAGCACAAAGCGGATCACCGCGCGCAGCGCCTCCAGCGGCTGGGCCACATCCAGCGCAAGGCGCGACTCGGCCTCGTTCATGCGGCGGTAAATGCCCTCCAGCACCTCGATGTACAAGCCTTCCTTGCTACCGAAGTAGTAGTAGATCATGCGGTCGTAGGACTTGGCGGCGGTGGAGATTTTCTCCACGCTGCCGCCGTCGTAGCCATGCTTGGCAAAGACCTTGGTGGCGGCGCGCAGGATGCTGTCGCGCGTGGCCTGGGCGTTTTGCTCACGTACGCCGGGCTTGGCGGTTTTGCCGGTCTTGCTTGCCGGTGCTTTCTTGCTGGCAACCGGTTGGCGGCCGGATTTGGCGGTGCTGGACATGGTGTGGTGCTTACTGTTCGGCGAACGCACGTTCTATCACGAAGTCGCCGGGGCGCGAGGTGTTACCTTCCTTGAAACCGCTTTCTTCGAGGCTGATTTTCAGGTCGCGCAGCATGGCCGGGCTGCCGCAGATCATCGCCCGGTCGGTGGCGGGGTCCAGATCGGGCAGGCCCAGGTCTTTGGCCAGCTTGCCGCTCTCGATCAGGTCGGTGATGCGGCCCATGGTGTGGAAGGCTTCGCGGGTCACCGTGGGGTAGTAGCGTAGCTGCTTGCTCACCAGCTCGCCCAGAAACTCATGCTGGGGCAGGTGCTGGGTCAAGAGGTCGTGGTAGGCGAGTTCTTCGACCTGGCGCACGCCGTGCACCAGAATGAGTTCCTCGTATTTTTCGTAGGTCGCGGGGTCATGGATCACGCTCATGAATGGTGCAAGACCAGTGCCCGTCGAGAACATGTACAGGCGCTTGCCGGGCAGCAGATAGTCGATCAGCAGGGTGCCGGTGGGCTTGCGTCCGACGATGATGCTGTCGCCCACCTGGATGTGCTGCAGGCGCGAGGTCAGCGGGCCGTCGGGCACCTTGATGCTCAGGAATTCCAGGTGTTCTTCATAGTTGGCGCTGACGATGCTGTAGGCGCGCAGCAGCGGCTTGCCGGTCTCGGTCTTCAGGCCGATCATGGTGAAGTGGCCGTTGGAAAACCGCAGTGACGGATCGCGGGTCGTGGTGAAGGTGAACAGCTTGTCTGTCCAGTGGTGCACGCTCAGTACGCGCTCTTCGTTGAATGCACTCATATGGTGTGTGGTGGAAAGTGGATGAAAACAGGGGATGCAATCTGGGGGTTGGCTAGTGTCTTTTCTGTTGCGGTGTGCATATGCTTATGCTAAATTGCCAGCACATAAAAATGTAGTGCTTGCAACATTTAAGTTAAGTGAATGCTACATAAATTGAGATTGCGGGACAAGTACTTTTCATAACCTCTGCTTGGTTGGTGCCCCACGATGACAGAACACACGAAGACTGACGGCCTGCCTGCCCTGGACGGCGGCGCGCCCCCTTCGCCGGAGCGCGCGGTGCCGCGCCATGAGCGCATGGCGACCGACAAGATTGCCTGCAATGCCTGCCCTGTGTTGTGCCAGATATCCGAAGGGCGTGCCGGGGCTTGCGACCGTTATGCCAACCAGGGCGGCACCTTGGTGCGGGTCGACCCGGTTGTGCTGCTGCGCCGCACGGTATCGGACGGAGCTGTACCGCTGGTGGCGTTCTCTGCCGCCGACGTGGCCCCGGACTGGAATGGCGACCTGCTGCGATCCGATGAGGTATTCGTCACCGGCGTGGGTTCGTCCACCACGTATCCCGACTACAAACCCGCGCCCTTCATCGTTGCATCCCAGGCCCAGGGCGTGGACATGGTGACCGTGGTCACCGAGGGCATCTTCAGCTACTGCAGTTTCAAGATCAAGATCGACACCGACCGCTACCTGGGCCCCGAGCAGGCCAATGTGCGCTGCAAGGGCGAAGTGGTCGGCCATGTCACCACTGCGGAATACGGTTCGCAGATGCTGTCCCTGGGCGGCGTGCACCACCTGACCGGCGGCAGCAAGAAAGAGGGCCGCGTCACCGTGCAGATGATGGAGGCCTTGGGCAACAAGCAGGCGGTGGAGCTGACCATCGACGGCGGTTCGCAGATCGTGGTGCAGGCCGGGCGCGCGCCCATCGTCAACGGCGTGGAAGAGCAGCGCATGCGTGTCGGTTGCGGTTCGGCGGCGGTCGGCATATTCGCCAAGCAGTTGTTTGGTGAGGCGGATGAAGTGGTGGTGGTCGACGACCACATCACCGGCGTGCTGACCGAGCACCAGGCGGGGCGCTGCCTGGACATGCCGCGCTCGGGCATCCAGATGCGCGGCCGCAAATCCACGCCAGGGCGTTACTTCCAGGTGGCGAATCCCGGCACCGGCTGGGGCGGTACCGATATAGCCGATCCGCTGTCCATCATTGAAGGCTGGGACCCCGAGGTGGCCCGACCGGGCATGCGTTTGCTGATGACATCCACCACTGGCGAGCATGCAGCCTGGTATGTGCTGAACGATGCCTTGCAGCCCGTGGAGCAGCCCATGCCGGCCAGCGTGCAGCGCATCATCGAGCGCATAGGCGAAAACTGCGAACCCTCGCTGTGCACCGTGCTGTTCCTTGGCGGTGCGGGCGGAAGCCTGCGCGCTGGCGTGACCGAGAACCCGGTGATGCTGACCCGCGCCATCAAGCAGGCGCTGGTCAACGTGACCTGCGGCGGAGCGCCCGCCTATGTGTGGCCGGGCGGTGGCATCACGGTGATGGTCGATGTGATGCGCATGCCCGACAAGAGCTTCGGCACCGTGCCCACGCCGGCCATCGTTGCACCCATCGAATTCAGCCTGCGGTTGGATGACTACCGGGCGCTCGGCGGCCATATGGACCATGTGCGCAGCCTGGAGCAGGCTTTGCGCACGGGGGCATGGCACAGCGACGGTGCTCCCACGGCGCGGCTCTGGGTGCAGAACCCTGTGGCCAATGCCTGGCCCCTGGGCCAACCGCCGCTGCTGGGCTGAAACAGCACGCACCATCACACACCATGTTCGCCCAACGCGCTGCTCTTTCCGATGGCCGCTGGCATTTCCAGCATGGCCCCATCGACATCGTAGTCGGCGCCAACGGCGAGCCCTCGGCAGTGGCTCAGGCCCACCAGGCTGCATGGCAGCGCTTCCAAACCGTACTGCAGGAACTGGTGGCAGAGCTGCCCATCCTGCGCCAGGCCTTGCCCATGGAAGACGCATTACCCAGCGCCCATGAACGTCTGTCAGGTGCTGTTGCGCAGCGCATGTGGACAGCCTGCGCGCCGTTTCGTGCGGATTTCATTACGCCCATGGCAGCGGTGGCTGGTGCCGTGGCGCAAGAGCTGATTGCCTGCTACCAGCGCCCGGACGTAGAACGGGCCTGGGTGAACAACGGCGGCGATATTGCATTCCATCTGGCGCCGGGCCATAGTCTGCGGGTGGGTTTGTTTGCCGACCTGGATGCCATGGGAGCGGCGCTGGCGGACCTTGCGGGTTTGCGCACCGATGCGCAGGCTAGCCTGGAATACGGCTTGCCGGTGCGCGGCATCGCCACCAGCGGCTGGCGCGGACGCAGTTTCTCGTTAGGAATTGCCGATAGCGTGACGGTGTTGGCGGCCACCGCTGCGCAGGCCGATGCGGCCGCCACGGTGGTGGCGAATGCGGTGAATGTGCAGCATCCAGGCATCCTGCGACAACCGGCTTGCATGCTGCGTGATGACAGCGATCTGGGCAGCCTGTCGGTGACCACCGAGGTGCCGCAGCTGCCCCCCGACTTGGTGCGCAGGGCACTGGCTGCAGGGCTGGCCCAGGCGCAGGCTTTGCAGCGGGCTGGCTTGCTGTGGTCTGCGACCCTGGTGTGCCAGGGGCAATGGCAGCAGACGCAGGTAATTCCCGCTCTGGCAGCCGAGGATGTCACGCAAGTTGGTTCAGTATTTGCTTAATGAAATTTAGAAGACGATTCAATCCATGATCACGATTCGACGCATCTTTACCCACGTGGAAGAAATCCGCCACGAGTTCGGCCCCGAGGCCTCGGTTCCGTTGCTGCGCGGCGCCATCGGCGCGGTGCTGAGCAACCCCTTTGCCGGGCGCTTTGAGCCGAACATCCTGCCGATGATGGACGCGCTGCAAGACGTGGGTATAGACATGGCGCACCGCCTGCTGGGCGCCATGCAGCTGCCGGTGGAGCGCATCGCCAGCTATGGCAAGGGCGCGGTCATCGGTGCGGCCGGCGAGTTGGAGCACGGCGCGCTCTGGCATGTGCCCGGCGGCTATGCCATGCGCGAACTGTTGGGCTGGAAGGGCGACCGCAATGCCTACGCCAAAGGCCAGGCCGAAGAGAAAACCGGCCAACCCGGCAACGCCCTGGCCATCGTGCCGTCGACCAAGAAAGTCGGCGCGCCCGGCACTGCGTTGGATGTGCCGCTGACGCATATTAATGCCGCCTATGTGCGCAGCCATTTCGACGCCATCGAGGTGCGCGTGCCCGGAGCACCCGCCGCCGACGAGATCGTCTTCATCCTCGCCATGGCCTCCGGCGCCCGGGTCCACGCCCGCGTCGGCGGCCTCGAACCCCAGGGCATCGCCCGCTGGGACGGCCTGCGCTGAACTGCGCGTCACCTACACCCCATCCAGGAAGCACACCATGTCCGCCAAGATCCGAAAAATCATCGTCCAGGTCGATGAAGTCCATATCGAAATGGGCCAGCCCATTACACCGCCCACCCGCCGCGCACTGGCCATGGCGGTCATCGCCAACCCCTACGCGGGCCGCTATTCCGAGAACCTCGACGAGCTGATTACCATCGGCGAAGAACTCGGCGGCCTGCTGGGCGACAAATGCGTGCAAGCCCTGGGCATTGCGCCCGGTGCCGCGCAGAGCTACGGCAAGGCAGCCATCGTAGGCGAGGGCGGCGAGCTCGAGCACGCGGCCGCTATCCTGCACCCCAAGCTCGGCGCACCGCTGCGCAAGGCGGTGGAGAAGGGCGCGGCCCTGGTGCCTTCGGCCAAGAAGATTGGTGGCCTGGGTACGGCAGTGGATGTGCCGTTGGGCCACAAGGACGCGGCCTTTGTACGCAGCCATTTCGACGCCATGGAAGCCCGGGTGTCGGATGCGCCCCGCGCCCATGAAATCGTGGTGGCCGTGGTCGTCACCGACAGCGGCCGCCCGCTGCCGCGTATCGGCGGTTTGCAGGTGTCTGAGATCGTCGGTCAGGACGGCTTGCGCTAAACGGTTTTTCTTTTTTTGAACCCAGGAGTTTTGCCATGAAGTTATTGCGTCCTCTGCTCTACACCGCCAGCTGTGCCGCCGCGCTGGCCATGCTCTCCACCGCCCAGGCCCAGGGGGTCATCAAGATCGGCGAGGTCAATAGCTACAAGGCCCAACCGGCCTTTCTCGAGCCCTACAAGAAAGGCATGGAGCTGGCTGTTGAGGAAATCAACGCCAGCGGCGGCCTCAACGGCAAGAAGATCGAGCTGATCACCCGGGACGACAACGCCAACCCCGGCGACGCGGTACGCGTAGCCGAAGAGCTGATCTCGCGCGAGAAGGTCGATGTGCTCACTGGCACCTTCTTGTCCAACACCGGACTGGCCATGACCGATTTCGCCAAGCAGAAGAAGTTCTTCTTCCTGGCCGGCGAGCCGTTGACCGACAAGATCATCTGGGGCAGCGGCAACAAGTACACCTACCGCCTGCGCCCCGGCACCTATATGCAGGCCGCGATGCTGGTGCCCGAGGCCGTGAAGCTGAAGAAAAAACGCTGGGCCGTGGTCTACCCCAACTACGAATACGGCCAGTCGGCCGTGGCCGCGTTCAAGCAGCTGTTGAAGGCCGCACAGCCCGATGTGGAGTTCGTTGCCGAGCAAGCCACACCGTTGGGCAAGGTCGATGCCGGCAGCGTGGCCCAGGCCCTGGCCGATGCCAAGCCGGATGCGATCTTCAACGTGCTGTTTGGCGCCGACCTGTCCAAGTTCGTGCGCGAAGGCAATACCCGCGGTCTGTTCAAGGACCGCGAAGTGGTCAGCGTGCTGACCGGTGAGCCCGAGTACCTGGATCCGCTGAAAGACGAGTCGCCGAATGGCTGGATCGTCACCGGCTACCCCTGGTACGGCATCCAGACACCCGAGCACAAGGCCTTCTTCCTGGCCTACCACGGCAAGTACAAGGACTATCCGCGCCTCGGTTCGGTGGTCGGCTACACCGCCATCAAATCGCTGGCCGCCGGCATGAAGAAAGCCAAGAGCAGCGAGTCCGAAAAACTGGCCGTGGCCTTCCAGGGCTTGCAGGTCGACAGCCCCTTCGGCAAGATCACCTACCGTGCCCAGGACCACCAGTCGACCATGGGCGCCTTCGTCGGCAAGACCAAGAACGATGGTGGCAAGGGCGTGATGGTGGACTACACCTATCTCGACGGTGCCAAATACCTGCCCACGGACGCCGAAGTGGCCAAGCTGCGCGCTCCCGACTAAGCCTTCGACATAGCAGACCTCGCCCACGGCTCTTGAGGATACGGAATGAATTTTTCAGGCTTTGTGGTCCAGCTGCTGAACGGGCTGGCCGGGGCGTCGTCGCTGTTTCTAGTGGCGGCCGGGCTGTCGCTGATCTTTGGTGTGACCCGCATCGTGAACTTTGCCCACGGCTCGTTCTTCATGGTCGGCACCTATGTGGCGTATTCGCTGGTCGAGCAACTGGGCACGCGCCTGGGCTTCTGGCCGGCGGTGCTGCTGGCGGCGGTGGCGGTGGGCGTGCTGGGCGCGCTGATGGAGATGCTGTTGCTGCGGCGCATCTACAAGGCGCCCGAGCTGTTCCAGCTGCTGGCCACTTTTGCGCTGGTGCTGGTGATCAAGGACGCCGTGCTGTGGCTCTGGGGCCCGGACGAACTGCTGGGCCCGCGTGCGCCCGGCCTGTCGGGCGCGGTGGAGATTTTGGGCCGGCAGTTCCCCTCGTATGACGTTTTCCTGATCTTTGTCGGTCCCATCGTGCTGGGCCTGCTCTGGCTGTTGCTGACGCGTACCCGCTGGGGCACGCTGGTGCGCGCGGCCACGCAGGACCGCGACATGGTCAGCGCGCTGGGCGTGAACCAGGCCTGGCTGTTCACCGCAGTGTTCGCCCTGGGCGCGACGCTGGCCGGCCTGGGCGGCGCCCTGCAGCTGCCGCGCGAACCGGCGACGCTGGAGATGGATCTGAACACCATAGGCGCGGCCTTCGTGGTCGTGGTGGTCGGCGGCATGGGCTCGATTCCAGGCGCCTATGTGGCAGCGCTGCTGATCTCTGAAATCAAGGCCGTCTGCATCTGGCTGGGCGTGGTGGAGATCATGGGTTACAGCCTGTCGTTTTCCAAGCTGACCCTGGTGGTCGAATTCCTGGTCATGGCTGTGGTGCTGGTGGCCCGGCCCTGGGGCCTGATGGGCCGGCCCCAGCCCGCCAGCCGCTACGTGGGCATGCAGGAAGAGCCCTTGCGCCGCGCCAGCAAAGCCTATGGCATCGCGGCTGCGGTACTGGGCCTGGTGCTGTTGGCCTTGCCGGTGCTCACCGCCGGCTCTCCCTACACCACGGTGCTGATGATCGACCTGCTGGTGGCGGCCCTGTTCGCAGCCAGCCTGCACTTCATCATGGGGCCGGCGGGCATGCATTCCTTCGGCCATGCGGCCTACTTCGGCCTGGGGGCCTATGGCGCAGCGCTGCTGGTGCGCAGCACCGGCATGCCGATGGAACTGGCGCTGGTGGCCGCACCCCAGGTGGCCGCGCTGGGTGCCCTGGTCTACGGCTGGTTCGCGGTGCGGCTGTCGGGTGTGTATCTGGCGATGCTGACCCTGGCTTTCGCCCAGATCACCTGGGCCATCACCTACCAGTGGGATGCGTTCACCGGCGGCAGCAACGGGCTCACCGGCGTCTGGCCGTCGGAGTGGCTTTCCGACAAGCAAAGTTATTACTACCTCACGCTGGCGCTGGTGGCAGGCGGCGTGCTGTGGCTGCGGCGTGTGCTGTTCTCGCCGTTCGGCTATGCCTTGCGGGCCGGCCGCGACTCCAGCCTGCGCGCCGATGCCATCGGCATCGACGTCAAGCGCATGCAGTGGGCGGCCTTTGTGCTGGCCGGCGCGGCGGCGGGCTTGGCGGGGGCGTTGTACGCGTTCTCCAAGGGCAGTATCTCGCCCGAAACCCTGAGCGTGGGCCGCTCGGTCGACGGCCTGGTGATGGTGCTGCTGGGCGGCATCCAGACTCTGGCCGGGCCGGTGGTCGGCGCCGTCACCTTCACCTGGCTGCACGACACCGTGGCGCGCAACACCGACTATTGGCGCGCCATGCTGGGCGGCATCATCCTGCTGTTGGTGCTGCTGTTTCCGCAAGGCATTGCCGGCTATGCCCAGCAGCTGTTTGCACGTCTACGCAGCGCGCCGGAGGCCAAGCCATGAGCAGCACTCATTTGCTGAAAGTCGCCGGCCTGGGCAAGTCCTTTGGCGGCAACAAGGCGGTCGATGGCATCGCCTTCGAGCTGGCCGCCGGCGAGCTGCTGGCGCTGATCGGCCCCAACGGCGCGGGCAAGTCCACCACCTTCAACATGGTCAACGGCCAGCTCAGGGCCGACTGCGGTTCGATCCAGCTCAACGGCCAGGAACTGGTAGGCCGCAAGCCGCGCGACATCTGGCACATGGGCGTGGGCCGGACCTTCCAGATCGCCGAAACCTTTGCCTCGCTCACCGTGGTGGAGAACGTGCAGATGGCGCTGCTGTCGCAGGCCAGCAAGCTGTTCTCCATGTGGCGCCGAGCGGCCGATTTTCAGCGCGACGAAGCCCTGCATCTGCTCGACCAGGTCGGCATGCGCGCCCAGGCCGAGCGCCCCTGCAATGTGCTGGCCTATGGCGACGTAAAGCGCGTCGAGCTGGCCATCGCCATGGCCAATGCGCCGAAGCTGCTGCTGATGGACGAGCCCACCGCCGGCATGGCACCGAAGGAGCGCAACGACCTGATGGCCCTGACCAAGCAACTGGTGGTCGACCGCGGCATGGCCGTGCTGTTCACCGAGCACAGCATGGACGTGGTGTTCGCCTACGCCGACCGCATGATCGTGCTGGCGCGCGGCCGTCTGATCGCCGAGGGCAAGCCGCTGGAGATCCGCGACCACCCCAAGGTGCAAGAGGTCTACTTCGGCACCGGAAAAACATTTGAGAAACCCGCCCAGGCGGCGAAGAAGGTGGCCTGATGGCAGAGCAAACACAACCCTTGCTGGACGCCCAAGGCCTATGCGCCTGGTACGGTGCGGCCCAGGTGCTGTACGGCGTGGACTTGAACGTGCAGCGCGGCGAAGTAGTGGCCCTGATGGGCCGTAACGGTGCAGGTAAATCGACCACCCTGAAGGCCGTGATGGGCATGCTGGCCAAGCGCCAGGGCCGCGTGCAGTTCATGGGACATGACATCTCCACCAGCGAGCCGCACCACGCGGCGCGCCTGGGCCTGGGCTATGTGCCCGAAGACCGGCGCATCTTCACCGACCTGTCGGTGCTGGAAAACCTGTCCGTCGGCCAGCAGCCGCCGCGCCGCTGGGCCGACGGAACCGAGGCACCGCTGTGGACCCCCGAGCGCCTGTTCCAGCTGTTCCCGAATCTGGGCGAGATGCCCAACCGCCCCGGCGGCCAGATGAGCGGTGGCGAGCAGCAGATGCTGACTGTGGCGCGCACCCTCATGGGCAACCCGTATCTGGTGCTGCTGGACGAGCCCTCCGAAGGCGTGGCCCCGGTGATCGTCGAGCAGATGGCCCACATGATTTTGGCCCTCAAGGCCCAGGGCGTGAGCATCCTGCTGTCCGAACAGAACATGCACTTCGCCGAGCTGGTGTCGGACCGCGCCTATGTGCTGGAAAAAGGCCAGATCCGTTACCAGGCATCGATGAGCGATCTCGCCGCGAACGACGAAGTGCGCCGCGCCTATTTGAGCGTCTGATTTCCCCAACCTTAGGAGCATCCACCATGCACAGCAGCCACCGCAGAACCCTTTTGAAGTCCACAGCCGCCCTCGGCGTACTGGGCGGCCTCGGCCTCCCGGCATTTGCCGCCGGCAAGATCAAGCCTGGCAGCGCGGCGCTGATCGTGGTCGATGTGCAGAACTGCTTTCTCGAAGGCGGGACTCTGGCCGTCAAGGGCGGCGCCGAGGTGGTTCCGGTGATCAACCAGCTGGCACCCGCGTTCGAGAACATCGTCGTCACGCAGGACTGGCACACGGCCGGCCACGCGTCTTTTGCCAGCAGCTACGCGGGCAAAAAGCCTTTTGAAACCACCAAGCTGAACTATGGCACCCAGGTGCTCTGGCCCGACCACTGCGTGCAGGGCACGGACGATGCGAACGTCAGCAAGGACCTGAAGCTGCCCACCGCCCAGCTGATCATCCGCAAAGGTTTCCACAAGGAGATGGACAGCTACTCGGCCTTTGAAGAAGCCGACCACAAGACCGCCACCGGCCTGGCCGGCTACCTGAAGGCACGCGGCATCAAGACAGTCTTCGTTACCGGCCTGGCCACCGACTTCTGCGTCGCCTGGACAGCGATGGACGCGCGCAAGCTGGGCTTCGAGGTCTATGTGGTCGAGGACGCGACACGTGGCATCGACCTGAATGGCTCTTTGGCTGCCGCCTGGAAAGCCATGGCGGCCAAAGGCGTGAAGCGCATCCAGTCGACTGACATCGCCACCTGAATCCGTGCCCACGCTGCACGTCAACGGCCACCCCCATGCACTGCCCACCGGCGGCGCCACCCTGTTGCACCTGCTGCGCAACGACCTGGGCCTGAACAGCCCCAAGTACGGCTGCGGTCTGGGCGAGTGTGGGGCCTGCACGGTGCTGGTCGATGGCCTGGCGGCACGCGCCTGCGTGGTCCCCGCGCAGGGCGTGGCCGGGCGCGACATCACCACCCTGGAGGGTCTGCGTTCAGGGGCAGCCTTGCACCCGGTGCAGCAGGCATTTCTGGACACCCAGGCCGCCCAGTGTGGCTACTGCCTGAACGGCATGGTGATGATGGCTGTGTCGCTTCTGCAGCACAATCCGCAGCCCACCGAGGCCCAGATTCGCGCCCAGCTGTCCCACAACCTGTGTCGCTGCGGCACGCATGTAGAGATACTGCGGGCCGTGCAGCGCGCTGCAGTCTTGCTGGCGGAATCCGCATGAGCATGCGGGCCCAGGATGCGCTGAGCCGCGCCGACTTCCATGCGGCGAGTGGCGTGCTGCTGGTGGTGCGGCAGCCGCCAGCCCCACCGCCGCCCGTGCCAGGCCAGCCGGCCGCCGTGTCCGCCAACCCGGCCGAAGGAGTGGAGATTCTGCTGGCCGTCTGGGACGACGGTAGCGTCACCGCGCTCAACGGCCATGTAGACCTGGGCACCGGCCTGCGCACTGCGTTGACCCAGGTGGTGGCCGAAGAGCTGGACCTGCCCATGGAGCGCATCCACATGGTGCTGGGCGATACCGCGCGGGCGCCCAACCAGGGTGCGACCATCGCCAGTGCCTCGCTGCAGATCCACGCCGAGCCCTTGCGCCGCGCGGCTGCCCAGGCCAAGGCCTGGCTGACCCAACGCGGCGCGCCCAGCATCGCGGCAGCGCTGGCCGGCCAGCATGTGCAGCTGCTGCTGGACCTGCAGACGCCGGTCAAAGACCCCAAGGATTACCGCACCGTCGGCCAGTCGATCCCGCGTGTAGAGATGTTGGACAAGCTCACCGGCGAGTTGGTGTTTGTGCACGACATGCGCGTGCCCGGCATGCTGCACGGCCGCGTGGTGCGCCCGCCGTATGCGGGGGCCGACCATGGCGACTTCATCGGCAACACGCTGCAGGCTGTGGACGAGTCCAGCATCGCCCACATCCCCGGCATCCGCGCCGTGGTCGTGCTGCGCGACTTTGTCGGCATCGTCGCCGAGCGCGAAGAACAGGCCGAGCAGGCCTTGCGCGAACTGCGCGTGCTGTGGAAGCCCTGGCCCGGCATGCCGGACATGCGCGACGTGCAGCAGGCCATCCGCAACAACCCGCGCAGCACCCGCCAGCTGGTCGACGAAGGCGATGTGGACGCTGCGCTGGCGGCAGCCGCCGAGACCATGCCGCGCACCTACGTCTGGCCCTACCAGATGCATGCGTCCATCGGCCCGTCGTGTGCGGTGGCCGATTGGCAACCCGGGCAGCTCACGGTCTGGGCTGGTACGCAGAACCCGCACGTGCTGCGCTTCGATCTGTCGCGCCTGGTGGGCCTGCCTGACGTGGCCATCAAGGTCATCCGCATGGAGGCCGCCGGCTGCTACGGCCGCAATGGCGCCGACGACGTGGCCGCCGACGCGGCCCTGCTGTCGCGCGCGGTAGGCGCCCCGGTGCGCGTGCAACTGACGCGCGAGCAAGAACACCTGTGGGAGCCCAAGGGCGCAGCCCAGCTGATGGAAGTGCAGGGCGGCCTGAACGCCGACGGCTCGCCGGCGGCCTACGACTTCCAGACCTCCTATCCGTCGAACGGCGCACCGACCCTGGCCCTGCTGCTGACGCGCAGCATCGAGCCGGTAGCCCAGGCTTTCGAGATGGGCGACCGCACCGCGCGGCCGCCCTACAGCTACGACAACCTGCGGGTCAGCGTGCACGACATGCCGCCCATCGTGCGTGCCTCCTGGCTGCGCGGCGTGTCGGCCCTGCCGAACTCCTTTGCCCACGAGTCCTACATCGACGAACTGGCCACGGCCGCCGGCGTAGACCCGGTGGACTACCGGCTGCGCTATCTGCACGACCCGCGCGCCGCCGAGCTGGTGCGCGCCACCGCCGACAAGGCCGGCTGGAAGCCGCACACCCAGCCGCAGCAGCAAGCAGCCAGCGGAGATTGGGTCACCGGCCAGGGCTTTGCCTATGCCCGCTACAACCACAGCAAATGGCCGGGCTACGGCTCGGCCTGGGCCGCCTGGGTGGCTGATGTGGACGTGAACCGTGCCACTGGCGAGGTGCATGTGCGCCGCGTGGTGGTCGGGCACGACGCCGGCCTGCTGGTGAACCCCGCCGGCGTCGAGCAGCAGATCCACGGCAACGTGCTGCAAACCACCAGCCGCGCGCTGAAGGAGAAGGTGCAGTTCACTCCCGGCAGCAACACCGTGGCCAGCCAGGAATGGGGCAGCTACCCGATCCTGAACTTCCGTGAAGTGCCGGTCATCGAGGTCATGCACATGCCGCGCCCCGGCGAGCCGGCGCTGGGCGCGGGCGAATCCTCGTCGGTGCCCGGCACGGCGGCGATTGCGAACGCCATCTTCGACGCCACCGGCGTACGCTTCCGCGAGCCGCCGTTCACCTCCGAAGTCGTGCGTTCGGCATTGAATATGCCTCTGCCGCAGGAAGCACCTGCGCAAGCAGCTATCAATTCAGGAGTAAATGCCGCGCAACTGGCGCGACTGCCCTGGCCGGCCCGCCGCACGCTGTGGGCCAGCGCCGGCGCGCTGCTGGCTGGCGTGGTCGGCCTGGGCGCGGCACTGTTCGGCGGCCGCGCCGCTATCGCGCCCAGCGTGCAGGCCGGCCCGTCGGCCTACACCGCAGCCACCATAGAGCGCGGCCGCCAGCTGGCCGCCATGGGCAATTGCGTGGGCTGCCACACCGCGCCCGGCGGCCAGCCCAATGCTGGCGGCCTGGCCATGCACACGCCGTTTGGCACGGTCTACAGCACCAACCTCACGCCCGATCTGGAGACCGGCATCGGCCAGTGGTCGTACCCGGCCTTCCAGCGCGCGATGCGCGAGGGCATTAGCCGCGACGGCCGCCAGCTGTACCCGGCCTTCCCGTTCACCGCCTTCGCCAAGACCAGCGACGCCGACCTGACCGCGCTCTACGCCTACCTGATGGCCCAGCCGGCGGTCCAGGCCGCCACGCCGCCCGCGCAGATGCGCTTCCCGTTCAATATCCGTCCGCTGATGGCCGGCTGGAACGCGCTGTTCCACGACGCCACGCCCTACCAGCCGCAAGCCCAGCAGAGCGCCGAATGGAACCGCGGCGCCTACCTGGTCAACGGCCTGGGCCACTGCGGCGCCTGCCACACGCCGCGCAACGCGCTCGGTGCCGAAAAAGGCGGCAGCAGCTTTCTGGCCGGCGCCCTGGTCGACGGCTGGGAAGCCCCGGCCCTGACCGCCTTGTCCAAAGCCCCTGTGCCCTGGAATGCCGACGCGCTCTACAAGTACCTGCGCCACGGCCACGCCCCCGAGCACGGCACCGCCACCGGCCCCATGGCCCCGGTGGTGCGCGAGCTGGCGGGCCTGCCCGACGCCGACATCCGCGCCATGGCCCGCTACCTGGTCAGCCTCCAGACCGACACCGCGCCCAAGACGAATTCCCAGGTCGTCGTCCAGCAAGCCGCCCTGGCAGCCCCGTTGCCTGGTGCGGCCCAGCGCCTGTTTAACGGCGCCTGTGCCGCCTGCCACCACGATGGCGACGGCCCGCGCCTGCTGGGCGTCAACGTGCCGCTGGCACTGAACAGTAACCTGCACAGCGACCGGCCTGACAACCTGCTGCAGACGATCCTTAATGGCGTGCAAGAGCCCGCGGGCCGCGAAGTAGGCTTTATGCCCGCCTTCCGCCACAGCCTGTCGGACACCCAGGTGGCCGAGCTGGCCGGCTATATGCGGCAGCGCTTTGCGCCAGGCAAGCCGGCGTGGGGGGATTTGCCGGCGGCGGTGGCGCGGGTACGGGGACTGCAGCCCTAGTGTGGTGTTGTGCGCTACATAAAGCCAAGTCTTTACCGCGCAAATTGCCAACTTCAAAAGCATCGGCGCAGGCATACTTCGCGCTGGACTGCTGCATGCGTGCATGGCAATCCGTTTTTTTCCTCCATAACGCTTACCTGCCACTTCAACACAGTCCATGGAATTCATTCGCTCCAGCCCGCTTGCGCCCTGGTTGTTGCTGTTTCTGGCAGCGGGGCTGGCGGTCCTTGCGGTGTATTTGCTATGGCGCTGGCAGCGCACGGCGGCCCGGCTGGCCGAGGTGTCGCGCGAGCTGGCCCAGGCTTACGCCCGCGACGGTCTGACCGGCTTGCTGACGCCACGGCAGTTCGAACGCGAGCTGGACCATGCCGTGCTGCATGGCGATTTTGAGGGCCACGCGGTGTGCGTGCTGTACGTCGATGTGGACCATTTCCGTTCGGCCAACGAGGCCTTTGGCAAGCAGGCTGGCGACCAGGTGCTGCAGGAACTGGCCAAGCGCATCCAGACGCGCCTGGGCAGTGGGACCATTGCGGCGCGCATGGTGGGCAATGAGTTTGCAGTCATCGTCCGTGGTGGGTTGGAGGCCGGGCGGCAGGCGGCTGCGCTGGTGTCCGCGGCCTGCGCGGCGCCGATTGTGGTGCAGTCCAAGGCCAAATCCCAGTCTTTGACATTGACCTGCTCCATCGGCCTGGCGGTTTACCCAGAGCATGCCGAGCGGCGCAACCTGGTGGAGCGGGCTGCGATGGCGATGCGGTCGGTCAAGCTGGCCGGCGGCGATGGCTTTGCCGAATACGACCCGCTGCTGGCCCAGGCACGGCGGGACAGCGCTTCGCTGATGCATGACCTGCGTGGTGCGCTGGAGCGGCAGGAATTTCAGCTGTACTACCAGCCGAAGATTGACGCCCGCAGCCTGCAGGTCACTTCAGCCGAGGCCTTGATACGCTGGCGCCACCCCAAGCGCGGCTTGGTCGGGCCGGACAAATTCATTCCCCTGGCCGAGCGCTACGGCATGATGCAGTCCATCGGCCGCTGGGTCATAGAGCAGGCCTGCCAGCAGGCGCAAACCTGGCGCGAGCAGGGCCTGAGCATGCGCATCGCCGTCAACATTTCGGGCCAGCAGCTGCGCCGCGATGACTTCGCCGAGCATCTGCACAGTGTGCTGGTGCAGACCGGTACGCCGGCAGCCCGTTTTACCTGCGAGATCACCGAGTCCGTGGCGCTGGAAAACACCGCCGCCACCATGCAGACTTTTGAGAAGCTGCGGGCGATGGGCGTGCACGTGTCGATTGACGACTTCGGCACCGGCCATTCCAGCCTGGCCACACTGCGCAAACTGCCGGCGGCCGAGTTGAAGATCGACCGCGCCTTCGTCATCGACCTGGAAACCAGTGAACACGCCCAGTTCATTGCCAACTCGGTGGTGCGCATGGCGCACGCACTGGACATGCGGGTCGTGGCCGAGGGTGTCGAGACCCAGAGCCAGCGTGATCTGCTGGTGCAGATGGGCTGCGACGAGCTACAGGGCTATCTGTTCGCCAAGCCCATGCGCGCCAAGGAACTGGGTGTGTGGGCGGCCCGGGAGCATGACAAGGCCGAGGCCTTGTTCCGGCCATCGCTGTATTTTGAGGGCGATCCGTTCGCGTCTTAAGGGCAGGTTCTAACGGTTTTGCCAATGCGCCCGTGCCCGATCCAGGTCCTGCACGGTGTCTACATCCAGCACGCAGCCGGCATCAAATACTATTAATTTTGTAGCTGCTTGCGCAGGTAGTATCTGCGCTGCACCGCGATTTCCTTTGAGGTTTTCCAGCGCCTCGCCACAGGCGGCCGAGAAGCGCACCGGGTGCCCGCGCTGGTCTTCGAATACCGGCACCAGCATGTCGGTCGGCATGGCAGCGGTGGCGATCTGTCGCAGCGTCGCCGCTTGCACCAGCGGCAGGTCACCGGGCAGGATCAGCCAGCCTGGTGCATCGCGCGTGGCGCGCACGGCGGCGGCGATGCTGTCACCCATGCCGGGGTGGCCGGCATCCTCCAGGTGCCAGCGCAGGCCGCTGGTGCGCACGGCGGCCAGGGTGCGCTGCAGCACAGTCAAGCCATGCAGATCGGCCTGCAGTTTGTGTACCGTGCCGCCGGACGCCAGAAAGCGCTCGCCGCGGCCGGAGGCCAGCACCAGCACGACGGGTAGGGTTTCAGGCATGGACGCTGCAGGCGCGTGCCTTGAGGGCGTCGGCGGGGTGGGTGGCAGTGTTCTTGACCTGGATGATTTCGGCCAGGATGGATACCGCAATTTCCGCCGGCGTGCGCGCACTTATGCGCAGGCCTACCGGGCCGTGCAGTCGCTCCAACTGGACATCGTTCAGGTCGAAGTGTTCGGCCAGGCGCTGCTTGCGCTTGGTCTGGTTGCGTTGCGAGCCTAGGGCGCCCACGTAGAACGCATCGGAGGTCAGCGCCTCCATCAGCGCCATGTCGTCGAGCTTGGGGTCGTGCGTCAGGGCAACGATGGCCGTGTGGGCATCGGGCTGCAGCGCGCGCACCACATCGTCGGGCATGCCGTCCAGGCGCCGCACGTTGGCCGGCAGGGCCTGGGCATATTCCTCGCGCGGGTCGCACACCAGCACCTCGAAGTCCAGTGCGGTGGCCATGCTGGCCACGGCTTGCGACAACTGGCCGGCGCCTATCAGCAGCAGGCGCCAGCGCGGGCCGAACAAGGTGGTCAGCGTCTGGCCGTCGAAGGCCATGGCCTGGTCGCGGCGGGCGTTGCGCAGCTGTACCGCGCCGCTGGCCAGGTCCAGGCTGCGGGCCACCAGTTGGTGGTCGGCGGTGCGCTGCAGCAGCTCGGCGATCCAGTCTGTGTCATGTAGTGGTTCCTGCACCAGGCGCAGGCTGCCGCCGCAGGGTAGGCCGAAGCGGGCGGCTTCGTCTTGCGTCACGCCGTAGCTCAACAGGGTGGGGCGGCCTTGTGTGGGCCGAGCGCGGGTGTGTAGATCGTCCTCGATACAGCCTCCCGACACCGAACCACTGACCAGACCGTCGTCGCGCAGCGCCAGCAGTGCGCCAGGCGGGCGTGGGGCGCTGCCCCAGGTTTCCACCACGGTGAACAGGGTGGCGCTGTGGCCGGCTTGCAACCAGGCCAGGGCATCGGCCAATACGCGTAGATCGAGACTTTCCATCCGTTCATCGTAACGTGCGTTGGAACTTGGGCGTGCTTGTTCTGCTTTCCAGCGCGGTTGGTGCATATGCATATGCGGCGGCAAGTAAAATCTTGGACTGTATTAAATCCACAACAAATCGGAACGTCTTTCATTTTGACGGCAGTTTCTCGAAAGTCTTTTCCGAAAACCAGCATCCATGCGGTTTTCAAAAGCTTTTTTGATTACGGTCCGACCACCCTCTCTAAAAAAGCGCGCTGGTTCCCAACCATCTGAAAAGCGCCTAATATCTCCTTATGCCTCGTTACAACGCCCCCTTCGAAATCCACGTGCATGGCCAGGTGCCTTTGCGTACTGACGTGACGTTCCAACAAGTTCAGGATGCGCTCAAGCCGCTGTGGAAATACGCCGGCGCCAAGTCCCTGGCCGATGCGGCGGGCAGCGCTTACGAGGAAGAGCCCGGCATCCAGTTCGATGCCGTGGAGCACATGTTGCAAATGTGCTGGACCGTGCCGGGCGATGAAGATTTCAAGCAGGCTTTGGACGAAATGTGCATGAGCCTGAACGAGCTGGCCGACGGCGGCGCCTCCATCGAAGTCACGTTTTATGACACCGATTTCGATGAGGACGACCAGGAAGCCACCGACGATTCCCGCGACGACTTCATGATGCTGTTTGTTGGCCCCACACCGGCCGCCATCATGCAGGTGCAGCGTGACCTGCTGGTGCAGGACGTGGTCAACATGATGGAGCGCCACTTTGACGCATCCGAACTCAACGGCGTGGTGAACGAGATCGACCAGCTCTTCACCCGGCGCTTTGATGCCCTGGTGAATTCGCTGGAGCTAGGCAAACCGCCACGCGGCCCCGGCGGCTCTGGCGGCACCGGTGGCCACGGCGGCGGCGGTCGCCGTCCGCGCCACCTTCATTAACGCCATCGCGGTTTTAACTCCAGGGATACCGTGGGACCGGCTTTGCCGGACCACTGGTATCGCCCCCTGCGTGTCACATCCGTTTTTCAAACCGATGTGAGGGGGGTTGGCGAAAAGTGCGTAGCACTGTAGCCTGGGGGTGAGCAACAGTTACCAGCGCCCGGCGATGTTTTTTAGCAGCTGGTTGCTGGCCGCCAACAGGCGGTTTTGCACATCCAGCAGGCTGCGCTGGCCCGACAGTACGCTGGCCTGGGCCGTCACCACTTCCAGATAGCTCACCGTACCGCTTTGGTACTGGTTGTTCACGATGTCCAGCGCACGCTGCGCGGCAGCCACGGCCTCGGTCTGGAGTGCGGCCTCTTGTTGCAGGCTGGCGGCGATGACCAGGTTGTCTTCCACCTCTTGCAAAGCCGTCAGCACCGTCTGGCGGTAGTTGGCCGTGGCCGCATCGGTGCTGGCGCGGGCCGAATCCACATTCGACTGCCGCAAGCCGCCATCGAACGCCGCCAGGGCCAGCGAGGGCCCGAGCGACCACAGCAAGTTCGGCGCACTGATCAAATTCGCCAGGCTGCTGCCGCGGTAGCCCGCGCTGGCTGACAGGGTTAGTGCCGGGAAGAACGCGGCTTGCTCCACGCCAATTTGCGCGTAGGCGGCGGCCACTCGGCGTTCAGCTGCGGCAATGTCCGGCCGGCGCTCCAGCAACTTGGATGGCAGCAGCGCGGGCACGGCCGGGGTCTGCGGCAGGGTGGCGGTGCGCGCCAGCTGGAAGTCGGCAGGCGCCTGGCCCAGCGCCACCGCCAGCGCGTGCTCCAGCTGGGAGCGGTTGCTGTCGGACTCCACTAGCTGGGCGGCCGTGGTCTTGAGCTGGTTTTCGGCTTGCGCCACATCGGATGCCGCAGCAACGCCGCTGCGGTAGCGGTTGCGTGTCAGGTCCAGTGAGCGCTGGTAGGCCTGCAGCGTGCTGCCCAGCAAGGCCGATTGGGTTTCCGCTGCTCGCAGCGAAAAGTAGGTTTGGGTTACGGTGGCGTGCAGTGACAGGCGTGCTGCCGCGAGGTCGTCCTGGCTGGCCTGCAGCCGGGCCTGGTCGGCGCTGACCGCACCCGACAGGCGCCCCCACAGATCCAGCTCCCAGCTGGCGCTGCCTGACAAGGTGATGCTGTTGTTCGCGGATGTACCCGGGCTGGCGCTGCGGCTGGCCGTCAGACCGGCGCCCAGCGTGGGACTTAGCGCCGCGCGGCTGCTGCCCACGGCGGCCAAGGCCACCCGCACCTGGGCGGCGCTGGCCAGAATGTTCTGGTTTGCTTCTACCCGGGTTTGCAGGTCGTTGAGTACGGGGTCGTTGTACAGCTGCCACCAGGCGTCGGGCACCGCTGCCGCCTGCGGGTTGGCGCTTTGCCAGTTGCTGTTTTCCTTGAATGCCGCGGGTACGGCGGTGGCAGGGGCCCGGTAGGGCGGTGTGCTGCTGCAGGCGGCCAGCAGGGCTACGGCCAGGGTCGTCAGCGGGTAAAGAACTCTAGGCAGCATCGCTGGCACTCCGAACAGAAACAAAAGAGGGCTTGCGCCGGCCTTGGAAGCGGGTGCGCAGCCGGTCTATGGCCACGTACACCACGGGTGTGGTGTACAGCGTCAGCAGCTGGCTCAGTATCAGCCCGCCCACCACGGCAATGCCCAGGGGCTGGCGCAGCTCAGCACCATCACCCCGGCCCAGCGCCAGCGGCACCGCGCCCAGCAGGGCGGCGGCGCTGGTCATCAGGATGGGGCGCAGACGCAGCTGGGCCGCCTGATAGATGGCCTGGGCGGCGCTGATGTTGGAGCGGCGCTGCGCCGCAATCGCAAAGTCGATCATCATGATGGCGTTCTTCTTCACGATGCCGATCAGCAGGATGACGCCGATCATGGCGATCAGCGAGAACTCGGTGTTGAACAGCTGCAGGGCGATCAGCGCGCCCACACCGGCCGAGGGCAGGGTGGACAGGATGGTGATGGGATGCACCAGGCTCTCGTACAGAATGCCCAGCACCAGGTAGATGGTGACCAGGGCCGCCAGTATCAGCATGGGCTGGGTGCTCAGCCCGTCCTTGAAGCTCTTGGCCGTGCCCTCGAAAGAGCCGCGTATGGACACCGGCACGCCCAGCTCGGCAATCGCATTGGTGATGGCGTCCGTGGCGCTGGACAGGCTACCGCCCAGCGGCAGGTCAAAGCTTATGGTGGTGGCCGGCGTGCCGCTCTGGTGGTTGATGGACAGCGGCGCCAAGCCTAGCTGGGTGCGCGATACGCTGGGCAGCGGCACCGCCTGGCCCGTGGCGGAGATCAGATTCACATTGGCCAGCGACTCTGGCCCTTGCAGGTATTTGTCCTGCAGCTCCATCACCACCCGGTACTGGTTCAGTGGGTTGTAGATCACGCCCACCTGGCGTTGGCCAAAGGCGTCGTTCAGCGTGGTGTCTATGCCGCGCACGGTCAGGCCCAGGCGGGCGATGGCGTCGCGGTCATAGACCACCGAGGTTTGTATGCCGCTGTCCTGCTGGTCGGAGTTCACGTCCTCCAGTTCGGGCAGGCGTGTCAGGGCACCGCGTATGCGTGGCTCCCAGGCGCGCAGGTCTTCCAGGTCGTCGGACTGCAGGGTGTACTGGTAGCTGGAGTTGGACTGGCGCCCGCCCACGCGGATGTCCTGCTGCTGCGACATGAACAGGCGCGCGCCGGGCTCCTTGGCCAGCTTGTTGCGCAGCCGGTCAATCACCTCGTCGGCAGACTCCTTGCGCTCGGAGCGCGGCTTCAGCGCCATGAACATCTGCGCCGTATTGCGCTGGCTGCCGCCGGTGAAGCCCGTCACGTTCTGTACTGCCGGGTCGGCCTGCACGATGGCCAGAAAGCGCTCCAGCCGTTGGCGCATGGCCTGGAACGAGGTGGACTGGTCGGCGCGGATGAAGCCGTTCACGCGGCCCGTGTCCTGGGTGGGGAAGAAGCCTTTTTCAATGCTGCCGTACAGGTGCACATTCAGTGCCACCACCGCTACCAGGGCCAGCAGGGTCAGCGGTTGGTGGCGCAGCGCCCAGGCCAGGGAATGGCGGTAGCCGCGCAGCAAGCGAGCCTGGGCCGCGCCCAGCCAACGCGTGAGGCGGGACGGGTTGGCATTCTTCACCTGCGGCCGTAGCAGCGCCGCGCACATCATGGGCGTGGTGGTCAGCGACACCACCATGGACACCAGGATAGACGCCGATAAGACCACGGCGAATTCGCGGAACAGTCGCCCGACTACGCCGCCCATCAGCAGAATCGGGATGAACACCGCAATCAGCGACAGGCTGATGGACACCACGGTAAAGCCGATCTCGCGCGCACCCTCCAGCGCCGCCTGGCGCGGCGTCTTGCCGTGCTCCATGTGGCGGGTGATGTTCTCCAGCACCACGATGGCGTCGTCCACCACAAAGCCGGTGGCCACGGTCAGCGCCATCAGCGACAGGTTGTCCAGTGTGTAGCCGCACAAGTACATCACCGCGAACGTACCTGCCAGGGACACCGGCACCGCCACGCTGGGCACCAGGGCCGCACGCACGTTGCGCAGGAATAGGAACACCACCATCACCACCAGCGCCACCGAGATCACCAGCGCATGCTCCACCTCGCGCAGGGATGCGCGGATGGTGGGCGTGCGGTCGGACACCACATCCAGGTCGATGGCGGCGGGGATGGTGCTTTGCAGATGCGGCAACAGGGCGCGCACCTTGTCCACCGCGTCGATGATGTTGGCGCCGGGCTGCTTGTACAGCAGCAGCAGGATGGCGGGCTTGCCGTTGGCCACGCCGTAGTTGCGCACGTCTTGCACTGAATCTGTCACCTCCGCCACATCCGACAAGTGCACGGCGCTACCGTTTTTGTAGCTGACGATGAGTGGCGCGTAGTCGGCGGCGGTGCGGGCCTGGTCGTTGGCGGTGATCTGCCAGCTGCGCTGGCCATCGTCCAGCAGGCCCTTGGGGCGGTTGGCGTTGGTGGCGGTCACGGCCACGCGGATGTCGTCCAGCGCAATGCCATTGGCCGACAGGCGGTTCGGGTCCAGCCGGATGCGCACGGCCGGCAGGGCGCCGCCACCCACGTCCACCTGGCCTATGCCCTCCACCTGGGCCAGGCGCTGGGCCAGCACGGTGGAGGCCGCGTCAAACATCTGGCCGCGCGTCAGCGTGGCCGAGGTCAGTGACAAGATCATCACCGGCGCATCCGCCGGGTTCACCTTGCGGTAGGACGGGTTGCTGGGCATGCCCGTGGGCAGCAGGCTGCGGGATGCATTGATGCCCGCCTGCACATCACGCGCGGCGCCGTTGATGTCGCGGTCCAGGTCAAACTGCAGGGTGACGCGGGTGCTGCCCAGCGACGAGCTGGACGTTATTTCCGTCACCCCGGCAATGGCGCCCAGCGCCCGTTCCAGCGGCGTGGCCACGGTGGCGGCCATGGTCTCCGGGCTGGCGCCGGGCAGGGATGCCGATACCGAAATGGTCGGAAAGTCCACCTGCGGCAGCGGCGCCACCGGCAGCAGAAAGAAGCTGAGGATGCCGGCAATGGCAATACCCAGCGTCAGCAAGATGGTGGCGATGGGGCGCTGGATGAAAGGGGCCGAGAAGTTCATGCCTGCACCCCTCGAAATTTACAAGAAATAGGCCTCTGGCGCAGGTAGTACCTGCGCAGGCAGCTATTTATTCCATAGCAAGTGGGTGCGTGTGGCATGGCCTGCATCACGCCACCCCGGTGCCTCGCCAGGCGCGCCAGCGCTGCGCCAGGCCGGTAAAGCCCAGGTAGATCACCGGCGTGGTGAACAGCGTCAGCAGCTGGCTGACGATCAAGCCGCCCACCATGGTCACGCCCAGCGGGTGGCGCAGCTCGCTGCCCACGCCGGTGCCCAGCATCAGCGGCAGGGCGCCCAGCAGGGCCGCCAGCGTGGTCATCAGAATCGGGCGGAAGCGCAGCAGGCAGGCCTGGTGGATGGCGGCGCGTGGGCTCAGGCCCTGTTCGCGCTCGGCGTCCAGCGCGAAGTCGATCATCATGATGGCGTTCTTCTTCACGATGCCGATCAGCAGCACGATGCCGATGATGGCGATGATGTCCAGGTCCAGCCCGAACAGCAGCAGCGCCAGCAGCGCGCCCAGCGCGGCCGAGGGTAGGGTGGACAGAATCGTCACCGGGTGGATGAAGCTCTCGTACAGCACACCCAGCACGATGTACATGGTGACGATGGCCGCCAGTATCAGCAGCAGCGTGTTGTTTAGTGATGCCTGGAAGGCCAGCGCCGCACCCTGGAAGCTGGTTTCTATGCTGGCCGGCAGTTGCAGCGTGGTCAGCTCGGCCTGGATGGCGCTGACAGCCTCACCCAGCGAATGGCCCGGCGCGGCATTGAAGGACAGCGTGGCCGAAGGGAACTGGCTGGCATGGTTCACCGCCAGCGCAGCCGGCCTTTCAATCACCCGCGCCACGGCAGACAGGGGTACCTGCACGCCGGCGGTTGCGCCCGGCACATACAGGCCGGCCAGGGCCTGCGGCCCCAGCTTGTCGTGCGGTGGCACCTCCAGCACCACGCGGTACTGGTTGGACTGGGTGTAGATGGTGGACACCAGGCGCTGGCCAAAGGCGTTGTACAGGGCCGTGTCGATGGTGGCCACGCTTACACCCAGTTGGCTGGCGGCGGCGCGGTCTATTTCTACATAGGCCTGCAGGCCCTGGTCCTGCACGTCGCTGCCCACATCGGCCAGCTGCGGCAGGCCGCGCAGGCGGCGCAGCAGCTCGGCGGCGTTGCTGTTGAGCTCGTCAAAGTTGGGGCCAGACATCAGGAACTGGTACTGCGTCTTGGCGATGCGGTCCTCGATGGTCAGGTCCTGCACCGGCTGCAGATACAGCTCGATGCCGGCCACCTTGCGGCTGGCTTGCGATAGGCGCTGTAACACCGCCGCAGCCGACTCGCCGCGCTGCGCCTTGGGCAGCAGATTGATCAGCATACGGCCCTGGTTCAGCGTGGTGTTGGCACCGTCCACACCGATGAAGGAGGAGACGCTTTGCACCGCATGGTCTTTCAATATTTCCTCCGCCAGCGCCTGCTGCCGATCCGCCATGCCGGCAAAGGAGGTGCTTTGCGCCGTCTCGGTCATGGCCTGGATCACGCCCGTGTCCTGCAGGGGGAAGAAGCCCTTGGGCACCACGAAGTAGAGCAGGCCGGTCAAAGCGGCCGTCAGCACGAACACAATCAAGGTCGCGGCCTGGCGTGCCAGCACCCAGTCCAGAGCGCGACCGTAGCCGTGGATCAGCCGGTCAAAAAACTGGCCAGTGGCCTGGTAGATGCGGCCATGGCTTTCCTCGGGCGTGTGCTTCAGCAAACGCGCGCACAGCATGGGCGTGAAGGTCAGCGACACCACGGCTGAGATCAGGATGGACACCGCCAGCGTGATGGCGAATTCATGGAACAAACGCCCCACCACGTCGCCCATGAACAGCAGCGGTATCAGCACCGCGATCAGCGAGATCGTCAGCGAAATGATGGTGAAGCCGATCTGCTTGGCCCCCTTCAGCGCGGCGGCCATGGGTTTTTCGCCTTGCTCCACGAAGCGGGCGATGTTCTCGATCATCACGATGGCGTCGTCCACCACGAAGCCGGTGGAGATGGTCAGCGCCATCAGCGTCAGGTTGTTGATGGAAAAGCCGGCCAGGTGCATCACGCCAAAGGTGCCTACCAGCGACAGCGGCACGGCCAGGCTGGGGATCAGCGTGGCCGAGCCACTGCGCAGGAACACAAAGATCACCGCCACCACCAGCGCGATCGCCAGCAGCAGCTCGATCTGCGTGTCTTCCACCGATGCGCGTATGGTCACCGTGCGGTCGGTCAGTATCTGCACATCCAACGAGGCGGGCAGGGTGGTTTGCAGCTGGGGCAGCAGGGCCTTGATGCGGTTGGCCGTGTCGATCACATTGGCGCCGGGCTGGCGCTGGATGTTCAGGATGATGCCGGGCAGGGACTGGCGCTGCGAGGCCTCGCAGCGGCCCGCGGCGGCGGCCGGGCAGACGCCGGCCCAGGCGGCCAGGCGGTTGTTCTCGGCGCCGTCCACCACGTTGGCGATGTCGCGCAGGCGGATCGGCGAGCCGTTCTTGTAGGCCAGTATCAGGTTCTGGTATTCGGCGGCGGAGCGCAGCTGGTCGTTGGCATCGATGGTGGATGCGCGCTGCGGGCCGTCAAAGCTGCCCTTGGCCTGGTTGTTGTTGGCATTGGTGATGGCGGTACGCACATCGTCCAGCGCTAGGCCGGCGGCGGCCAGCGCGCCCGGGTTGGCCTGGATGCGCACGGCGGGGCGCCCGCCACCGGCCAGCGCCACCAGGCCCACGCCGGGCACCTGCGACAGCTTGGGCGCCAGCCGGTTTTCCACCAGGTCGTGGACCCGCGTGATGGGCAGCGAGGGCGAGGTGATGGCCAGCGTCAGAATGGGCGCATCCGCCGGGTTCACTTTGCTGTAGGTCGGCGGCATGGGCAGGTCGCTGGGCAGCAGATTGCTGCCGGCATTGATGGCGGCCTGTACCTGTTGCTCGCCCACGTCCAGCGACACATCCAGCGAAAACCGCAGCGTGATGACCGAGGCCCCCCCCGAGCTGGCCGAGGACATCTGTGCCAGCCCCGGCATCTGGCCAAACTGGCGCTCCAGCGGCGCGGTGACGGAGGATGTCATCACGTCCGGGCTGGCGCCGGGGTAGAGCGTGGTGACCTGGATGGTGGGGTAGTCCACCTCGGGCAGGGCGGATACCGGCAGCAGGCGGTAGGACAGCAGACCGGCGATCAAGATCGCCACCATCAAGAGCGATGTAGCGACCGGACGCAGGATGAAGATGCGCGACAGGTTCATGGTGCCCCGGCTTTAGCCGCCGCTGGATTCGCGCTGGCGGCGGCGCTCGCGGGCTTTGTCGATGAAGTCCTTGCGTTCCTCGGGCGTCATTTTCAGGAACTTTTCCTGCTCCTCGGGCGGCAGCCGGTCCAGCCAGCGTGGGCGCTCTGCACTGCTGGCCGCGCTGGACGCTGCACTGGCGGGTGCTTCAGTTTTTGTAGCTGCCTGCGCAGGATTTATCTGCGCTGGAAGCGTATTTTGTATAGAGGACGATGCAGCATCCGCAGGGGCTGATGCGTTCTTGCGGCGCGGCCTGCCGGTGTCGTTATTGGCGTTGGCGGAAGGTGCGGCAATCACCTCCACCTTGGCGCCGTCACGCAGGCGGTCGGCGCCGTCGACGATGACCTTGTCGCCCACCGATACGTCACCCTGCACGCTGACCACCTCGCCGTCGGTGGTCCCCATGCGTACCTTGCGCACGTTGACCGTGCCGTCGTCCTTTACGGCGTAGACAAAAGTGCCCTGGGCACCGCGCTGGATGGCGCTGCTGGGCACCACCATGGCGCCGCTCAGCACGTCCAGCTGCAGGCGCACATTGACGAACTGGTTGGGAAACAGCTTGCCGTCGGCATTCGCAAACGCGGCCTTGAGCTTGATGGTGCCGGTGGTGGTGTCGATGGCGTTGTCGGTGCTGGTGACCTGGCCCTGGCCGAGCAGGGTTTTCTGCTCGCGGTCCCAGGCCTCTACCTGCAGCGGCGTCTGGGTTTTCAGGCGGCGGTTGATGACGGGAAGATGGGTTTCGGGCACCGCAAACACCACGTTCAACGGCTGCGTCTGGGTGATGCTGACCAGGCCGTTGGTATCGCTGGTCTGCACCATATTGCCCACGTCCACCTGGCGGAAGCCCAGCCGCCCGCTGATCGGCGCGGTGACCTGGGTGTAGGAGAGCTGCAGCTTGGCGTTGTCCACCTGGGCCTGGTCGGTCTGCACCGTGCCCTGCAGCTGGCGCACCAGTGCGTCCTGCGTGTCCACCTGCTGCTTGGCAATGGAGTCCTTGGCCAGCAGGTCTTTGTAGCGCTCCATGTCGAGCTGGGCGTTGCGCAGCTGGGCCTGGTCGCGCACCAGCTGGCCTTGCATCTGCGCCAGCTGGATCTGGTAGCTGCGCGGGTCGATCTGCGCCAGCACCTGGCCGGCCTTGACCATCTGGCCTTCCTGGAAGCGCACCGACTGCAGCACGCCCGACACCTGTACCCGCACGACGGCCGTATTCAGCGCGCTGATACTGCCAATGGCCGGCACCAGTACCCGCACGTCCTGGGCTCGCACCGTGGCTACCGACACCGGCTGTACCCGGTTGTTGCCCGTGAAGCGCCGGGCGCCGCTGGCAGCACCTGCGGGCGCGCTGGCGGCACTGGCCGGCCCGGCGGCGTTGCTAAGCGCCGGGTTGCTGCGCTGCCCCCACCACCAGCCCCCACCCGCCGCCGCGGCCACCAGTACCAACACACCCGCAAAGCGGATGCTGGAGCGCCCCTGTTGCTGTGTTGCGCCGTTGTCAGTCAAGAGGGAGTGGGTCATGGGGCAGTGTGCAGAAGAAGAGGGTCAAACCGCAGAATGTGCGCATACTACGATGTAGAAGTATCGCCGCATGTGAAGCCCGCATGAAGTCGCCAGCTTTTACGCCCGGTTTACCTTGGCAGCGCCGGCAACGCTCGGAGTGCTATGCAATAGATAGCTGCTGGTGCAGGTGTTATCTGCGCTGAAGGCTGGTTTTATTCAGGCCCGCGAAAGCGAGCCAATGGCAGAAGTGCTGGGGCGACCCAGAGTCGTCCATCGCCGCGGTGCGGCGCATCCTGGAGGCGACCAACTACCTCTAAAGGCGAAGCGATCGCCTCGCGCGCTGGGATTCGTTGGAATAAACGGGGGAAGTGTGGGGCAGCATGCAGATGCTGCCTCAAAAAAGAAGGTTGACGAGCCTTAGCCCCGGCACTGGCTCCACAGTTAGAGCTGCTTGGTTCCCCACCTGACTCGGTTGGCCGCTTTACCATGCGGGAAGGCCCGTCAACGCGTATTGTAAGCCAAGGGAATAGCCTTTCTGCTGCGAGGTGCATGAAAAGCTAAGCCGCCTGTGGCGGCAAAACAGGGTGACGCTGCCCCTTAGAATCCAGCCATGTCTTATCTCGTGCTTGCCCGCAAATACCGTCCGCGCAGTTTCACTGAAATGGTGGGGCAGGAGCACGTGGTGCAGGCTCTCAGCAATGCGCTGACCACCCAGCGGCTGCACCATGCCTACCTGTTCACCGGCACCCGCGGTGTGGGCAAGACCACGGTCTCGCGCATCCTGGCCAAGTCGCTGAACTGCCAAGGCCCGGACGGTACCGGCGGCATCACGGCCAGCCCTTGTGGCGTGTGCCAGGCCTGCCGAGATATCGATGCTGGCCGGTTTGTAGATTACACCGAGCTGGATGCGGCATCGAACCGAGGCGTGGACGAGGTGCAGGCCCTGCTGGAGCAGGCCGTGTACAAGCCGGTGCAGGGCCGCTTCAAGGTCTTCATGATCGACGAAGTGCACATGCTGACCAACACCGCGTTCAACGCGATGCTGAAGACGCTGGAAGAGCCGCCCGAATACCTGAAGTTCGTGCTGGCGACCACCGACCCGCAAAAAGTACCCGTCACCGTGTTGTCGCGCTGTCTGCAGTTCAATTTGCGTCCGATGGCGCCCGAAACCGTGCTGTCGCACCTGACCCAGGTGCTACAGTCTGAAGGCGTGCAGGCCGAAACTAGTGCTTTGCGCCTGTTGTCGCGCGCCGCGCGCGGCTCCATGCGCGATGCCTTGTCGCTGACCGACCAGGCGATTGCCTTTGGCAGTGGCCAGCTGGAAGAGGCCACGGTGCGCCAGATGCTGGGCAGCGTGGACCGCAGCTATGTGTTCCGACTGATCGAAGCGCTGGCACTGGCCGATGGCAAGACGGTGGTGGAAACGACCGAAGCCCTGCGCCTGAATGGCCTGAGCGCGGCATCCACGCTGGAAGAAATGACCAGCGTGCTGCAACGCATGGTCGTGATCCAGGCCGTGCCTGAAAAAGCCCAGGTCACAGACGACACCGACCCCGAAGCCGCCGATACCGCCCGCCTGGCCGCAGCCATGCCGGCCGACGAAACCCAGCTGCTCTACAGCATGTGCCTGCATGGCCGCGCCGAGCTGGGCCTGGCTCCGGACGAATACGCCGCACTGACCATGGTGCTGCTGCGCCTGCTGGCCTTCAAACCTGGCCAGTCCAAAGCCGCAGCGGAAAAAAAAACTCTGATTGAAGCTGCGCCGCGTGTTGCGCAGGCAGCACCGACACCAGTAGCCGCAGCGCCTGCTGCTGTACCTGTGCCTGTGGCACCTGCTGCACCCGTGCCGTTGCCGCAAGCTGTGGCAGCCCCCGTGGTGCCTGCTCCGCCGCCTGTGTCGGTTGCCCCAGTCATCCAGATGGCGCCCGTACCTGCGCCTATTGCCGTTCCTGAAGCATCGCCCAAGCTATCCGTTCCTGTCGCAGCCGTGGAGCCACCGCAGCAAGCTGCGTCGGCAGGCCCGGCCCGGGCCGCCACTGCTCTTGTGCATACGGAGGAGGGTGACTTCTGGCAAAGCACGGTGCAACAACTGGTGGCGACCGATGCCGTCACGGGCTTGGCGCGTGAGCTGGCCCTGCAATCGCAACTGGTATCCCATGCGGACAGCCGTTGGGTCATACGCATAGAGCGTGAGTCGCTGAACCAGCCCATGAGCCGCGAACGTCTGCGCGTTGCTCTTGACGCCATTAACCCCGGAGCCAGCCTGGACGTGGAGGTCGGCCAGGTCGTGGACAGCCCTGGCCGGCGCAACGCGGCGGCGGCCGCAGAAAAGCAACGCATCGCGGAAGAGATCATCCTGGGTGATCCGCTGGTGCAATCCCTGATGCGAGACTACGGCGCGAAAATTGTGCCCGGTACGCTCAAACCTCTGTGATGGCTCACCCCCAGGCTACAGTGCTGCGCATCTTTCGCCAACCCCCTTGCAGGGGGCAACACCTGCAGCCTGGCAAAGCCAGTTCTGCGGTGTTACTGGAAGGTGTATGTTGCGTCTTTAGCGATGGTGATCTATGAAAAACTCTTTTCACCTCAACTTACTAAACTAGGAAAAAATATGTTCAACAAAGGACAACTCGCCGGCCTGATGAAGCAAGCCCAGGCCATGCAGGACAACATGAAGAAGGCCCAGGACGAGCTGGCTTTCATCGAAGTTACGGGCGAATCCGGTGCCGGCCTGGTCAAGGTGCTGATGACCTGCAAGCACGATGTCAAACGCATCACCATCGACCCCAGCCTGCTGGCCGACGACAAGGACATGCTGGAAGACCTGGTGGCTGCCGCCTTCAACGCCGCCGTGCGCAAGGCCGAAGAAACCACCCAGGAAAAAATGGGCAAGCTGACCGCTGGCATGCCTGGCTTACCTGGCGGCATGAAATTCCCGTTTTAATGGAACACCCCCAGGCTACAGTGCTGCGCACTTTCCGCCAACCCCCTTGCAGGGGGCAACACCAGCAGCCTGGCGTAGCCAGTTCCGCGGTGTTTCTGGAATCGGCGTCTTTAAACTTGGTTTGTGCCTTTTTAGGCCGCTAGCGCATATGGAATCTGCGCAGGCAGCTACTGAAAATGTAGCAAAAGGTTTGCATGTCTGATACTAGTGCGTTGACCGCCTTGATACAAGGCCTGCGCCGCTTACCCGGTGTCGGAGTGAAGTCGGCGTCGCGCATGGCGTTTCATTTGCTACAGCATGACCGAGAGGGCGCGCAAATGTTGTCGCAGGCCTTGGCCCAGGCTGTGGGCAATGTGCGGCACTGTGAGTTGTGCCACACCTTTACCGAAAACGCTATCTGCGATACCTGCCAGGATGAGGCGCGCGATGCGTCCAAGCTGTGCGTGGTGGAGAACCCTGCCGACCAGTCTGCGGTGGAGCGTACCGCCGCCTACAAGGGCCTGTACTTTGTGTTGATGGGCAAGATCAGCCCGCTGGATGGTGTGGGGCCCAAAGACATAGGGCTGCAGAAGCTGCTGGACCGCGCCAGCAATGGCATCGTGCAAGAGGTGATTCTGGCCACCAACTTCACCGCCGAGGGCGAGGCTACCGCCCATGTGATCAGCGTGGCGCTGAAGGCCCGTGGCTTGCAGGTCACGCGCCTGGCCCGCGGTGTGCCGGTGGGCAGTGAGTTGGAGTACGTGGACCTGGGCACGATTGCCCACGCTTTCGTGGATAGACGTTAACCCTAGGAACGTGCTCACGGTCTCTTTGGGGTTGCGCAGGTGCCTTGTCGGGATGCACTGCTAGGCGCAAAACCCAAGGCAAGGCTGGTGCCTTGCCTGGTTTTGTAACGACGCAGAGCGCCCGACAAGGTACCTGCCCTTCGGGTTGGGGTGAAATCGGGCGATTTGTCCGCCATAGCCCTTGCATGGGCAGAGAGCCCATGCTGCGGTCTACGACGACCAACTCATCCCGATTGCACCCCAACGCGACCCCAAAGAGACCGTGAACACGTTCCTAACTCGAAGCGTTACGGGCAAACCCGCACGGGGATGGCCCCAATAGGAAACGGGCTGGCGGTCTTTAAGCTGGGTGCATACCATCATGCACCTTACATCCATTCGCCGCCGCACTTTCACCGCTTCCATGGCTGCTTTCGCTGCGAGCATGGCAGTTCCGGTGCTGCGCGCCCAGGGTCGTCTGGAGCGCAGCAAAGTTTCCTTGGTGGTGGACGGCGAGGCCGCGCTCTACCATCTGCCGCTGACCATTGCCGACCAGTTGGGCTACTTCAAGAGCGAGGGGCTGGACCTGGATATCAGCGATGTAGTGGGCGGCGCGCGCTCGCCACAGGCAGTGTCTGGCGGCCCGGTGGATGTGTATGCTGGCGCGTTCGAGCAGACCCTGACTTTGCAGGCGCGCAACCAGTATTTCCAGGCATTCGTGCTGCAATGCCGGGCCCCCCAGATTGCGCTGGGCATATCGATTCGCAGCCTGCCTGATTACCGTACGCTGGCCGATCTGAAGGGCAAGCGCATAGGCGTATCGGCCTTGGGATCGCCAGGCCATACGGTGGCAAATGTGGTGCTTGCCAGGGCGGGTATCCATCCGGGCGACGTGCAGTTCGTGGCCGTAGGGGCGGCGTGGATTGCGGTGCAGGCGCTGCGCTCTGGGCAAATTGATGCAATCAGCAACAGCGACCCGGTCATGGCCATGCTGGAGCAAAAGGGCGATATCCGGGTGGTGGCCGATGCGCGCACACTCCGCGGTACCCGCGACGCCATGGGTGGCGGCATGCCCGCAGCTTGCCTGTATGCACCACTGGACTACATCCAGAAAAATCCCAATACCGTGCAGGCCCTGGCCAACGGCATGGTGCATGGCCTGAAATGGCTGCAGACCGCCGGCCCGAGCGACATCATCAAGATCGTGCCCGAGAGCTATTTTCTGGGTGATCGCGCCTTGTACCTGGCATCTTTCAACAAGGGGCGCGAGGCCATCTCGCTGGATGGCATGCTGGCCGAAGACGGCGCCAGGCTGGCACTGAAGGCGCTGGGTAGTTTTGACATCAGCATGGGCAACGCCCGCATCGATCTGTCGAAAACCTATACCAACGAATTTGCCCGCAACGCCAAGGAGCGTTTCAAGGCTTGACGCCACAGGGGCATCGCCAGCCCGTTAGCGTTTGCGTGGCTTCTTGACGATCACCGGTTGCTTGCTGGTGCCGCTGGTCTTGTTATTGGCCGTGCTGCGTGAGTGTTGCCCCGAGCGCTCGGTAGCCGCAGAGCGGCTGCCGGTCAATTTGACGGGCAGGAACAGCACCACCTGCTGGCCCGCCTTGAGGGCTGCGCTGGCTTTGATGTCATTCCAGTCCGCCACATTGCTGGCGCTGACGCCATACTTTTTGGCGATGCTGGCGACGGTATCGCGCTTGCCCGCCTTGACCGATGTCTTGCGGTTGACGATTTCGGGCGCCAGGCTGAGGTGGGCGGTGTCGGCCACGTGTTCGCTCACGTCTTGCATCAGGGCCGAGCGCGGCACGATCAGCGATGAGCCGGCCTTGATCAGCATGCGCGGCGGGATGTTGTTGACGCTGCGCAGGTCGTATTCGCTCATGCCAACCTGCTGTGCGGCGGCGCTGACGCTCATGGTGCTGGGTGCAGTCCAGGCCGTCCAACTGGCGTATTGGCCCTGCGTATAGGCCTCCAGATTGCGGGTAAAGATGGTGGCGTTGTCCCAGGGCAGCAGAATCTGCGGCGTGCCCGCCGCCAGGATCACCGGCCGGTGGGATGAGGGGTTGAGCGCCTTGAAATCATCCAGCTTCACATCGGCCAGCTTGGCGGCCAGGGCCACGTCGATGTCGCGCGTGATGTCCACGCTCTGGAAGTAGGGGTGGTTTTCGATCAGCGGCAGGTCGGTGCGGTACAGGTCGGGGTTGGCAATGATGTTTTTCACCGCCTGCAGCTTGGGCACATACAGCCGCGTCTCGGCGGGCATGTTCAGCTCGCTGTAGCTGATGCCCAGGCCGGCTTTCTGGTTGCGCGCAATGGCGCGGCTGACGCTGCCTTCGCCCCAGTTGTAGGCGGCCAGTGCCAGCTGCCAATCGCCAAACATGTTGTACAGCTTTTGCAGATAGTCGAGCGCGGCCCGGGTCGAAGCCAGCACGTCGCGCCGGTCGTCGCGAAACAGGTTTTGTTTCAGCTCAAAGTAGTTGCCGGTGGACGGCATGAACTGCCACATGCCGGCCGCCTTGGCGCTGGATACGGCTTGCGGGTTGAAGGCGCTTTCGATATATGGCAGCAGCGCCAGCTCGGTGGGCATGCCCCGGCGTTCCAGTTCTTCCACCACATAGAACAGGTATTTGCTGGAGCGCTCGGTCATGCGCTGGATGTAGTCGGGCCGGGTTGTGTACCACTGTTCGCGGTCTACCACCAGGTTGCTTTCCAGGTTGGGCATGGCAAAGCCACGGCGTATGCGTTCCCACAGGTCTGCGGGGGGCTTAAGCTGGGCCACGCCGCGCGAACTGGCTTCTGCGGCGGTAATCGGCTGCAGGCTGGCGCGGGGATAGATGGCGGTGTGTGCGGGTGTACCCGCTGTCGATTTGGCCGTGGCCAAACCGGCATCCGGGGTTGTGCTTGCCGGGCTGCCATCGGCCTTGGGGGCGATGTTGGCGCAGCCTGTCAGCCACACCATGACGGACAGGCTGAGAAGAGAGAGAAGTTTCATTAGAACTGATTTTTCCAGGTGCGAAGTGCGCCTAATACGCTGGCTTCATCAAAGGTGGTGGCATCGAACGCCCGTGCGGCCTGTTGTACCGTGGGCTGGCGGGTGCGCAAAAAAGGGTTGATCTGCAGTTCTAACGCCATGTTGGAGGGTAGCGTGGGCTCATTCGCCTCACGCTTGGCCATGCATGCGAGCTGGTATTGGAGCAGGGCGGAGTTGTCGGGTTCCACCACACGCGCAAATTTCAGGTTACTTAAAGTGTATTCATGGGTGCAGCACACACGGGTATTGCCTGGCAATGCTGCCAACGCGGACAGGGACGCGAGCATCTGCGCCGGTGTGCCTTCAAACAGGCGGCCGCAGCCACCCGAAAACAGCGTATCGCCACAAAACACCAGGGGCGCGCCTTGCCACTGCGGGGTATAGAAAGCGATATGCCCGGCTGTGTGGCCGGGCACGTCGATGATCTCAAACGTGGTGTCCAATACCGTGATGCGGTCGCCTTGGGCCAGCCTGTGCAGTGGTTCGGGAATGCGCTCGCGGGCCGGGCCGTAGACGCTTGCGCCGGTTGCCATACGCAATGCATCGACGCCACCGACATGGTCCGCATGGTGGTGCGTGACTAGAATGGCCTCTAGCTGCAAGCCATGCTGTTGCAGCGCGTGAAATACCGGCTGTGCGTCGCCCGGGTCCACCACCACTGCGCGGCGGCCGTCGTGCAACATCCAGATGTAGTTATCGGCAAAAGCAGGTAGGGCAAGCAAGTTCATGGGCAGCGAAATTATAGGTTTGCACGATTGGTTGAAGACCCCGCCCGGCCGCTACCTGCTGGATTGGGAGCGCGGGCGCTTCGATGAGGCAGTCGCGGACATATTTGGTTACCACGCCCTCCAGCTCGGGCTGGCGGAACTGCCAGGGCTGCAGAATAACCGCATACCGCATCGTTGGCTTGCGGCCCATGCTTTTGCCGAGCCGCAGGCTACAGACGTCCATGCCGAGCGGGCTACCTTGGTCACCGATTTTGCAGCGCTGCCGTTTTCTGAAAGTAGCCTGGACCTGCTGCTGCTGCCGCATGCCCTGGACCACAGCCCCGACCCCCATGCCACCTTGCGCGAGGTAGAGCGGGTGCTGGTGCCCGAGGGCAAGGTGGTGATTGCCGGCTTCAACCCGATGAGCCTTTGGGGCCTGCGGCAAAGCCGTGGTCACCTGTACCGCCGCATGGGCATAGGCGGTAGCTACTTGCCCGAGATGGGCGGCATGATTGGTTACTGGCGCCTACGTGACTGGCTGCGCCTGCTGAGCTTCGAGGTGGAGTCGGTGCAGTTCGGCTGTTACCGCCCCTCGGTACGCAGCGAGGCCTGGCTGAACCGCTTCGCCTGGATGGACCGCACGGGTGAGCGGTTTGCGCCCATCCTGGGCGCGGTGTACTTCGTGGTGGCCGTCAAACGGGTGCGCGGCATGCGCTTGATGGGGCCGCGCTGGAAGGTCCCCAAGGCGCTGGCCAACGCCCCCGTGCCGATTGCCAATCGGGATGCCAACCGCCATGGGTAGAACCTGTTCAAGGTTCATCTGGTAAAAACGACGTTCCCGAATCCTTATTAGAAAGCTGTGTTTGAACCACGTTGACATGTATACCGATGGCGCCTGCAAGGGCAACCCTGGCCCAGGCGGCTGGGGCGTTTTGCTGACCTGGGGCGGCACTGAAAAAGAAATGTTTGGCGGCGAGCTGGTCACTACCAATAACCGCATGGAAATGATGGCCGTGATCGAAGGCCTGAGCGCGCTCAAACAGCCTTGCAGCATCACCCTGTATATCGACAGCCAGTACGTGCTCAAGGGCATGACCGAATGGCTGAAGGGCTGGAAGTCCCGTGGCTGGATGACCGCATCCAAAGAGCCTGTAAAGAACGTGGACCTGTGGCAGCGCCTGGACGGCTTGGTCAACACGGCGGGCCACAAGATCGAATGGCGCTGGGTCAAGGGCCATGCCGGCCACCCCGGCAACGAGCGTGCTGACATGCTGGCCAACCGTGGCGTGGACCTGGCCCTGGGCAAACGCTGAAGCCACCATGACAGACGCGCCCGCGCAGCACACCTTCCTCTGGCACGACTACGAGACCTTTGGTGCCAACGCGCGGCGCGACCGGCCCGCCCAGTTCGCCGCCATCCGCACCGATGCGGACCTGAACGAAATCGGCGAGCCGATGATGCTGTACTGCCAGCCCGCGCCCGACTTTCTGCCCGACCCGCAGTCCTGTCTGATCACCGGCATCACCCCGCAGCTGTGTCTGCAGCGCGGCGTGCCCGAAGTCGCGTTTGCGAATGCAATCGAGCAGGCTTTCAGCCAGCCCGGCACCATAGGCGTGGGCTACAACACCATTCGCTTTGACGACGAGATCACGCGCTTCATGTTCTGGCGCAACTTGATCGACCCGTACGCGCGTGAATGGCAAAACGGCTGCGGCCGCTGGGACCTGCTGGACGTGGTGCGCACCACCTACGCGCTGCGCCCCGAGGGTATAGCGTGGCCCAGCAAATCCGAAGGCGGCCCCAGCTTCCGGCTGGAAGACCTGAGCCGTGAAAACGGCCTGCTGCACGAGGCCGCGCACGACGCCTTGTCCGACGTGCGCGCCACCATTGCGCTTGCGCGCTTGATACGCAACACACAGCCGCGCCTGTTCGACTTCTGCCTGGGCTTGCACAAGAAGGAACGTGTGGCCGCCGAGCTGGGCCTGCCCACCACGCTGCAAGTCGCGCGGCCGTTTTTGCATATCTCTGGCATGTTCCCGGCCGAACGCGGTTGCCTGGCCGTAATGTGGCCGCTGGCCATGCATCCGACCAACCGCAATGAGCTGATTGCCTGGGACTTGTCGCACAGTCCGGCGGAATTCAGCCAGATGAATGTGGAAGACATCCGCCTGCGCCTGTTCAGCAAGGCCAGTGATTTGCCCGAGGGCGTCAGCCGCCTGCCTATCAAGACCATCCACCTGAACAAGTCGCCCATGGTGGTGGCCAATTTGAAAACCCTGTCGCCCGAGTTGGCCAAGCGCTGGGGCTTGGATGGCGACGTGTTGCGCGCCCACGCGGCCGAGGCGCGGGCCTTGCCGGATATGAGTGGCATCTGGCCCGCCGTATTTGAGCGCCCCTCGGAGCCCGCGCGCGATGTGGACGAAGACCTGTACGGCGGCTTTGTGGACGACCATGACCGCCGTCGTCTGAACGATCTGCGCACGCTGTCGCCCGAGAAGCTGGCCCAGGTGCGCAGCAGTTTTGACGACAGCCGGCTGGACGAGCTGCTGTTTCGCTACCGTGCGCGCAACTTCCCGGCCAGCCTGTCACCGGAAGAGCAGCAGCGTTGGGAGGAACACCGCGCCGCACGCCTGTTTGACGGGGAGGGCGGTGCCCGCACCATAGACGGCCTGTTCAGCGAGATCGACACCTTGTCGGAAACCGCCGACGAGCGCGGCGAAGAAATATTGGGCGCGCTGTACGACTACGCCGAGGCCATAGCGCCCGAGCGAGATTAGGTATTAGCGATGCGCAAAAGCCTCAGCAGCATTCTGTTCAGCAGCCTCAAGCGCATCGGTAAAGCCCAGCAACGCCAGCAGAAGAAGCTGGTCAAAAGCCTGTCTGCGGTGGTCAAGCGGGCGAGCAAGCCCGCGATACCAGTACTACCCGCAAAAACGGCCAAACCCAAGGCCCTCAAACCCAGGGTGCAACCGTTGCCGCCCGCACTTGCGGCCCCGCTTGCGGGCTCTTGGACGCGCTCCTTTTTCGCCGTGCCCGGCGGGCCACGTATGGCCTACTGGCTGTACCTGCCGCCGCGCAACAAATTGGCCCTGCAACCGCCCTTGCCCCTGGTGGTCATGCTGCACGGCTGCGGCCAAACGGCCCCCGACTTTGCCCAGGGCACGCGCATGAATGCGCTGGCGCAGCGCAAAGGCTTTGCGGTGCTCTATCCCCAGCAGCTGCTGACGACCGACGCCAACCGTTGCTGGCAGTGGTACCGCAGCGCCACCCAGCAGGGCGGGGGTGATGCCGCCAGCGTGGTCGGCCTGCTGGCCCATGTGGTGGGTAAACAGGGCTTGGACGCGACCCGGGTCTACCTGGCGGGTCTGTCGGCCGGTGCGGCGCTGGCTGAGGTCATTGCGCTGCGCTATCCCCATTTCATTGCCGCCGTTGGCATGCACTCCGGCCCGGTGTTCGGCATGGCGGACAACCGGTTGGCGGCGTTTGCCGTGATGCAGCACGGCGCCTTGCAGGGCGGGGAGCCGGCCGTGCAGGCCCTGGCCAGCGACCCGGGCTTTCCGGGCATGCCGGCCATGCTGCTGCATGGTGATGCCGACAAGGTGGTGCGCCCGGTGAACTTGCATCAGGTGGCGCGCCAGTTCTGCCTGCTTAACCACCTGCCAGCCACGCATGTGCCAGTGACCACCCGCCAGCCGGCCCGCAGCGGTGGCCGTAGCCCGCGCTACGCGCTGGAGCGCCTGGACTACCGGCTGGGCCGCAAAACCCTGGTGTCCGTATGCCGCATCGCCGGGCTGGACCACGCCTGGAGCGGTGGCGACGCCGCCTTGCGTTTCAACAGCAAGCTGGGGCCCGACGCCAGCGCGCTGCTGTGGGCGTTTTTTGAGAAACACCGGCGCCCTGACAGGATTCGGTAGCTGCTATCGTTTAAATAGCTGCTGGCGAAGGTGGAATCTGCGCTATTGGTACTTTTCTTTCGTGTTTGAAGGCGGTGTAAATGGCCATGACAGGCTCCTGTTGCGTACCCCTTGAGGCCTGCCTCGCGTAGCGGTCTGCTCCGGAGCATCCCGTGCATCTAACGGTTGTTGCGCGCTCCGCTACCCAGCAGCGCATTCACGCGCTCCTGCGTCCGCTCCACCATCGGTCCTTGAACACGCTCCGATAGCTGGCTGGAAAACTCCAGAATCGCCTGGGGCCCGTGGGCGTTGTCCAGCGCGGCGTTCAAGCTTTTTGCATGCATAAACCCGGCGCAATTCCGGATGCAATAGCGCAACAGTGACTTTGCCTCCGTGAGGGCGCGTGAATCCGGTTCACCTATGGCGGGCTCGATCGACGGCGCCGCGACGGCAGCTGCCTCTACTGGCGCCGGGCTCACGGTTCCCACTACCGATACGGAAATCAGCTCCTGCTCATACAGAAGCATGAGCGCGTTTTCGGGCGCGCCGAGAGCCGCTACCTTCTGTTGTTGCACTTTTACCGGTGTAGTGCCGTCCACCATGATCAACACCGACCTCAGTCTGCTACTCAGGCTCGCGCGGTCCTGTAGTGTGGAGATACCCTTTTCCGTCTTGATTAGGATAGTTCCTGGCGGAAAGAAGCCTTTAGTCATTTTGTTATCACTTCTTGCAAAAATGGAAAGCTGTCTCTACCGCCTTGTCCAAACTGTTGTGGCGGCGGTTAAAAAAACGCACCGACACAAGCAGTGCGTCTTATCGCAATCGTCCGGTATATTTTTGTTTGCTTATTTCGGGCGGACTGGTGGAGTCCGCCGCTTGCTCGGGTGGCTTTACCCGCTGCGGCGCCGCCTGTGTGGCACCCGCAGCCAGAATACCTTGGCGCTGCATCAGTTGCAAAGACAGCAGCACCAGCTCTTCGTTGTCACTGGAAGATGCATCCAACAGAACCTGTGCTGCGTAAGCGGGTTCATTTGCGTAACGAACGAAATCCACTTTACTTTTGTTGTCCGTCCTCAGTAGCACATTCAGGCGTACCAACATCTTCATCTCGTCGATATTCACACTACTACTTTCACTGTTTTGTTTGCGAGATCGATGGGGCGGCTATTCGATTTGCTCACCATGCAGAGTGACGTCCAGTCCTTCTTCCTCTTGCTGCGGCGTAGCGCGCAATCCGATCACCATATCCACGGCTTTGAGAATCAACCAACTCATGGCAAAGCCATAAACAAGGACGGCACCAATAGCAATCAGCTGGGTCAGCACGCTCCCGGTGCTGCCGCTGATCGCGTTGTTCACTAGCACACCGGTCAACACCGTACCGACAATGCCACCAATGCAATGCACGCCAAAAGCGTCCAGTGAATCGTCCAGATTCAGCAAGCGCTTGCCGGCGGTGGCGGCAAAATAGCACAGCACGCCGCCAGCCAGACCGATGCCAATGGCTGCATTGGGGTCGACGAACCCCGATGCGGGGGTAATTGCTACCAAGCCGGCAACCGCGCCTGTTGCAACCCCTAGAACGCTGGGAGTACCGCGCAATGTCCATTCAACGCACATCCAGCCCAATGCTGCGGCGGCTGTAGCCAACTGGGTGGCCATCATGGCCATGCCGGCCCGGCCATCGGCAGCGACGGCAGACCCGGCATTAAATCCAAACCAGCCAACCCATAGCAGCGCGGCGCCGGTAATAGTCATGGCCAGATTGTGCGGAGGCATCGGCTCTTCACCATGGCCGACACGCGAACCGAGCACGAGGGCGCAAGCTAGCCCGGCAATACCCGCATTGATGTGCACGACGATGCCACCGGCGAAATCCAATACCCCCATGGTGGCCAGCCATCCGCTAGGCTCCCACACCCAATGGGCAACGGGCGTGTAAACAAGCAAGGACCACAAGCCCATGAACCAAAGCATGGCAGAAAATTTCATACGCTCGGCGAATGCGCCGCAAATCAGCGCTGGCGTAATGATGGCAAACACCAGTTGGTACATTGAAAAGACCGTCTCTGGAATGCTGGGTGCCATATGAGATACGCTGAGTTCATTGCTTGCCTTGACAAAGCGCACGCCGTGCATGAGCAGGCGGCTCAATCCGCCAATCCATGGTGAACCGCCTGGCGTAAAGGCCAGGCTATAACCGCAAACCCACCAGATCAGCGAGACCAGACAGGTAATGGCCAAGCTTTGCATCATTGTGGAAAGCGCATTCTTTTTGCGGACCATGCCTGCGTAAAAAAGGGCCAGACCGGGAATCGTCATCAACAACACGAGGGCGGTGGACGTCAACATCCATGCCGTATCTCCGCTGCTGATCTTGTCGGCGCCGGTCATATAAGGGGCGGTGGGAGCAGGGCCAGCCACAGCCTCGCTCCCGGATGAAGCGGGTGCCTGCGCGGCGGTGGGGGCGATATCGCCCAAGGCAACGTCAATGCCAGTGAATACCCCTCCCGCATTGGCACTCTTGGCATTCACGATGTGAATGGTTTCGACCTGAATGCCGGCCGCCTTCAGGATGGACAGAATGTTCGTAGTGCGCTCTTTCAGCAACGCGGCGGCGTTGTCGGATGTGTCTGCGGTGCCGACTTCAACATTCAGCGTCAGATCATGCGGCTGGTTAGACGCCCCGGTTTGCAAAGCCCCCAGGCTGCCTACCGCCTCGGGCGGTACCACGGCGCTCCCCCCTTGGAATTCGACACGGGTCGAGATGGTCCCCGCTACCGCCAATTGGGCTCCAAGCAAACTGAGCAGAAGACTAGCAACGCCTAAAAGATAAAGAAAGTGTTTCCGCATGCCATTCCCGCAAGTGCTTTTTTGTTACAAAAAACGTAACAATATGTATGAAAAAAGTGCACGAGTATATTGGGGGGGCGGGGGCGATCCAGGTGAAGAAGCAGCGAATTTCTAGATAAATACAGCTAAATGTTGCATATTTTGACAATATGTGTGTCGAATATTGCTCATCTTTTGTTGTAAATTTTTGACTAAAAGACCTGCCGTTTCAGCCTGGGGATGGCGTTTAGAACATCCAGCAGTGAGTTGCTGTTCACCACGGCCGTAGCAGCCGCACGGGCTTGGGCATTCGCGTTGAGTGCAACGGAAAATCCCACCGCACCAAATAGCGGAATGTCGGAACGCGAATCCCCAACGGCGAATACGTTGCGCATTTCAATTTGCTGCTGCCGGCAAAAGCGCTGTACAAAAATGGGTTTGTCTGTTTCTTGAAAATCAGCGCTGACCGCTCCCGTAAATTGTCCCTGCGGATCGCTTGCCAGCGATGATCCGCTCCAGGCAACAAAGCCAAAGCGTTGCGCCACGATCTCCGCCACAAAATCCCATGCCAGCGTGCACACGATGGACGGTATTCCGAGTTTTGAGAGGGTGCTCACAGTTTCCGCAATGTCGTTTATGTACGGCAGGTCGTCCAGCAAGCGTGCGATATCGTGCTTGCCATAACCTCGGTAATAGGCTCCGTCTAGCTCCGCCACTTCCCTGTTGCTGGCCAAGCCTTGGGCATACCGGGCCTCCATGACTGCCATGGCTGCGGCGTGCCCCATCTTTTGCGCCAAATGCTGGCCAGTGCTGGTACGTGCCAGGGTGCCGTCCAAGTCAAAGCAGGCCAATTGCCAACAATGAAAATCCTGAGTTACTTCATTATTCATAGCAGCCTGCGTAGTATTTATCTGCGGCAGAGCCATTTTCATCAATTTTCAAAAAATCACCCAGCTGTCTCGATACGTGCCTGCGTTATGGTGGTTCGCTACCAGCCTAGCGAATCGAAGAGTGCCGGCACGCCCTCCAGCGTGGGCAGTGTGGAGTCGGGTGTGTAGTCGGGCAGCGGGGTGCGGCGGCCCCGGTCTATCCAGACGCAGCGAAAGCCGATGTCGCGCGCGGCCGCGTGGTCCAGGTGGGGGCTGGCGCAGATGTGCACGACCCCGTCCTTGCTGACGCCCAGTTGCTGGTAGGCGTGGTCGAACAGCTGCCGCGCCGGTTTGTAGGCGCCGCCCTGCTGCGCGGTGATGACGCGGTCTATGCAACCTTCCAGCTGGGCTACGTTGCCGGCAATGATGTCGTCATCCGTGTTGGAGATGATGCACAACCTGTATCCGCGCGCCTTGAGCTGCTGCAGCGCGCCCACCACTTCGGGGAAGGGCGGCATGGCGCCGATACGGTCGGTCAGGCGGCGTGCGTCGTCCGCGTGGCTGGGCAGGCCCAGTTCGGCCAGTGCCAGGCGCAGCGCCGTGCCCGAGACTTTGCGGAAGCTGAGGTGCGGCGGCGTCTGTTCGAGCGTGTGCTCATAGCGGTCGTGGATGGCGATAAGCCGGGCTGGGTCGATGTGGCCGGCGTTTTTTTGCCGCAGGATGTCGGCGAAAACCGCTTGCAGCCCTTCGTCCCACTGGATCAAGGTGCCGTAGCAGTCAAAAGTCAGCCACTGTGGGCGCGGGGTATGGATCAGGGACATGGTGCGGAGCGTGTTGAAAGCGAAGCCCGCACTGTGCGCGTTGGCTTGAATATTTGCAAATTGATTTATTATTGATTTTTAAGTTGAATATCCACTAACAAAGCCATGCTGGACCTTGATTTGCTGAAGACCCTGGTCTGCGTGGTGGACGAGCGCAGCTTTACCCGTGCGGCCGAGCGCGTGCACCGCACCCAGTCCACCGTCAGCCAGCAGATTTTGCGGCTGGAGCAGAGCGTGGGCCACGCCTTGCTGCTGCGCGACCGCACGGGCAAGAATGTCGTGGCCACGGAGCGTGGCGAGATGCTGGCCGCCTACGCCCGTCGCCTGCTGGCGATCGCCCAGGAGGCCGAGACCGCGCTGGACAGCCCGGCCGCACCTGCCGTTGTACGCATCGGTCTGCCGGAGGACTTCGACGCCCGCCGTCTGGCGGCCATGTTGTCTGGCTATCTGGCGGTTGCCCCTGCGGTGCGGCTGGAAACCAGCAGCGGCATGAGCAGCGATTTGCAGCGCGACCTGGCCGCCGGAGCGTTGGACATGGCTTTGCTCAAGCGCGAACCGGGCAGCGGTCCCTGTATTGCCGCCTGGCCTGAGACCCTGGTGTGGGCCGCTGGTCAGCAGCCTGTGCCGGATGCGGCCGAGGTGCCGTTGGCCTTGTTCCCGCAGGGCTGCATCTACCGGCTGCGGGCCATCCGTGCGCTGGAGCAGGCCGGCAAACGCTGGCGCGTAGCCTTTGGCAGCCATAGCCTGGCGGGTATTCAGGCGGCGGTGGCAGCCGGCCTGGCGCTCAGCGTGCTGCCGACCAGCGCCTTGCTGCCCGAACACCGCGTGCTGGGCCCGGCGGACGGCTACCCCGGGCTGCCACAGGCCGAGCTGGCCCTGATCGCCGCAGCCCAGCCCTTGAGCGCGGCCCAGCGCAGTCTGGCCGACTACCTGGTCCGGGCGATGGCGGCCGATGGTGCTGGTATGCAGGTTTGAATTGCTATATTTTTCGTAGCTGCTAGCGCAGATAAATTCTGCGCGAACGGGCGATTTGCCCTATAAGTGCGCAATGGCGCCAAAAGCCCATTTTCGTCAGCAAACCGTCAATTTGCGTGGCCACAATGCGGCGAATAAAACAAACCCCGGCACGCCGTGCACGGGAACCGGAGACAAGCATGCGCAATAAGCAAGCCCACAACGCTTACCAGCAAGGCCTGGACAAGAACCCCGCGAACTTTGTGGCCTTGTCGCCGCTGAGCTTTATTGAGCGATCGGCCAAGGTCTACCCGGACCGGTTGGCGGTAATCTACGGTGAGCGCCGCCAAACCTGGGCCCAGACCTATACCCGCTGCCGCCAGCTGGCCAGCGCCTTGCAGGCGCGGGGCATAGGCGAGGGTGACACCGTGGCCGTGATGCTGCCCAATGTGCCGGCCATGTTGGAGGCCCATTTCGGCGTGCCCATGTCGGGCGCCGTGCTCAATACCCTGAATACCCGGCTGGACGGTGAAGCCATCGCCTTCATGCTGCAGCACGGCGAAGCTAAGGTGCTGCTGGTGGATAGGGAGTTCGCTTCCGTGGTCGAAAAGGCCCTGGCCCTGCTGGGCGACCAGCGGCCCTATGTGATCGAGGTGGAGGACGCCTTGGCGCCCGAGGGCAAATACCTGGGCGATACCGACTACGAGAGCTTCATCGCCTCGGGCAAGCCCGACTTCGTCTGGCAGCTGCCGGCCGACGAGTGGGACGCGATCGCGCTGAACTACACCTCCGGCACTACCGGCAACCCCAAGGGCGTGGTCACCCACCACCGCGGCGCCTACCTGAACGCAGCCAACAACGTGCTGTCCTGGCAGATACCGCACCACGCCGTGTATTTGTGGACCCTGCCCATGTTCCACTGCAATGGCTGGTGCTTCCCCTGGACCATGGCCTTGATCGCCGGCACCAGCGTCTGCCTGCGGCGCGTGGACCCGGCGCTGATCTACCCGCTGATACGCGAGCACCACATCACCCACCTGTGCGGCGCGCCGATTGTGTTCAGCATGTTGATCCATGCGCCCGCCGCCCTGCGCGAGGGCATCACCCACACCATTCAGGGCCTGGTGGCCGGTGCGGCGCCACCAGCGGCGGTGATCGAGGGCTGCGAGAACGCGGGCATCCACATAACGCACGTTTATGGCCTGACCGAGGTGTATGGCCCGGCCGCCGTGTGTGCGCCGCAAGAGTCATGGGCCGGCCTGCCGATAGCCGAGCGCGCCCGCCTGAACAGCCGCCAAGGCGTGCCCTACCCATTGCAGCAAGCGGTGGCCGTGCTGGACCCGGACACCCTGCAGCCGGTACCGGCCGATGGCACGACGATGGGCGAAATCTTCTTCCGTGGCAATGTGGTGATGAAGGGCTATCTGAAGAACCCGGCCGCCACCGAAGCGGCGTTTGCCGGTGGCTGGTTCCACACCGGCGACCTGGCGGTGATGCACCCCGATGGCTATGCCCAGATCAAGGACCGCAGCAAGGACATCATCATTTCGGGTGGTGAAAACATCTCGTCTATCGAGGTGGAAGACGTGTTGCACCGCCATCCGGCGGTGATGCTGGCCGCCGTGGTGGCCCAGCCGGACGAAAAATGGGGCGAAGTGCCCTGCGCCTTCATCGAATTGAAGGGTGATGTGCAGGCCAGCGCCCAGGACATTATTGACTTCTGCCGAAGCCATATGGCACGCTTCAAGGTACCGAAGCAGGTGGTCTTCTGCAAATTGCCGAAGACGTCAACCGGGAAAATCCAAAAATTTGTGCTGCGCGAGCAAGTAAAGTCGAACGCAGACACGTGATGCCTCTCCGCCTGCCGCGCACAGTGTTGTGTAGCGGGCCTGTCCGATGAACCTGCAGTAAAGGACTCGATTTGCCCAGCGACATCATTCTCCAGACGGAAGGCTTGACCAAGGAATTTCTTGGCTTTGCCGCAGTGGCCTGCGTCAATCTGCAGGTGCAACGCGGCAGCATCCACGCGCTGATTGGCCCCAACGGTGCGGGCAAGACCACCGTCTTCAACCTGCTCACCAAATTCATCCAGCCCACCAAGGGGCAGATCCAGTTCAACGGCATCGACATCACGCGTGAAACACCCATCCAGGTGGCACGGCGTGGCATGGTGCGTTCGTTCCAGATCTCCGCCACATTCGCCCACTTGACGGCATTGGAAAACGTGCGTGTGGCCCTGCAGCGCAAGCGTACCGATTCCTTCAACTTCTGGTCCTCGGTGAAGCGGCTGGACGCGCTGAATGGCCGGGCCATGGAGCTGCTGGAGCAGGTGGACCTGCAAGGCTTTGCCGACACCGTGGCGGTAGAGATGCCCTATGGCCGCAAGCGCGCCCTGGAGATCGCCACCACGCTGGCCCTGGAGCCCGAGCTGATGTTGCTGGACGAACCCACCCAGGGCATGGGCCACGAGGACGTGGGCCGTGTCGTGGAGCTGATCCGCAAGGTGTCCAAAGGCCGCACCATCCTGATGGTGGAGCACAACCTGTCGGTGGTCGAGTCGCTGTGCGACACGCTCACCGTCTTGCAGCGCGGCAGCGTGCTGGCCGAGGGCAACTACGCCACCGTATCCAAAGACCCGCGCGTGCTCGAAGCCTATGTGGGGGTGGAGGCATGAGTGCGGTGGCCGGCGCGGCCATGCTGCGGGTGCAGGGTCTGCATGCCTACTACGGTGAATCCCACATCCTGCACGGCATGGACCTACATGTGCACCAGGGTGAGCTGATCACTCTGCTGGGCCGCAATGGCGCGGGTCGCTCAACCACGCTGAAAGCCATACTGGGCCTGGTGGGCAAGCGCACCGGTTCCATCCAGTTCAATGGGCAGGAAATCATTGGCATGGCGCCGCACCACATCGCGCGCCTGGGCGTGGGGTTTTGCCCTGAAGAGCGCGGCATCTTTGCTGGCCTGTCCACCGAAGAAAACCTGATGCTGCCCCCGGTGGTGGCCAGTGGCGGCATGACGCTGGATGAAATCTATGCGCTGTTTCCCAACCTGCATGAGCGCCGCAACAGCCCCGGCACCCGCCTGTCGGGTGGCGAGCAGCAGATGCTGGCCATGGCTCGCATTTTGCGCACCGGCGCCAAGATGCTGCTGCTGGACGAGATCACCGAAGGCCTGGCTCCGGTGATCGTGAAGAAGCTGGGCGAGGTGATACGCCTGCTGAAAACGCGTGGCTACACCATCGTCTTGGTGGAGCAGAACTTCCGATTTGCCGCGCCCCTGGCGGACAGGCATTACGTGCTGGAGCATGGCCTGGTGGCCATGGTGGTACAGAAAGATGAGCTGGCAGCCAAGACCAGCGACATGCAAGCCTTGCTCGGCGTGTAAGCCGGGATACCCCTTTTATTGTTGATCAGAGGAGACACCCCATGAAATTCAAGCCCACATCACTTGCTATGGCTGCAGGCTTTTCCCTTTTGCTGGCCACGGGGGCCCAGGCGCAGGTGTCCGACGGTGTCGTCAAGATCGGTGTGCTGACCGATCTGTCGGGCACTTACTCCGATCTGGCCGGGCCCGGTGCGGTGCTCGCCACCAAGATGGCGATCGATGATTTTGTGGCCGCCGAAAAGCCCAGTTTCAAGGTCGAAATGGTGGCCGCCGACCACCAGAACAAGGGTGACATCGCCGCCAACAAGGCCCGTGAATGGGTGGAGCGCGACAAGGTGGACGTGCTGACCGAATTGGTCACCAGCTCCACCGCGCTGGCGGTGCAAAAGATCGGCAAGGAGAAGAACAAGATCGTGCTGATCAACGGTGCGGGCGCCACCTCCATCACCAACGAAGCCTGCAACGATGTGACCGTGCACTGGGCCTACGACACCTATGCCGTGGCCAATGGCACGGCCAAGGCGGTGACCAAGGCCGGCGGCAAGAAATGGTTTTTCCTGACGGCCGACTATGCGTTCGGCCATGCGCTGGAAAAAGATGCGTCTGACGTGGTCAAGGCCAACGGTGGCGAAGTGGTGGGCGGCGTGCGCCACCCGTTCCCCACCTCGGACTTTTCGTCCTTTCTGCTGAAGGCGCAGTCCTCGGGCGCGCAGATCATCGGCCTGGCGAATGCGGGCGGCGATACCGTTAACTCCATCAAGCAGGCGGCCGAGTTCGGCATCACCGGCAAGCAGCAGCTGGCCGGGTTGCTGATGTTCATCACCGACATCCATTCCCTGGGCCTGAAGACTACCCAGAACATGTACCTCACCGAAGGTTTCTACTGGGACCTGAATGACCAGACCCGGGCCTGGTCCAAGCGCTTCTTCGATCAGCACAAGCGCATGCCGACCATGGTGCAGGCAGGGCAGTACTCGTCCACCATGCACTACCTGAAGGCTGTGAAGGCCGCCAACAGCGACGACACCGCCAAGGTCATGGCGCAGATGAAGAAGATGCCGGTGAACGACTTCTTCGCCAAGAACGGCACCATCCGTGAAGACGGCCGCATGGTGCACGACATGTACCTCATGCAGGTCAAGACCCCGGCCGAGTCGAAGACGCCGTGGGACTACTACAACGTGCGCGCCACCATCCCAGCGGCCGAGGCCTTCCAGCCGCTGTCGGCATCGCGCTGCCCGCTGGTAAAAAAATAACCAACCGCCAAGGTCGTCCGTTATTTGCGTGGGATACCGTGGAACCGGCTTTGCCGGGCCACTGGTATCGCCCCCTGCAAGGGGGGTGGAGGCCACACGAAGTGGGCAAGCCTGGGGGTGTTCAATAAGGTTCTTATGGATATTTTTGGCATACCGTCACCGGCCTTTTTCGGGCAGTTGCTGCTGGGGCTGATCAACGGCTCGTTTTATGCCATCTTGAGCCTGGGCCTGGCCATTATTTTTGGCCTGCTCAACATTATTAATTTTGCCCATGGCGCGCAGTACATGGTGGGGGCTTTTGTCGCCTGGCTGGGCTTCAGCTACCTGGGCATCAACTACTGGTGGGCCCTGATTTTGTCGCCCCTGGTAGTGGGTGTGGTCGCGGTCGCGATAGAGCGCCTTATGCTGCGCCACCTGTACAAGTTGGATCACTTGTATGGACTGCTGCTGACCTTTGGCCTAGCGCTGATCGCTGAGGGGGTGTTCAAGAATTTCTTTGGCGTGTCAGGCTCGTCTTACGAGGTACCGGAGCTGCTGCAAGGCGGCGTGAACCTGGGCTTTATGTACCTGCCGATATACCGCGCCTGGGTGGTGGTGGCGGCATTGAGCGTGTGCTTTGTCGCGTGGTATGCCATTGAGCGCACCCGGCTGGGCGCCACGCTGCGTGCGGCCACCCAGCGGCCAGATCTGGTGCAGGCCCTGGGCATCAATGTGCCGGTGCTGCTGACGGCCACCTATGCGGTGGGGGCGGCGCTGGCGGCCTTTGCTGGCGTGCTGGCCGCGCCCATCGTGCAGGTCAACCCGGTGATGGGCTCCAACCTCATCATCGTGGTGTTTGCCGTGGTGGTGATTGGCGGCATGGGCTCCATCATGGGCTCCATCGTCACCGGCCTGGGCCTGGGTGTGGTGGAGGGGCTGACCAAGGTGTTCTACCCCGAAGCCTCGGCCGTGGTGATCTTTCTGGTCATGGTGTTGGTGCTGCTGGTTAAACCCGCAGGCCTGTTTGGCAAGCAAGCCTGAGGAAGAACGATGCAATCTGTTCAATCTGTTCCATCCGGCGTCGCTAGCAAGAACGAGCGCCAGCGTACGCTGTGGATGTTTGTAGCTCTGGTCGTGGTGGGCAGCATTGCGCCCTTTGTGCTGTACCCCACGTTCCTGATGAAGGTGCTGTGCTTTGCGTTGTTTGCCTGCGCGTTCAACCTGCTGCTGGGCTTCGCGGGGCTGTTGTCGTTCGGGCATGCGGCCTTCTTTGGCGGCTCGGCCTATATCACCGGTTACCTGTGCCGCGACCTGGGCTGGTCGCCCGAGCTGGGCCTGCTGGCCGGTGCTGCGTTTGGCGCGGTGCTGGGTGCCATCTTTGGCATGCTGGCCATACGCCGCAGCGGCATCTACCTGACCATGATCACGTTGGGATTAGCCCAGCTTGTGTACTTTGTGGCGCTGCAAATGGGCTTTACCGGAGGCGAGGACGGCATGCAGGGCATTCCGCGCGGCAAGTTGTTTGGGCTGGTGGACATGTCGGACAACATTGCCATGTACTTCTTCGTGTTTGCGGTGTTCATGGGCGGTTTTTGGCTGGTGCACCGCACCATCCATTCACCGTTCGGCCAGATACTGAAGGCCATACGCGACAACGAGGCGCGGGCCACTTCGCTGGGCTATGACGTGGCGCGCTACAAGCTGCTGGCCTTCGTCATTTCGGCCTCGTTGTCGGGCCTGGCAGGCTCCATGAAGGCGCTGGTGTTCCAACTGGCCTCGCTGGCCGACGTGCACTGGCATACCTCGGGCCAGGTGGTGCTGATGACGCTGCTGGGCGGCTTGGGCACCATCCTTGGCCCGGTGGCTGGCGCCATCACCATCGTCAGCCTGGAGGACCTGCTGGCCGACAAGGTGGGCTCCTGGGTCACGGTGATCATGGGTGTGATCTTCGTGGTCTGCGTGATGGTGTTCCGCCGTGGCGTGGTCGGCGAGATCAGCGCGCTGTTCGGCAAGAAGCCGGCCGCGGGGCCCGCCGGGCATTAAAGCCAGGTGTTCCTATTTTTGATGTTAAAAATAGGAGCGCTTTGCGCAGTATTTATCTGCGCTAGAGGTGGATTTGATGCCTGAAAAATGGCTTTTTTTCAACTATTCAAGGCTGCGGCTGGGCAAGGTGATGCTGGAAGAATGTAAGCACCTTAGCGTTGAAATCTTGGTGAAAAGCGAGGCGATCGAAACCGGGTGAATCGCCGCAGATTTCTGGCTTCGATTGGCGCAAAGCGGGTGAGCAGGGCATAAGAAAACCGAAGTGCGTGGCATTGTCTACCACCCGCCATTCAGGTGCCACAGGCAGATTCCTGCGCACCGCGGCCACGCTTTCGGGCGTGACGCCGTCGCCACCGTAGGCCGAGGCCCAGAGCTGGATGGGAATAGTCACGTTCTTCAAGCCCTCGGCGCTGAAGACCATGCTCAGCGGGTCGGCGATGACCGCCGCTTGGATGCGGCTGTCATGGACCAGAGGTAAAGCGAGCAGCTCCTGGAATCTTTGCCGCATGCGTTTACACGCCGGGCTTTCAGGCTCCGATGCGCAGGGCGAGGAGGGTGGCGGAGGGAGAAGTTGGAAGTCCGGACTAGCTCCACCCAGCACAAGACCGGTGTAGCCGCCCCTGGAAAAACCGTAGAAGCCGATTTTGTTGGCGGCCAGTGTTGCGTGGCCTTCCCACGGACCGAGCATGAAGTCGATCAGCCGTTGGATATCGGTCGGTCGCGTTGCCAGCGCTGAAATGGAGTCGTTCGGGCCGCCGCGAATCAGGTGGTTGTCTTGCGAGTGGTTGATGGCGGCCACCACAAACCCTGCATTGGCCAGTGCATCCGCCGTGTCGCGTTGGTCAAAGAAAGAGCCGCCATAGCCATGCGAAACCACGACCAGGGGCAGCTGTGTGCCCGATACCGGGCAGTTCTGGACGCCGTCGATGACCAGGCGATCGAGCGCAATCTTGCCCGCGGGCGCAGCGCAGGGCGACCATACGGCACCGTGTAATGCCGGGCCGTTCGCGTCTGCCGGTACCTCGATGAAGCTGAAGCCTGCCGCCTGCGCCAGAGCGGAGGTAAGGCAGAGCATGGCGACGGAAAGAAGCTGCTGAAAAGTCATGTGTGCTCTCATAACATGTTCACTTTCTCTTGTCGCTATAAGAACGTGTTCAAAGGCCCTGGCAAGGTGACGTGTGCTTACATTACATGCCCGCGTAGTTTGGCCCGCCACCGCCTTCGGGTGTGACCCAGACGATGTTCTGCGTCGGGTCCTTGATGTCGCAGGTCTTGCAGTGCACGCAGTTCTGCGCGTTGATCTGCAGCTTGTCCTGGCCGCTGTCGGTTTTGATGAACTCGTACACGCCAGCCGGGCAGTAGCGGGCTTCGGGGCCCGCGTACTTGTGCAGGTTTACGTCCACTGGCACCGAGGCGTTTTTCAGCGTCAGATGGGCGGGCTGGTTTTCCGCATGGTTTGTGTTGCTGATGAAGACGCTGCTGAGCCGGTCAAAGGTCAGCTTGCCATCGGGCTTGGAGTAGGCGATGGGCTTGCACTCGGCTGCGGGCTTCAAGTAGGCGTGGTCGGGCTTGTCGCGGCGCAGTGTCCATGGGATGTGGCCGCGCAGTGCGAATTGTTCGATGCCGTTCATCAGCGTGGCCGTGACCAGGCCCTTCTTGAACCAGGCCTTGAAGTTGCGCGCCTTGTGCAGCTCGGTGTGCAGCCAGCTTTTCTCGAAGGCCTCGGGGTAGGCGCTGAGTTCGTCGTGCTGGCGGCCGCTGGTGATGGCGTCATAAGCGGCCTCGGCGGCCAGCATGCCGGTCTTGATGGCGGCGTGGCTGCCCTTGATGCGGCTCACGTTCAGGTAGCCGGCGTCGCAGCCCACCAGCGCGCCGCCGGGGAATACGGTCTTGGGCAGGCTCATTAGGCCACCAGCGGTGATGGCGCGTGCGCCGTAGCCCAGGCGCTTGGCCGGATTGACGCCGTGCTCTGCGTCGCCTTCCAGATACCAACGCACATTGGGGTGGGTTTTCCAGCGCTGGAATTCTTCAAACGGGCTCAGGTAGGGGTTGGCGTAGTCCAGTCCGGTGATGAAGCCCAGGGTGACCTTGTTGCCTTCCATGTGGTACAGAAAGGCACCGCCGTAGGTACTGTTGTCCATGGGCCAGCCGGCGGTGTGCATGACGAAACCGGGCTGGTGGCGCTTGGGGTCGATCTCCCAGACTTCCTTGATGCCCAGGCCGTAGGTTTGCGGGTCTTTGCCATCGTCGAGCTTGAACTTGGCGATCAGCTGCTTGCCCAGGTGGCCGCGTGCGCCTTCGGCGAACACCGTGTACTTGGCGTGCAACTCCATGCCGATCTGGAAGTCGGCCGTGGGCTCGCCTTCCTTGCTCACGCCCATATTGCCGGTAGCGACACCTTTGACCGAGCCGTCATCGTTGTACAGCACTTCGGCGGCGGCGAAACCGGGGAAGATTTCCACGCCCAGGGCTTCGGCCTGCTCGCCCAGCCACTTGGTGACGGCACCCAGGCTGACGATGTAGTTGCCGTGGTTTTGGAAGCAGCCTGGCAGCAGGAAGTTGGGTGTGCGAAAGGACGACTTTTCGCCAAGGAAGATCATCGCGTCATCGGTCACCGGCTGGTTTAGCGGCGCGCCCATGGCCTTCCAGTCGGGGAAGAGTTCGCTCAGCGCGATCGGGTCCATGATGGCGCCGCTGAGGATGTGGGCACCGGGCTCGGAGCCTTTCTCCAGCACCACGACCGAGATGTCCGTGCCTTTTTCCGCTGCCAGTTGTTTCAGGCGGATGGCTGTGGAAAGCCCGCCAGGGCCGCCGCCAACGACGACCACGTCATATTCCATGGCTTCGCGGGGGCCAAACTGGGCAAGAATCTCTTCGTTCGTCATGGGCGTTTTCCTGTGGGGGGCTATTACTGCGCGATGCTTATCGCTGCAGTTACGTGGCTTACAAAATCGCAAGGCATTTTATGTGGATGGGACGGCTGCACTGTCACAATCCAGAGTCCACTTAACGAACAGCGAAGAGGCTTGTGATGGCATACAGCATGGATCTTTCAGGCCGGGTGGCTTTGGTTACCGGGGCCTCGGGCGGCTTGGGGGCGCAGTTTGCCCGAACTTTGTCGCGTGCAGGGGCTGCTGTAGTGCTGGCCAGTCGCCAAGTTGACAAGCTCAAGGACTTGCGCGCCCGCATCGAGGGCGAGGGTGGTGATGCCCACGTGGTCGAGTTGGACGTGAGTGATATGGATTCCATCAAATCGGCCGTGGCCCACGCAGAGACCGAGGTGGGCTCCATCGACATCCTGGTCAACAACTCGGGTGTGAGCACCACCCAGCGTCTGCAGGACGTGACCGAGGACGACTTTGACTTCATCTTCAACACCAATGTGCGCGGCGCTTTCTTTGTGGCGCAAGAGGTGGGCAAGCGCATGCTGGCGCGCGCCAACGGCTCGGCGCCGGGCAGCTTCACTGGCGGGCGCATCATCAATATCGCCAGCATGGCCGGGCTCAAGGTGCTGCCGCAGATCGGCGTGTACTGCATGAGCAAGTCGGCGGTGATCCAGATGACCAAGGCCATGGCGGTGGAGTGGGGCAAACACGGCATCAACGTGAACGCCATCTGCCCCGGGTATATCGACACCGACATCAACCACCACCACTGGGAAACCGAGCAGGGCCAGAAGCTGGTGCAGATGTTGCCGCGCAAGCGCGTAGGCAAGCCCGAAGATCTGGACGCGCTGCTGGTCATGCTGGCCTGCGGTCAAAGCCATTTTGTGAACGGCGCGGTGATTGCTGCGGATGACGGGTTTGGCGCGGGCTGAGTGTCTTTAAGGCTGCAGGCCGGTATTCTGGCCGCAGTAGGTACACTTTTAGGACCTAAAAATGGCTGCTAGCGCATATAAATAAAGCGCTAGCAGCTATTTTATTTATAGCGGGCAAGAGTGCCTTGACTGACTTGGCGCCGCCTATGAACGCGCGTCGAAGAAGCGTTGCACATCCAGCGCCGCCGCCAGCTTTTTCTCCAAGGGCAGTGGCTCGCCATGCAACCGGGCCGCAAGCAGCTCGGCGCACAGGTGGGCAAAGCTGAGTCCGCGCGAGCCCATGGCGGTGCTGACCCATAGGCCGGGTGCCAGTGTGCCGACCATGGGAAGGCGGTCTGGCGAGGTGCAGCGCACTCCGGCCCAGTCTTGCACGCGGCCTTCAACAAAGCAGGGAGTCAGCGCCTCGGCAGCCGTGGGTAGCAGGCTGCGCAGGCGTTCCAGGTTGCCGATGCGGTCCGCGTCGCAGCTATCGCCGTGTACGCTGTCGCGTTCGTAGCTGGCGCCGATCAGCCAGGCACGGCCGGCCGTGCTGGGGAAGTCGGGTATGCAATGGCCCTGGCCGTTGACTGGGAAAGGCGGCAGGGCTGCAGCACCGCGCAAGCCCCAGGAAATTTGGCCCCGTACGGCCTGCACCGGAATGTCTGCCGCTGCCACCTGCCGGCTGGCAAAGCCGGCGGCGACCACGACCAGCGGCGCTTGCGCCAGGACATGGCCTTGCGCGTCCAGTGCCTGCCAGCCCTGGTCGCAGGGCTGGAGCCGGTCTACCGGGCTGTGGCCGCGCACGCGGATGGCTGGGTGGTCCAGCAGTGCCTGCACCAGTTGCGCGGGTTTGATCCAGCCAGCGCGGGCGTGCCACAGCGCATGCGTGTCGGCGGGCAGGCCCGCCTGGTCCAACGCTTCCGTGCTGGCGGCCGTGTGGGCCGGATATTCGGCGGCAGGGCTACCGCCCAGCCATTCCAGCACGCCGGTGGCCTGCCAGTCTTGGCCCACTTGCAGCCGGGTTTGGGCCAGCTGCAGAGTGGCGCGTACACCGCTGGCCGATAGACGCGACTGCACATTGTGGTCGCGTGAAATCAGCGGCGAGAAGATGCCTGCGGGCAGGCCGGAAGCGCCTGCGGCCGGGGCTGCAGCAGCGTCCAGCACCAGTACCTGCCAGCCGCGCCGTGCCAGGCTGTCGGCCACGCTGGCCCCGGCCAGGCCAGAGCCTATGACCACGCAGTGGCTGGGTGTGGGCGCGGGCTGCACCGCGGGGCGGGGTTCCCAGCGCGGGTCGAAGTGGCCTTGCAGGTTGTCACGCTTGGGTGGCACGCCCGGGGTTTTTTGCACCGAGAAGCCGCACTGCTCCAGCGCGTCGCGCACCGCGCGGGCGATGGTCCAGGTGGCGATGCGCGTGCCGCGTTTGCAGCAGCGCGACACGGCCTTCAGCGTGTGCGGGCTCCAGATATCGGGGTTGCGCTGCGGGCTGAATCCATCCAGATACACGCTGTCTGCTTGCAGCGCCATTTCGCGCAGCATGGCTTGTGCGTCGCCTATGCACAGGGTAAGCTGTACTTGGCCGCCTTCAAACACCAGACGATGGAAACCCGGTGACAGGCCCCACCATTGGGCGTGCAGTTGCTGCGCCAGGGGCTGCAGCGCAGGGTGGGCGTCAAAGCTGCGCAGCAGGTCGTCGGCATTGGAGGGCCAGGCTTCGATGGAAACAAAATGCAGCAGCAACGGGCGCTGCGGGTCGGCCTTCCAGGCTGCCCAGGTCACCAGAAAGTTCAGCCCCAGGCCAAAACCGGTTTCCAGAATGCACCACTGGGGCTGTTGTGCCCAGGCTGCAGGCAGGCCACAACCGTGGAAAAAGACCTCTTGCGCCTGGCTCAGCCCGCCGGACTCGCTGCGGTAGCGGTCGCCAAAGCGCGGGCTGAACGGGGTTCCATCAGGCAGCCATTGGATAGGCTCCGACAAGATCAGGCTGCAGGCGGTACGTAGCCTTGGGCGGCATCTGCGCCCGAACCGAAGAAATGGTTTTCCATCTGGCGCGCCAGGTACTGGCGCGCACGCAGGTCGGCCAGGTTCAGGCGGTTTTCATTTACCAGCATGGTCTGGTGCTTGAGCCAGGCGGCCCAGGCTTCCTTGCTGACGTTCTCCCAGATGCGCTTGCCCAGGTCACCGGGGTAGGGTGGGAAATCCAGGCCTTCAGCTTCCTTGTCGAGTTTGATGCAGTGGACCATGCGTGCCATAAAAAGCCTTGTAATGTGTTGTGTGGGGTGCGCAAATCGGTTGCGATTCGCATTGCAGGGGGCGACTGTAGCAATGTTTGCAACGCCCTGGCGTCGGCTGGACTTTACAGAACTTCGCGTACGGGCGTCGGCAAACGGTGCCGCTGTCGCGTTGCAGTAGTACTGTATTTTAGGAGCCTCGCCATGCGTATCGTGATTTCTGCCGTGTTGCTAGCCTGTACCTTGAGTGGCTGCGTGGTTGCTCCTTATGGCCCACGGGCCTACGGCCCTGGATACTATGAGGCGCCGGCGGTGGTGGTGCAGCCTTCGGTTTACGTGGCGCCCCGGCCTTATTACTATGGCAACCCCTATTGGCGCGGCCATATGGGCTGGCGCTAAGTTTCGGCTGTAGTCGGTGTACAGGGTTCTATATTCTTAATAACGCTATACAAACAAGAAAACAGTCGTTTGAGGCCTAAAGCTTTGGCCAGACAATATTGCTTACAACTTTATTGCCAGGGCCATGCATGCGCTTTTTTTATAGCATTTCTCCGTCTAGCCGTTCATCCAGCGTGGTGCGCACAGTGTTCGCCGGCCTGCTTTTGGCCGCGACAGGCCTGGCATCTGCGCAGCAAACCACGCTGCTGAACGGCTCATATGACGTGGCGCGTGAGTTCTACAAGGACTACAACGCCGCTTTCGTCGCGCATATCAAGAAGACCACCGGCAAGGATGTGAAGGTAGACCAGTCGCATGCCGGCTCCAGTGCCATTGCGCGCTCGGTGGCCGAGGGTCTGGATGCCGACGTGGTGACCATGAACACATCGACCGACATCGACTTTCTGGCCGACAAGGGCGTGGTTGCGAAGGACTGGAACAAGAAGTTCCCGGGCAATGCGTCGCCCACCACGTCCACCATGTTGTTCCTGGTGCGCAATGGCAACCCCAAGGGCATCAAGGACTGGGATGACTTGGTCAAGCCCGGCATCCAGGTGGTGGTGGTGAACCCCAAGACTGGTGGTAATGGCCGCTACGCCTATTTGGCGGCCTGGGGCTATGTGAAGAAGAAGGGTGGCAGCGATGCCCAGGCGGCCGAGTTTGTGGGCAAGCTGTACAAGAACGTACCCGTGCTGGCACAGGGCGGCCGGGCGGCCACCACGACCTTTTTGCAGCGCAATATCGGCGATGTGCTGATCACCTTCGAGTCCGAAGTGGTGTCCATCGACCGCGAGTTTGGTGAGGGCAAGGTGGATGCGATCCACCCCAGCATCAGCGTTGTCGCCGAGAACCCGGTGGCCGTGGTAGAGCGTACCGTAGCTAAAAAGGGCACGGCCGTGCTGGCCAAGGAATACCTGGACTATCTGTACTCCGATGAAGCGCAGGAGATTGCGGCAAAGCACGCACTGCGCCCCCGCAACGAAGCCATCCTGAAGAAATACGCTGCGGTGTTCAAGCCTATCCAGTTGTTTACCGTGAACGAGCTGTTTGGCAGCCTGGGTGAAGCGCAGAAGGTGCACTTCAACGACGGCGGCCAGTTCGACAAGATCTACACCCCAGGTGCCAAATGAGCGTTGCGCGCGCTCCGTCCGGCAAGGCTAAACGCGTCTTGCCCGGTTTTGGCCTGACCTTGGGCTATACCGTGCTCTACTTGAGCATCATCGTGCTGGTGCCCTTGTCGGCCCTGTTTCTGAAGACCTTTACCTTGAGTTGGGACCAGTTCGTGGACGCCGTGACGGGACCACGCGTGCTGGCCTCGTACCGGTTGACCTTTGGCGCGTCTTTGCTGGCGGCCTTGGTGAACCTGGTGTTTGGGTTGCTGGTAGCCTGGGTGCTGGTGCGCTACAGCTTTCCGGGCAAAAAGATTGTGGACGCCTTGGTGGACCTGCCTTTCGCACTGCCCACGGCCGTTGCCGGCATTTCGCTGACTGCACTGCTGGCGGGTAACGGCTGGCTGGGCCAGTACCTGGAACCATTGGGCATCAAGCTGGCGTTTACGCCGGCCGGGGTGGTGATTGCGCTGATCTTCATTGGCCTACCCTTCGTGGTGCGTACGGTGCAGCCGGTGCTGGAAGACGCCGAGAAAGAGTTGGAAGAGGCCGCCACCTCGCTGGGTGCAACCCGGCTGCAGATATTCACCCGCGTGATCCTGCCGCATATCGCACCAGCACTGTTGACCGGTTTTGCCATGGCTTTCGCCCGCGCCATTGGTGAATACGGCTCGGTGATTTTCATCGCCGGCAATATGCCCATGGTGTCCGAGATCACTCCGCTGATCATCATTGGCAAGCTAGAGCAGTACGACTACGCTGGTGCTACCGCCGTGGCCGTGGTGATGTTGACCATATCCTTCATTCTGTTGCTGCTGATCAACGCCTTGCAGGCCTGGCAGCGCCGCCAAACCGGAGCCACGGCATGAGTGCCAATACCGTACGCCGCGCCCAGGCCGGCACCACCGAGTCCGCCTGGGTCCGCTACACGCTGCTGACCGTGGCGCTGGTGTTTCTGCTGCTGTTTCTAGTACTACCGCTGGCCGCGGTTTTTACCGAGGCCTTGCGTAAAGGTTTGGGTGCCTACCTGGAAGCCCTGCAGGAGCCCGATGCCTGGTCCGCTATCAAGCTGACTTTGCTGACGGCCGTGATCGCCGTGCCGCTGAACCTGGTGTTTGGCATCGCCGCGTCCTGGGCAATTGCCAAGTTCGACTTCTGGGGCAAGTCTTTTCTGACCACGCTGGTGGACCTGCCATTCTCGGTGTCGCCCGTGGTGGCGGGCTTGGTTTATGTGCTGTTGTTTGGTGCCAGCGGCTGGTTCGGCCCCTGGCTGCAGGCGCACGATATGAAGATTGTGTTTGCGGTGCCGGGCATTGTGCTGGCTACCGTGTTCGTGACCTTCCCCTTTGTGGCCCGCGAGCTGATTCCGCTGATGCAGGCCCAGGGCAATGACGAGGAGCAGGCAGCCATCGTGTTGGGTGCGACCGGCTGGCAAACCTTCTGGCATGTGACTTTGCCGAACATCAAATGGGGCCTGCTGTACGGCGTGATTCTGACCAACGCGCGTGCCATGGGCGAGTTTGGCGCGGTGTCGGTGGTGTCTGGCCATATCCGCGGCCAGACCAACACGTTGCCGCTGCACGTCGAGATTCTGTACAACGAATACCAATCCGTGGCGGCGTTTGCCGTGGCGTCTCTGCTGGCCATCCTGGCGCTGGTGACGCTGGTGATCAAGTCGGTGGCCGAGTGGCGTATCGAGCGCGAGCTGCGCTCCATTGCCGAAATGCCACCCGAAGCGCCACGTACCGATACACCTGCGGCACAGCTTGCCGCCGCCCATTGAAAGAGGCCTCTTATGAGCATCGAAATCCGCAATATCCATAAGCAGTTTGGCAGCTTCACCGCCCTGGGCGACGTCAGCCTGGACATCCAGTCGGGCGAGCTGGTGGCCTTGCTCGGCCCCTCGGGCTGCGGCAAGACTACGCTGCTGCGCATCATCGCCGGGCTGGAAACGCCGGACGCTGGCAGCATCCACTTCTCCGGCGAAGACACCACCGACGTGCATGTGCGCGAGCGCCAGGTGGGCTTTGTGTTCCAGCACTATGCGTTGTTCCGCCATATGACGGTGTTCGAGAACGTGGCTTTCGGCCTGCGTGTCAAGCCGCGTGGCCAGCGCCCCAGCGAGTCGGCGATCAAGGCCAAGGTGCATGAACTGTTGGGCCTGGTGCAACTGGACTGGTTGGCCAACCGCTACCCCAGCCAGTTGTCTGGCGGTCAGCGCCAGCGTATCGCCCTGGCGCGCGCGTTGGCGGTGGAGCCCAAGGTGCTGCTGTTGGACGAGCCCTTTGGTGCGCTGGACGCCAAAGTGCGCAAGGAGCTGCGCCGCTGGTTGCGCCGCCTGCATGACGACCTGAACGTGACCAGCATCTTCGTGACCCACGATCAGGAAGAAGCGCTGGAGGTGGCCGACCGCGTGGTGGTAATGAACAAGGGCAAGGTCGAGCAGATCGGCTCGCCACAAGACGTGTGGGACCACCCGGCCAGCCCCTTTGTGTATGGTTTCCTGGGCGATGTGAACCTGTTCCATGGCCGCGCCCACGAGGGCGAGGTACAGCTCGAAGGTATCAAGATCCAGGCCCCCGAGCACCCCGATGCGCAAGACGCCAAGGCTTTTGCCTACGTGCGTCCCCACGACATCCAGGTGCAGCGCTATGTGAAGGGTGAGGGCCTGGACGCCACCGGCCAACCTCTGGGTATGGTGGTGACGCTGACCCGTGCATTGGTGATCGGTCCTATCGCCCGTTTGGAACTAACGCCGCTGGAGCAGCACCAAGCCGTGGACAATACGCTGGATAACCTGGTGGAAGCGCAGTTGCCTGCGGAGCAGTTCCGGGTTCTAGGTTTGCAAGAGGGCGACACGCTGGTGGTGACACCGCGTCGCGCCAAAGTGTTTGTGGAGTCCGCGCCAGCGTGATGTAGCCCCCGGGGGTGCGTCCGCAGGGCGCATTTTTTGAAAGCTATGCATGTTGTTGTCCTGGATTGATGCCGCCCCACGCCGTGTGCTGTTGGGGATTAGCGTAGTGTGTATCGGCCTGCTGGCCTTTGGCCTGTATTTGCAGCACGTGGTGGGCCTGGAGCCTTGCCCGATGTGTATTGTGCAGCGCTATGCTCTTGTTTTGGTAGCAATCATCGCAGGTATTACCAGCGCCAGCGGCAAGAAAGGCTTGCAAATTTCAGGCGTATTTCTGGTGCTGCTGGTGGCTGGTTTCGGGGCGTTTGTGGCTGCGCGTCAAAGCTGGCTGCAGTGGTATCCGCCCGAGGTGGCCACCTGCGGTCGCGACCTCTACGGAATGATTGAAACCTTCCCGCTGCAGCGCGCCATTCCCATGATCTTCAAGGGCGGCGGCGATTGCACGGTGGTGGACTGGACCTTTCTGGGCGGCTCGATCGCCAACTGGTCGTTTGTCTGCTTTGTCGCCATCATTCTGCTGGCTCTGGTGTTCCTGGGCCGCAAGCTCAAGGCCTGATCACCCCAGATAGAACTCGGACTGGCTGGGGCCGGGAGCGGGTGGTGGTCCCTGGGTTGCGCACACGTAGCGGTCGCGGCCTTGTCGCTTGGCCTCGTACAGGGCTGCGTCGGCCTGCTCCAGCAGGTCTTGTTCGGAAATGTCCTTGTGCGGTATGACGCTGGCAATACCTACGCTCAGGGTCACGTGGCTGGCCGTAGGTGAGTCCTTGTGCGGATGGCCGGCATGCCGTATGCGCTCAAGGCAGCGTTGCGCAACCACCGTGGCGCCGGCGATATCGGTATCTAGCAGCAGCACCGCAAACTCTTCGCCCCCATAGCGCATCAGCAATTCGCCAGGACGGCAAATGCAGGTGTTCAGAATGCGCGCCACTTCGCGCAGGCAGTCGTCGCCGTTCAGGTGGCCATAAGCGTCGTTGTAGCGCTTGAAATGGTCTATGTCTATCATCAGCAGGGCCAGCGACTGTTCCTGGCGCATGCTGCGCGCCCACTCGGACGCTAGACATTGATCGAAAAAACGCCGGTTACCCACGCCCGTCAACCCGTCGGTCACGCTGAGTTCGGCCAGTTGTTCGTTGGCGCGCTGTAGCTCGGCCTGGAACTGCATGCGTTCCGTGATGTCCTGCAAAGTGCCTTCCAGACGCACAGTGTGGCCCTCCTGCACGATGGCCTCGCCATGCGAATGGACCCAGACCTGGCGTGCGGCGGCGGTGGTCATTTGCAGCTCCAGAGCCCAGGGCGTGCCGTAGCGTATGGCTTCGGCCATCGCCTGCTCCAGCTTTTGGCGTGCCTCTGGCGGGTAGCAGGTCAGGGATTCGTCCAGGGACAGTGGCATGCCTACCGGCAGGTCGTGGATCAGAAAAACCTCGGGCGTCCAGGTCTGCAGCATGTTCGACAGGTCCAGTTCCCAGCCTCCGATCTTGGCGATCTCGCCGGTGCGCCGCTGCAGGGCCGTGGCAGCCGCCAGGTGCGCTTCTGCCTGCTTGCGTTCTGACACATCCATATGCGTACCCAGTACGCGGGTGACGCGGCCGTTCTCATCGCGCGCCGCGACCATGGCGTGGTCCAGCACCCAGATCCAGTGGCCGTCCTTGTGGCGCACGCGGTGCTCCAGCTTGTACGACGAGCTATGGCCCTTGATGTGGGCGATGAACGCAGTACGCAGCATGGGCAGCTCCTGCGGGTGCAGCAGTTGCCACCACAGGCCGCCGCGCAGCAGGATTTCATTGGGTTGGTAGCCCAGCATCTGCCAGAGACGGTCGCTGAAAACCATGGTGTTCTTGGCCATATTCCAGTCCCACAGACCCAGGTCCGCGCCTTTGAGGCCGAATTCAAAGCGCTGGGCGGTTTCTTTCAAGGCATCCTGTATCTCGGTATGGGCCAGGTGCATGGCCCTTCGGTGCTTATGGATGTAAGCCAAGCCTATGCAGGCAATCAGGCCGAATACCGCCAGCAGCCCCAGGTTCAGCAGGGCTTCGTTCCACCAGATGGCGTCTACCGCTGCCAGGTTTCGGCTCACAGAGATGGTCAGTGGCGTATGCATGTGCAGCTCGGCGGGCTGGATATTGCGAAAAACCAGCATGCGCTGGTCGCCCAATACCCTTGACTGGCCAATCAAACGGCTTACGGCCTGTCCCGACTGGACATGCTGGTGGAACATGGCTCCCGGCACGTTGATATTGGTGTTCAGGGATTTCGCATTGGGCGGAATCATGATGAACACCCGCCCATCGTGGTGCGTGATGCCGACCGTCATGTCGGGCGCGTACAGCACCGACTGCATCACGATGTCGAAATAGTTCGGCTCCAGTGTGGCGCTGATCAGGCCTATGAATTGCCCATCTACCTCAGATACGGCCTTGCTGGCCCCCACCGCATAGAAGCCAGAGCTGGGGATGTAGTTGGGCGACACATAGAGTGCCGCGTAGTCTGGGTTGGCTTGGGGAATTTCGAAATACGGGCTTTGGTGCAGGTCGGCGCCCAAGGCGTTCTTGTTGTTGCTGCCGATGACGATGCCGGATTTGTCCAGTATGGACAGGTCCCGCACGCCGGGCATGGCATCGGCCAGCAGCTGCAGGCGCCGTCCCATATTGGGCGCGTCGCCCGGGTGGTCGCTGTAGTACAGGTCGTAACGCAGACCAGCCAGGGCCCGGTTTACTCCCTGCAGCTGGCGGATCAGGTTTTCGCCCACCACGCGGGCCTGGGTTTGCAGGCGGTCGAATTCCTTTTCCCGGTTCAGTCCGTGTTCCCGCCAGAGTTTGCAGGCCACGGTGCCCAGCAAAACCAGTAGCACCAGTGCCATGGCCCACCATTCCTGGGTATGGCGCCGGTTCAGGCGGACGTCCGTCACCGGGGAATGCGGAGCCGCTTGCCTCATGGAGAGAGGCCCATTGCATGCATGTCGCGGTGTGCGTAGCGGCGCATAGATCGTGAACAGGCTTTTAGGAGTGTATGCCGATACATTGTGTACCCGCGCCCGCCTCGGCGCACACCTAAATGCACCGAATTTCTATCTATTTCCGACGCTTCGGGGGGCATTGGGCGCCATAGGCGGCCACGTGCCGCCGACTCGTCCCCTCTGGCGCGCTAGTTCAGTTTTTTGACCAGCACCTGGCTTTTGCGGTCCCAGTTGTACTTGCGCTTACGGGCTTCGGGCAGCCATTCCGGGTCTACCTGCACAAAGCCGCGCTTGATGAACCAGTGCATGGTGCGAGTGGTCAGCACAAAAATGCTTTGCAGACCGGCTGCACGGGCACGCTGCTCGATGCGTTTTAGCACTTTTTCGCCGTCGCCCTGGCCTTGCACCTGGGGCGATACCGTCAGCGCGGCCATCTCACCGGTGTGGGCTTCGGGGTAGGGGTAGAGGGCGGCGCAGGCGAAGATCACGCCGTCATGCTCGACCACGGTGTACATATGGGCGTCGCGTTCGATCTCGGTGCGGCTGCGCTTGACCAGGGTGCCGTCTTTCTCAAACGGTTCAATCAGTTGCAAGATACCGCCCACATCGTCCACCAGGGCCTCGCGCAGGCTTTCGAGCTTTTCGTCCACCACCATGGTGCCTATGCCGTCATGCACATAGACCTCCAGCAGGATGGCGCCATCGACCGAGAACGGGATGATGTGGCTGCGCTCCACGCCGGATTTGCAGGCCGTCACGCAATGCTGCAGGTAGAAACCCGTGTCGGTGGGCACATTCGCCGGGGGGAGTTCGGCCAGCAGTTTTTCGGCCATGGCCAGGGGCAGCTCGGTGTCGATAGGGTTGTCTTCGCTCTCGGGCTCGCCCGGATGCATACGGATGCCGGGCACCTCGGTCAGGAAGATCAGCTTGTCGGCCTGCAGGGCGCTGGCGACCGAGGTAGCCACCTCTTCCATGGTCAGGTTGAAGGCTTCACCTGTGGGCGAGAAGCCGAATGGTGACAGCAGCAGCATGGCTCCCATGTCCAGCACACGGGTGATGCCGGCGATATCCACTTTGCGCACCAGACCGGAATGCTGGAAGTCGATGCCATCCACGATGCCGACCGGGCGGGCGGTGATGAAATTGCCTGAAATCACGCGGATGGTGGCGCCTGCCATGGGCGTATTGGGCAGGCCCTGGCTGAACGCCGCCTCGATCTCGTAGCGCAGCTGACCGGCGGCTTCTTGTGCGCAGTCCAGCGCTACTTCGTCGGTGATGCGGATACCGTTGGCGTATTTGGGGGGGTGGCCCTTGGCCTTGAGCTGTTCATTGACCTGCGGACGGAAGCCGTGCACCAGCACAATCTTCACGCCCATGCTCTGGATCATGGCCAGGTCTTGCGCCAGGTTGGGCAGCTTGCCTGCTGCAATCGCCTCACCCGCGATGCCCACCACAAAGGTCTGGTTCCGAAACTTGTGGATATACGGTGCCACGGAACGGAACCAGGGCACGAAGGTGAAGTTGAAAACAGAGGTCATGGTCATGGCGCGTGATTGTGCATGAAAGCCTCTGTGCCAGCGGGGCTTGCCCCGCTGCTTTTTGCCGATCAGCGCGTGCGGGCACCTACCAGCGCGGCATGCAGCATGCGCAGGCTATGCGGTTCGCTCAGAAAGCGCATTTTTTCCGCGGCTTGCGGCACGGTGTGGCCCTGGCGGCCCAGTTGACGCACGCGTTGGCGACGGTGCTCGCCGCGCAGGCCCAGGCCGGTGTGGCGGGGGCCCAGGGCTTGCAGGGCCAGGCTGGCCAGGCGTGGCAGGTCGGCCAGCCAGCTGCCGGCGGAGATGCGTACATTGCTGTCCTTGGCATAGGCCCAGGCCTGCTTCAGGACCGACGGAGACTGGGTTTCCTCGGGCACCAGCAGCCAGCCGGCATTGCGCAGGCGCTGGCCGAGTGCACTTTGGCTGCTGAGCACGGTGAACGGCACGGCCAGCAGCAGGGGCAGACCCATGGGCAGCAGCCATAGTGCCGTAGCGGGCGAGATAAAGGCAATGCTGGCCAGCAGGCACAGCACGCCCAGGCCCAGGGGGCCAAAGCGCCGCGCCGCATCGGCCCAGGGTAGGTCATTGGCCTCGCGCGGAGGCGAGGTCCATTCCAGGCGCCAGCCGGTCAGGGCACCCAGCACGAACAGGCTGTGCGCCGCCATACGCAGCGGCGCCTGCAGCATGGACAGGCCAGCTTCCAATACGGTGCTGCCCACCAGGGCCAGGCTACCGCCAAATCGGGCTTGTTCGCCACGCAGCAGCACGGCGGCCAGGCCCAGTACCCGGGGCAGGGCCAGCATCAGCGCGGTGGAGGCCCAGAGCGTCACTACGCTGTGGTGGGACCACGGCTGGAATTCGCTGTCATGCAGCCACAGGCAGGCACCCAGCATTACATACAGCAGCCACAGCGGTGCCGATACATAGGCCATGGCGCCGGTGGCCAGCATGGCGCGGTGGACCGGGCGCAGGCCGGGCTCGGCCAGCAGGCGAGAGTTTTGCAGATTGCCCTGGCACCAGCGGCGGTCGCGTTGCAGCTCGGCCAGCAAGTGTGGCGGTTGCTGCTCGTAGCTGCCTTCCAGGTCGTTCACCAGCCAGACCTCGTAGCCTGCGCGGCGCATCAGGGCTGCTTCCACAAAGTCGTGTGACAGGATTTCGCCTGCCAGGGCGCCGGTGCCGGGCAGGGTGGCCAATGCGCAGTGTTGCATGAAGGGCTCCACACGGATGATGGCGTTGTGGCCCCAGTAGTGGGCTTCGCCCAGCTGCCAAAACTGCATGCCGGCGGTAAACAGGCGGCCGGTCACACGGCTGCCAAATTGTTGTGCCCGTGCATGCAGGGTGGCGTGACCGCAGGCGCGCGGCGCGGTTTGCAAGATGCCGGCACGCGGGTTGGCCTCCATCAGGCGGGCCAGGGTGACCAGGGTGTCGCCGCTCATCACACTGTCGGCGTCCATTACCACCATATAGCGGTAGCTGCGGCCCCAGCGGCGGCAAAAGTCGGCCACATTGCCGGCCTTGCGACGGGTACGGTGCTGGCGCCAGCGGTAGTGCACCTGCAGCTTGCTGCCGTGGGCTTGCATCTGGCTACGCAAGTCCTGCCAGGCGGTCATCTCGGCCACACGCAGGTCGGGGTCGTTGGTGTCGGACAGCACAAACACGTCAAACAAGCGCTCGGCCCCGGCGTTCACCAGCGACTCGCAAGTGGCGCGTAGCCCGGCAAACACCGTGGCCACGTCTTCGTTGCAGATCGGCATGATGACGGCGGTGCGCGCGTCGGCCGGCAGGGTGATGCCTTCGGCGCTGCGGGCCGAGAGTGCATGGCGGTCGCCGCGCAGCGTAACCCAGAAGCCCATCACGGCGGTCACCGTGCCGGCCGATACCCAGGCAAACAGCAGCGCGAACAGGCCTAGCTGCGTCGCCAGCAGCCAGTCACTGCCCGCACCGGGCTGGGCACGCCATAGCAGGGCGGTGGCAAAGGCCGTGGCACCGGCAATCCAGAACAACAGCCAGTTGCGGCGCTGCTGGGCTGCCGTTTCCCAGGCTGGGGTTTGTTGCTGCAATTGAGCGGCACTGGCGCGCCAGGGGGCGTTGCCAGGGGCTCGTTCGCCACGCAGGAGGGCTGCGAAGCCCAACCAGGGCTGGGCGGGCATGGAGCCGCGCTGGGTGGGAGGCATGCCAGAGGTGTGTGCAGGTGTGGTCATAGGGCTGGCAGGATGTAAGTCCAGGTTTCGCTGACCGCGTCAGGGCCGGCGGTGAGGTAGGCGCGCAGTTCCACGGGGCGCGCGGGGTCCAGGGTCTTGACGCGCAGGGCCAGGCGCCAGGCGCCGGTGGCTTCCACGCGGTAGACGGCTTGCTCGGTAATGCGGCCGTTGCCGTTGGCGCTCACCACGGACTTCAGTTCGTCGTTGCTGGGCAAGGTGGGGCCTTCGAAGTCCACAATGAACTGCTGCTCGTTGGGCGCCAGGGTGGCATAGCTGCGGCCCACCCGGGTCTGCGCGACCCAGGCCTTGGGCGGACGCTGCTGGGCCTCGCCCTGCCAGTCCACGCGCCAGGACACGTCCAGCGGTTGGCCGGGTGCCGGCAGGGTGGCCGGCACCCAGTAGGCGACGATGTTGTCGTGGGTTTCGTCCGGTGTAGACAGCTGCATCAGCTCCACCCGGCCCTTGCCCCAGTCACCCAGCGGGGTGATCCAGGCGGACGGCCGGCGCTCATAGCTGGCTTCGCTGTCCTCGTAGCTGTTGAAGTTGCGGTCGCGCTGCATCAGGCCAAAACCCTTGGGCGATTGGGTAGTGAGGGACGTGACCAGCGGCTTGCGCGGGTTCTGCAGCGGGCGCCACAGCCATTCACCTTCACCGCTGGCGACCATCAAGCCGTCCGAGTCATGCACCTCTGGGCGGAAGTCGTCGCGGCTGGGCTGGTTTTCGCCAAAGGAGAACATGCTGGTCAGCGGCGCAATACCCAGGGTACGTATTGGGTTTTGCGGCGACGCGCGCAGGAACAGCCGGGCCTTGACCGTTACGCTGGTAGTGCTGCCGGGCTGGATCTCGAAGCGGTAGGCACCGGACACGCGGGGCGAGTCCAGTAGGGCCAGGATGGTCAGGGTCTGGGCTTTGGCGTCGGGTCGTTCGATCCAGAAGTCGGTGAAGCGGGGGAACTCCTCCGGCCCGCCGCCCGCGCTGTCCACAGCCAGGCCACGGGCCGACAGGCCGTAGTGCAGGCCTTTGCTCAGTACCCGGAAGTAACTCGCACCCTGGAACACCACCAGCTCGTCCTTGTAGGCTGGGGTGTTCAGCGGGTAGTGCACGCGAAAGCCTGCGTAGCCTATGTCTTCCCAGCTCTGCGGGTTCAGCTTGTTGGCACCGTAGCTGAAGTCTTGTGGGTTGAAGCTGAATGGGCGTTCACCCTCGGGCGTGAGTTCATGCAGGCGTACCGGTTCGGTTTGGTACTTACCCAGGTGGAAGAACATCAGTTCGAACGGCAACTGCTCGGCACGCCAGGCAGCGCGCTCGGGCTTGAAGCGGATGTCGCGCATCTGGTCGTAGCTCAGTTGGCGCAGTGCTGCAGGGGTGCGGCTGGCTACTGGGCTATAGGGCTGGGCAGCCAGGGCCTGGGCGCGTTCGGCCAGGGTGTCGAAGTCGGTGCGCAGCGGCAGTACTGCAAAGGCGGTGGGAGAGGCCAGCGTCACCAGCGACGACAAAGCCAGCATGGCGGATGGAGGTATGCGTGGTGTACAGGTCATTGCCAGTACTGGTGCAAACCCTATGCCACGTAAATAAACCTTTAAAAATCAAATGCTTACGTGATTTTTAAAGAATTCCCCCCTATTTTTTGCAGGAAAAGCGTCGCTGATCAGCGACAGCCCTGCACGCATGCGCTCATCTTGTCTTTGCAAGCTATTGATTTATAACGATAAATCAGCTGTCGCCAGCTGGCGACAGGCCGCTTTCCGGTTCGCCGTCGGACGGTTCGGCGCGGAACAGGCCGGGCGTCAGCCCGTGTTTTTGCAGCAGGCGGTAGAACTCGGTGCGGTTCTTGTCGGCCAGCCGTGCGGCGTCAGCCACCTGACCGTCGGTCAGCTTCAGCAGGTCCACCAGGTAGCTGCGTTCAAAGCGGTTGCGGGCTTCGGTAAAGCCCAGCACCTCCACGGTGGGCACGCGCAGGGCGCGCTGCACCAGGGCCAGCGGCACCAGCGGCGTGGTGGCCAGGGCGCAGACCTGCTCCACCACGTTGTGCAGCTGCCGCACATTGCCGGGCCAGGCGGCTGTGGCCAGCAGGCTCAGTGCATCGGGGGCAAAGCCTTTCACCGGCTTGTGGTACTTGCTGGCCAGGCGCTGCAGAAAATGCTGTGCCAGCAGCGCAATGTCTTCGCGCCGGTCGGCCAGCGGGGGCAGGGTCAGGGTGACTACGTTCAGCCGGTAATACAGGTCTTCGCGAAAGTCACCCTGGGTCAGCGCGGCTTCCAGATCGCGGTGGGTGGCCGAGAGTATGCGCACGTCTACGTCCACCGACTGCTGGGCGCCCACAGGCCGTATTTGCCGCTCTTGCAGCACGCGCAGCAGCTTGACCTGCAGCGTAGGTGGCATGTCGCCAATTTCATCCAGGAACAGGGTACCGCCGTTGGCGCTTTGGAACAGGCCCCGGTGGTGGGCCACCGCGCCGGTGAATGCGCCTTTGACGTGGCCAAACAGCTCGGATTCCAGCAGCGCCTCGGGGATGGCGCTGCAGTTCACCGCCACAAAGGCACCGTGGGCGCGTGGGCTGGCGCGGTGGATGGCGCGCGCCAGCAACTCCTTGCCGCTGCCGCTTTCGCCGCGTATCAGCACCGATGCATCGCTGGGTGCAACCAGCCGTGCCTCGGCCAGTACCTCGTCCATCACCGCCGAGCGGCTCACAATTTCGGCGCGCCAGGCCTCGCCGGCCGAGCCCGCCACCGGGCGGCTGGCGGCGGACAAAACCAGTGCCCGGCTTACGGCGGCCAGCAGTTCCTTGCCATCAAAGGGTTTGGTCAGGTAGCTGAACACGCCGCGCAGCGTGGCGTCCACCGCGTCGGGGATGCTGCCATGGGCGGTGAGCAGGATCACCGGCAGGCCGGGGAAGCGTGTCTGCACGGCGTCGAACAGTCCCATGCCGTCCATGCCCGGCAGGCGTACATCGCTCAGCACCAGTTGCGGGCGCAGCACCTCCAGCCGGGCCAGGGCAGCCTCGGCATCGACTTCGGCGGTGACGGCATAGCCGGCGGCGCCCAGGCGCAGCGACAGCAGGCGCAGCATGTCGGGGTCGTCGTCCACCACCAGGATCTGCAGCTTGGCGCTCATGGCGTCTTGCCCATGCTGCGTGGCGCGAGGGACCGCTCGATGGCCTTCAGCGCTTCCAGTTGCTCAGTCAACTGGTCTATGCGGCGCTGGTTGTCGCGCAGCTGCTGGTTTTGCCGAACGATCTGTTCCTCGAGCCGCTTTTGCTCGGCGGCCCTTGCCATCAGCAGCGGTAACCAACCGGTCCATGCGGCTACTGCCGGGTCGTTGCCATTGTTGAGCCCTTCCAGCTGCGCCAGCGCGCGCGCTGAGTCGCCTGGGTTATGCGTGTGCAGCCATACCAGGGCCAGATGCACCATGCCGGCAGGCGTGGCGGGCTCTGCCGCCAGCCCGGCGGCCAGGGCGTTGAGTGATTCGGGCGTTGCCTGGCGCAGGCTGTCTTGCCATTGCTGCAGCAGGCGGCCTGCTTCGTCCACGGGGCTCAGTGGCGAGGGCACCGGCACCAGCTTGATGACAGGTGACGACGTGGCTTCATTGCTGATGGCGCTGGCCGGTGGGGGCTCCGCCACAGGGCCTGTGCTGCAGGCGACCAGTGCGCATAGGCTCCAGAGTCCCAAATTTCGGATCAATAACTTAAACATGTGAGGTGTCCAAAGGCAAAAGGATTTGAAAGCAGGCGCCGTCGGCGCGTGCCACCAGGCGTACCTGCCCGCCGTGGGCGGCCACTTGTTCGCGCACGATGGCCAGGCCGATGCCGCTGCCACGCGGCAGATTCAGCGGCTGCACATGGCCACGGTAGAAGGGGTCGAAGATGTGTTCGCGCTCACCCTCGGGTATGCCCGGCCCGTTGTCGCTGATCTCCAGAACCACTTGGCCGTTCAATGTGCCCACCCACCAGCGGATACGTCCGCCAGGCGGACTGAAGCGCACGGCGTTGGACAGCAGATTGCCCAGCGCCATGCCCAGACGCTCCGGGTCTACCGGGTGGCTGAGCGTGGCGTCGCCTTCCACCACCACGTTCAGTCCACGTGCCTGCCAGCTCAGGCGCTGGGCCTGGGCCACGCCCTCCAGCAATGTGCGCAGCACCGTGGGGCGGCGCTGCAGCTGCCGCGCGTCGAAGGCGGCGGCGTTGTAGCGCAGCAGGTCTTCGATTTGTTGTTGCAGCACGCCAGTGTTGTGCTGCAGTATGGCCACGATCTCGGCCTGCTCGGCGCCCAGCGCACCACCCACGCCTTCTTGCAGCAGGGCCACTCCTTCGCGCAGCGCGGCCAGTGGGGTCTTCAGTTCGTGCGAGGTGTGGCGCAGAAAGCGTGCCTTGTCCTCGTCCAGTTCGGTCAGACGCAGGCGCAGCCAGTCCAGCTGGCGGCCCAGGCTGGCCAGGTCGGCCGGGCCGTGTATCTGTATGGCCTGCTGCAGCCGGCCTTCGCCCAGCGCAACGATGGCCTTGCCCAGCTGGCGCAGCGGGCGTGTCAGCCATAGGCCAAACGCCAGGGCTGCCCCCGCTGCCGCCACGATGGCCACCAGCACCTGCTGCACCTGGCGGTTGCGCTGCTCTTCCAATGCGTTTTGCACCTGTTGGTTGTGCTCGGCAATGCTTTGCTGCACCTGCTGCGACAGGCCACGCGAGATGCCGTCCAGGGTCTGGAACTCGGCCGCCACCGCATTGCCCCGGCTGGGGCGCGGCACGCGGTTATCGGCCAGTTGGCTGCGGATGCGCACGGCCGAGGCCAGCCACTGCTGGGCCAGCGCGGCGGTGGGTGGGTACTGGCCCAGCGGCAGCAGCAGGGCCTGGGCCTGGTTGGCGGCATCGTCGAAGCGCTGGCGCAGGGCGTCATCGCCGAGCACCAGGTACTGGCGGGCGGCGCGTTCCATGTCGGTGCTGCGCTCGGCCAGGCCCCGGGTGGACAGGTTCAGCTGGATGCTTTGCTGCCCGGCCGCGCGGCTTTGCGCCAACACGCCTTGCAGCGCCTGCAGGCCGCTGAGCGACACCGCGCCCAGCAGGGCGGCAATCAGCACAAAGGCGAGCAACAACAGTTGACGAAAAGAGGCGCGTAGGGTCACGGCAGGGGCAACAAGCCAGGCAACAAGGGGTGGCTTCAGTATAAAAGCCGGTGCTGCACTGCAGCATCTGAAGATGTAATGGGCTGTAGCCGCCGTTGTAGTGCTTTTGGAGTTTCAAGCCATTTAGGCCTCTGGCGCGGGTATTGCCTGCGCAAGCAGCTATGGAATTAATAGCTGTCTAGACTGTTTGCCATGCCGCACGACTCACCATCTTCCAAACCCCTGGCGCTGGCCCAGGCGCGCAATCTGCAACTGGCCGCCCAGGGCCTGCTGGCTGCACCGCGCCGCAAGGCCACACCCCTGGCGCTGCGCCAGTGCATTGCCCAGATGCAGCTGCTGCAGATCGACACCATCAGCGTGGTGGCGCGCAGCCCCTATCTGGTGTTGTTCTCGCGGCTCGGTGCCTATCCGCAGGCCTGGCTGGATTCTGCGCTCGCCGACGGTCATCTGTTTGAAACCTGGGCCCACGAAGCCTGCTTTGCGCCGGTCGACGACCTGCTGCTGCACCGCAGCTACAACCAGCAGGCGCGCCGCCACTGGGGCCTGCTGAACGGGCAGGCTGTGCAGGCCAGTCAACGTGCGCATCTGGACGCCTTGCTTGCGCATATCGACAGCAAAGGCCCGGTCCGTTCTGCCGACTTCACCCGGCAGGACGGCAAAACCGGCAATGGCTGGTGGGACCGCAAGGACGAAAAGCGCTGGCTGGAGGCCTTGTTCGCCAGCGGTGAGCTGATGGTCAAGCGCCGCGACAGCTTCCAGCGCGTCTACGACCTGGCGCACCGCGTGCACCCACACCTGGCCAACGCCCAACTGCCGGAAGCCGCCTCCGTGCACCGCCATTTCACCGAGAAAGCCATCCTGGCGCTGGGCATCACACAGGCCCGCTGGGTGCACGACTACTTCCGCCAGAAGCCACGCCTGAAAGATGCCGACCTGGATGTGCTGGTGGAGCAAGGCGTGGTGCAGCGCGTGCAAGTGCAGGGCTGGACTCTGCCCGGCTATGTGCACCAGCAACACTTCGAGCTGCTGCAAACCGCCCAGGCTGGCAAGCTGCGCGCCACCCACACAGCCTTGCTGTCGCCCTTCGACCCGTTGGTCTGGGACCGCGAACGCGCCTTGGCGATGTTCGGTTTCGACTACCGCATCGAGTGCTACACGCCGGAAGACAAGCGCACCTACGGCTACTTCGTGCTGCCCATCCTTTACCGCGGCGCGCTGGTCGGCCGGCTGGACGCCAAGGCCCACCGCGCACAGGGCGTGTTCGAGGTGAAGGCGGTGTTTCTGGAAGACGGCGTCAAGCTCAGCGACGCGGCGGTGCGGGCGGTGGCAGAGGCCATCCAGCGTTGTGCGGATTGGCATGGGACTCCGGAGGTGCGGCTGGGGAGGGCGGAACCGGAGGGCCTGAGGCAGCGGCTGTGTGGGGCGTGGGTTAATTAGCGCTTTTCTCTGCGTAGGAAAGGACTTACCGGAGGATTCCCCTCTGTCCGATAGTGTCTGACGCTCAACGTAGCAGGATAGACACTTTCAACCATAGGAGTCCGCTATGTCGACACCCCACAAGACCCTCATCGACCTTGAAAACAAGTTCTGGCAGTCCATGGTCGATCAGGACACTGAAACCGCGCTGGAGATGCTCAGCGAACCCTCGTTGTTGGTCGGCGCGCACGGAGCGATGAAGTTCGACCACGCCAGTTATCGCAAGATGGCCGAGCAAGGGTCGATGGTGATCAAGTCCTTCGAGTTAAGTGATATGGAGGTCGTGTTTCCCAACGCCGCCACCGCCATCCTGACCTACCATGTCAAACAGGCCGTCGCCCCCAGAGGCAAAACCAAGACCACCGCGCAGGAAATGCACGACACGTCGACCTGGGTGCAAAAGGGCAAGGGTTGGCAGTGTGTGATGCATACGGAAACCCCGGTGGAAGCGGGGCACAAGGTGCATTGATGCATCGCCACTAATTGGGAATTTTCTGATCCTTTTGATCGGAGCGCGCCGTATCCCGAATCCGTGCCAATAGCCTCCTGCGTATCAACCCGCTCACCGGCCGAATCAACCACCAATACGGCGTAAACCGCCGCAAAGAAGCCCGGTCGTTGCAAAACACCCGTGTTTCGGTGCGCAGCCAGGTGCGGCCATCGCCCGCGGCTTCGGTGCTGAAGTTCAACACCAATTTGGCAACACCAGGCTCGGCAAACTGGGTGAAGGCATCGGCGGTGGCGATCCGGGCCTGGCCGTAATCGGCCTGCCAGAACTTGCCTACCAGGCCTATGACGACTTCCCGATCGCCGTCGCGGCCCAGCGGCGTGAAGTTGTGGATGCCAAACGCGGGCTGCCGCTGCAGCCCGCTGCTGCCACCCAGAGTGCCCCATATGCGGTCTGGCAACTCGCGCAGCTGGATGAAACGGCGCGTCCACGGGTCGTCACTGATCTCGGGTTGGAGTGCGGCGTCCAGCAGGGCGGCTGGCGCGGCGCTGGTCAGCAACTGGTGCTTCTCTGAGAACTGGTAGCGGGGCAGGAGTTGGTCGATCAGGGGCATTGTGTGGACCGTTGTTCAGAGAAGTATCGCCTCTGGCATGCGGGGTAGCGGGCGGGCACCAGCGCACCCGGATAATCGCCCCCTATGTTGAAAATTGAATTCCCCGCGTCGCTGCCCGTTTCCGAGCGCCGCGAAGAGATCGAAGCCGCCATTGCCGCCCATCAGGTGGTCATCATTTGCGGCGAAACCGGCTCCGGCAAAACCACCCAGCTCCCCAAGATCGCCCTGGCCATGGGCCGCGGCAAACTGAACTACCCCGAAGGCCAGCGCGGCAAGCTGATCGGCCACACCCAGCCGCGGCGCATTGCCGCCAGCTCGGTGGCCAAGCGGATTGCCGAAGAGCTAAAGACCACGCTGGGCGACGTGGTCGGCTTCAAGGTGCGCTTCCAGGACCGCCTGGGCCGCGATGCCTCGGTGAAGCTGATGACCGACGGCATCTTACTGGCCGAGACGCAGACCGATCCGCTGCTGAATGCCTACGACACCATCATCATCGACGAGGCGCATGAGCGCAGCCTGAATATCGATTTTCTGCTGGGCTACCTGCGCCAAATCCTGCCGCGCCGGCCGGATTTGAAGATCATCGTCACCTCGGCAACCATCGACGCCGACCGCTTCGCCAAGCATTTCGAGTCCAAGAAAGGCCCGGCCCCGGTGATCATGGTGTCCGGCCGCATGTTCCCGGTGGAGCAGCGCTACCGCCCGTTCGAAGAAAGCCGCGACTACGGGCTGAACGAGGCCATCGCCGACGGCGTGGACGAGCTCTGGCGCGACCCGCACAACGCCGGCGACATCCTGATCTTCCTGCCCGGCGAGCGCGAAATCCGCGAGGCGGCCGACCACTTGCGCAAGCACGTGAGCCACCAGCCGGTGTTCCGCAGCGCCGAGGTGCTGCCGCTGTTTGCGCGCCTGAGCCCGGCCGAGCAGGACCGGATTTTCGACAACCACGCAGGCGGCCGGCGCATCGTGCTGGCCACCAACGTGGCCGAGACCTCGCTCACGGTGCCAGGCATTAGATACGTGATCGACGCAGGTACGGCGCGCGTGAAGCGCTATTCTTTCCGCAGCAAGGTGGAGCAACTGCTGGTCGAGCCGATCAGCCAGTCTTCCGCCAACCAGCGCGCTGGCCGCTGCGGCCGGGTCGCCAACGGCATCTGCATCCGCCTGTACGACGAGCAGGATTTCAACGGCCGGCCGCGCTTTACCGACCCTGAAATCCTGCGCAGCTCGCTGGCCGGTGTGATCTTGCGCATGAAGTCGCTGCACCTGGGCATCGTCGAAGACTTTCCGTTCCTGGAGAAACCCCAGGGCCGCGCCATTGCCGATGGCTACCAGCTGCTGGCCGAACTGGGCGCAGTGGACGACGCGAACGAGCTGACCGGCACCGGCAAGGAACTCGCCAAGCTGCCACTCGACCCACGCGTCGGCCGCATGATTCTGGAAGCCCGTGACCGCAGCGCGCTCGACGAAGTGCTGGTGATTGCATCGGCCCTGAGCGTGCAGGACGTGCGCGATCGGCCCATGGACCTGCAGGCCCAGGCCGACCAGGCACACGCCAAATTTGACGACGACCGCAGCGAGTTCAGCGGCTATCTGAATCTGTGGAAATGGATCAACGACGCCCGCGGCGGCGAGGGTGCGCACAAGCTCAGCAACCGCCAGTACGAGCAACTGCTGCGGCAAAACTTCGTCAACATCCGCCGCGTGCGCGAGTGGCGCGACATCTACAGCCAGCTCCACACCGTGGTGGCCGAGCACAAATGGCGTCTCAATGCCGCGCCGGCCAGCTACGAGCAGATCCACCTGTCCATGCTGTCCGGCCTGTTGGGCAATATAGGCTGGAAGACCGAGGGCGACGAGGTGGCGCAGACCGAATACCTGGGCGCGCGCGGCATCAAGTTCCACCGCCATCCGGGCGCGCATCTGCGCAAGAAGCCGGGCCGCTGGATCGTGGTGGCCGAACTGGTGGAAACCACGCGCCTGTTCGGGCGCGGCATTGCGAACATCGAGCCGCAGTGGGTCGAGCAGGTGGCCGGCCATTTGCTGAAGAAGCAGCTGCTGGACCCGCATTGGGAAAAGAAGGCCAGCGAGGTCACCGCGCTGGAGCGCGCCACGCTGTATGGCATCGTCATCTACAGCGGGCGCCGCGCCAACTTCGGCCGGGTCGACCCGGTGGGGGCGCGCGAAATCTTCATCCGCGAAGCCCTGGTCGGCGGGCAGTGGGACAGCAAGTTCCCGTTCTTGGAGGCCAACCTCAAGCTGATCAAGCAAGTGGAAGACCTGGAGCACAAGGCGCGCCGGCAGGACGTGCTGGTGGACGACGAACTGATCTACGCCTTTTACGACCAGCAGCTGCCCGCTGACGTGTATGGCGGCGTCAGCTTCGAACGCTGGTACCGCGAGGCGTTGCAGCAGAACCCCAAGCTGCTGATGCTGACCCGCGAGGAGCTGATGCGCCACGAGGCCGCCGGCATCACCACCCAGTCCTTCCCCAAGACCATACGCCTCGGCGGTGTGGACTGCCTGGCCACCTATCTGCACGAACCCGGCGACGCCAAAGACGGCCTGACCGTCACCGTGCCCTTGTTCGTGTTGAACCAGGTGAACGACGAGCGCTGCGAATGGCTGGTGCCCGGCATGCTGAAGGACAAGATCCAGGCGCTGATCAAAACCCTGCACCAGCGCCCGCGATCCCGCCTGGTCCCGCTGCCGGACACCGCCAGCAAGATGGCCGAGACGCTGAACGCGCCCGAGCTATTCGGCCACGGCACGCTGGTGGACGCGGTGCTGAAGCTGGTGCGCGCTGCCACCTCGCTGGACATCGTTCGCGCCGACATCAAGGCCGACATGCTTCAGGCCCACATGTTCATGAACTTCCGCGTGGTCGACGAGCATGGCCGCCAGCTGGGCACGGGGCGCAACCTGGGTGCGCTGAAGTCCGAGCTGGGCGCGCAGGCGCGCGGGGCTTTCCAGGCGCTGGCGGGTTTGAAGATGGCCAGCAATGCTGCGGCCAAACCGGTTTTTAAGGAAAATCAGCCTCTGGCGCAGGTAGTACCTGCGCAAGCAGCTATCAAAACTGCAGCAAAGCCGGCCGCACCAGCCAACCAGCGCTACACCGCCTGGACCTTTGGCGAGCTGCCCGAGCTGCTGGAAATCCAGAAGGGCGGCCAGACGCTGATCGGCTACCCCGGCCTGATCGACGCCGGTGATGCCGTCACGATTGAAGTCTTCGATGAGCCCGAAGTGGCTGCCGCCAAGCACCGCGCCGGCCTGCGCCGGTTGTTCTCGCTGCAGATCAAAGACGCGCTGAAGTACCTGGAAAAGAACATCCCGGACCTGCAGAAAATGGCCGTGACCTTTATGCAGGTCGGCAAGAACGCCGACGGCTCGGGCGGCGGCACGGTTGAAGAGCTGCGTGCGCAGATCATCGACGTGGCGCTGGACCGCGCCTTTCTGCTCGACCCGCTGCCGACCGACGAGTTCGCTTTCAAGCGCCGCATCGAGGAAGGCCGCGGCCGCCTGACCCTGATCGCCAACGAGGTGGCGCGGCTGTCATTGACCATCCTCACCGAATACGCCACGGCGGCCCGCAAGATCAAGGACACCAAGAACGCGCCCGAAGCCACCGCCGACGCGGCCCAGCAACTGGCGCGGCTGATGCCCAAGCGCTTCCTGGCCAACACGCCCTGGGGGCCGCTGCAGCATTACGCGCGTTACCTGAAAGCCATCACCGCGCGGCTGGACAAATACCGCGCCGACCCGGCCCGCGACGCCGCCCGCCTGGCCGAGCTGCGCCCACAGGAGCAGCGCTACTGGCGCCTGGTGGCCGAGCGCAAGGGCGTGGCGGATGCGCGCATGCAGGAGTTCCGCTGGCTGCTGGAGGAGTTGCGCGTCAGCTTCTTCGCGCAGGAGCTGAAGACCCCGCAGCCGGTGAGCGCCAAGCGGCTGGATAAAGCCTGGGCGCAGCTGGGGGCTTGAGAGGCCGTTTTAGTCCTGGGCCATGGCCTGCAGCGCATCGCCTGTGACCCGGCAGGTGCGCCAGTCGGGCAGCACGCTGGCACCCAGCTTTTCATAGAACTGGATGGCGGCGGTGTTCCAGTCCAGCACGCTCCATTCGAAACGTGCGCACTGGCGCTCGCAGGCCAGCTTGGCCAGGTGCTTCAGCAGGGCCTTGCCCACGCCCAGGCTGCGCGCGTCGGCCTTGACGTACAGGTCTTCCAGGTACAGGCCTCTGCGCGTCAGAAAGGTGGAGTAGTTGTGGAAAAACAGGGCGTAGCCTACGGGCTGCGCGTCTACCGTGGCGACTGCGCATTCGGCGGCTGGATGGGGGCCGAACAGGTCGTTCTTCAATTGCTCTTCGGATGCATTCAGCAGATGTGTCAGATGCTCGAATTCCGCCATCTCGTGGATCATTGCGAGGATGAGGGGAACGTCGCAGGCCTGTGCGGCTCGAATGGTCAGCTTGGAAGAGTGCATGGTTTTCAGTGTGTGGCGGGTGGTGGCCCAGGCGCGAGGTTCGCCTCAGATATCCCGCAGGCCAGGTGGCGAGTCTCCTGCGAGAGCGTGTCGGCAATTCCGCAGCTTGGCGGTTTGAATTCGCCGGCGGCATTACTGGGGGTGGGTGCATCAATGGTACCGTCACTGCTTTGCCTGTAGCTCCGACGGTGCTGCAGCTGCAGGCCGGGCGGATACCCCCAGGAAGTACCGCGGTGTACCGGGGGGGCTCGCCAGCCAGCCCATAAATTTATGAAATTCATAGCAGACAAACCAATACCGATGAGCGCAAGAGGCCAGTTTTTATCCAAGGTTTTTGCCAGCATGCTGCTATGCCTGGCCTGTGTTGGCGTGCCGGCCTGGGCGCAGCCGGGGGCGCTGGACGACTCGCTGGACAAGCTGCGCCAGCAGATCGAGACCATGCAGAAGAATCTGCCCGATGCGGATGCCGAGACCGATCTGATGGCCTGGCGCAGCACCGCCATAGCAGCCGAGGCGCAAGCGCAAAAAGCCGCAGACGAACTGGCGCCGCAGCTGGACAGCGTGCAGGCCCGGCTGAGCGAGCTGGGCGCCGCGCCGGCCGACAAAAAAGAGGCCAGCGACATCAGCTCCATGCGTAGCGAGCTGGACAAGAGCCGCAATGCGCTGGATGCGCAGCTCAAGCTGGCGCGCCTGCTGGTGGTGGAGAGCGAGCAACTGGCGTCGCAGATTTCCGCGCAGCGGCGCGCGCAGTTCCAGGCCCAGCTGGGTCAGCGCACGGCGTCCATCCTGGCGCCGCCGTTCTGGAACGAACTACGCGACAACTTCGTGGCCGATGCAGGCCGCTCCGCTGACCTGGTGGGCGAACTGGTAAAGGCCTTGCGGGCTGCCACCGTGGGCGTGTGGCTGGGCATGGCGGCGGCCTTGGCCGTGCTGGCGCTGGTGCGGAATCGGCTGGAGGTGGCGGTGCTGTACCTGGTCAGCCACAAGGTGCCGGGTGGGCGCTTGCGTCGCTCGCTGTATGCCGTGCTGCGGGTGCTGCTGTCGGTGCTGTCCTGGGGGCTGGTGGCCCTGGTGGTGCGCACCGGGCTGGAGTGGAATAGCGATCTGTCCGAGCTGCCCCATGCCTTGCTGGTGCGCAGCGTGGGCCTGGCCTGTTTTGGCGGCTACGTGGCAGGCCTGGGCCAGGCCTTGCTGTCGCCCAACCGGCCCACTTGGCGCTTGTCGGCCATGCCGGATACGGTGGCGGTTGGCCTGCGCCGGTTTCCGTTGGTGCTGGCGCTGGTGACCACGGCGGGCTGGTTGGCCGAGCAGCTCTACAGCCTGGTAAATGCCAGCCTGGCCACCGCCGTCGCCCTGAACTGCATTCTGGCCCTGGCCTTGGGCCTGAGCATGGTGATGGCGGTGATGCGTGGCGAGCGGCTGCGCCGCCAGCTCGAAGGACCGGGTGCCGACCAGGTGCCGGCCCGGCCGCTGTGGCTGAGCAGCTTGGCATTTCTGCTCTGGCTGGTGCTGGCGGCTAGCGTGGTGGGCTTGCTGCTGGGCTATGTGGCGCTGGGCAGCTTTGTATTGCGCCAGGTGGCCTGGTGCACCATCGTCTCGGGCACGGCCTATTTGTTGATGATGTTGGTCGACGATATGTGCATGGGCTGGCTGGCATCGGCCCCGGTGGAAACACCCGAGCCCGAAGTCTGGCGCCTGCGCGACCAGGCGGCCGTGCTGCTGTCTGGCGTGGTGCGTGCCACGGTGGCGCTGGTGGCCTTGCTGCTGGTGCTGTCGCCGTTTGGTGATGGGCCGCCCGAGCTGATGCACCGTGCCTCGGCGCTGGGCGACGGTCTGGCGATTGGTGAAATCCAGCTGCGGCCTACGGCGGTGCTGCTGGCCCTGGCGGTTGTGGTGGGTGGGCTGTTGGGCGTGCGCACGCTCAAGCGCTGGCTGAAAGACCATTTCCTGCCCACCACCACGCTGGACGCGGGTATGCAGATGTCGGCCAGCACCCTGTTTGGCTATGCCGGCAGCGTGACGGTGGTGGCCATGGCTATGTCGGCCGTGGGCATTGGCCTGGAGCGGGTGGCTTGGGTGGCCAGTGCCTTGTCGGTGGGTATCGGTTTTGGCCTGCAGGCGGTGGTGCAGAACTTTGTCTCCGGCCTGATCCTGCTGGCCGAGCGGCCGGTGAAGGTGGGTGACTGGGTGGTGCTGGGCACGGTGGAGGGCGATATCCGCCGCATCAATGTGCGCGCCACCGAGATCCAGATGAGCGACCGCTCCACCGTAATCGTGCCGAATTCGGAGTTCATCACCAAGACGGTACGCAACATCACCCACGCCAGCCCGCTGGGTCTGGTGCAGATCAAGCTGCCCATGCCGCTGGACACCGATGTGCAGCGCGTGCAGGACGTGTTGTTGGCGGCTTTCACCAACCACCCCGAGGTGCAGCCCACGCCTGCGCCCAGCGTGGCGCTGGAGGGCATAGACAGCAATGGCAAGCTGATGTTCAACGCCACAGCCTATGTGCCGTCGCCCCGGCGTTCGTACAGCGTGCGCAGCGACGTGTTGCTGGTGGTGCTGAAGGAGCTGCGCGCAGCCGGGCTGCCGTTGTCCAACCCGTCGACCATGGTGTTGCGTGATGTGCCCATGCAGTCGATCCAGCCGACCCATCCGGTCGTGCCGGTTGAAAAGCCCGCGTAAGCCGGGTTTGCAATTTTTTACCCGGGTATAAATTGCCTGGGTATTCAATCCGGGTAGAATCCGCGGATTGATTAAATCCGGGTAAAAATATGGCTTGGTTGGATACTTCTTGCACCGCCTTCGAAGGCGGCAACTGCATTGCAGCAGGGGCGCTGCGCGATGTGGCCATGCGCGCCAAGATGGCGGTGGACGCCGGCGCTGACAGTGCCACCCCTGCGTCGGTTTGGGTGTTTGACGACGCCACCAGCGAAGTGCTGGAGCTGGACTGGCGTGGCACGGTGGAGGAGTTCGCGGTGCAGTTGGTGCAGCAGGCACAGGCGGTGGATGCCATGGCCGAGCCTGCGCCGCTGCCGGCGGAAGACAGTGCCTCCGGTCGGGCGCCGCGCGGGCCGGGTCGGCCCAAGTTGGGCGTGGTGGCGCGCGAGGTGACCCTGCTGCCCCGCCATTGGGAATGGTTGGCTACCCAGCCCGGTGGAGCCTCGGTGGCGCTGCGCAAGCTGGTGGAAGTGGCGCGGCTTGCGTCCGAACGCAAGGACGAGGTGACCCGCTGCAGCGCCGTGGGCTACAAGTTCATGTCCACCATCGCGGGCGATGCCCCCGGGTTTGAAGAAGCCAGTCGGGCCCTGTTCGCCGCGGACGCGCAAGCGTTTGAAGCACAGATAGCCAGCTGGCCGGCCGATGTGCAGGCCCATCTGCAAAAGATCGTGGCCAACGCCTTCGAACCCCAAGAAATCGTGAATACGTTTTAAAGGACAGATATGGATGCAAGTCGTAGTGCGGCCGTGCCTGCGGGCGCCGCCATGCCCGGGCCGTCGGCCCAGCCCAGGGTTTTGTGGCGGGTGTACCTGGCGTTTCTGGCGCCGATGATCGTCAGCAACATCCTGCAGGCGCTGTCGGGCACGGTGAACAATATCTACCTGGGCCAGATGCTGGGCGTGGGCGCGATGGCGGCGGTGTCGGCATTTTTTCCGGTGCTGTTCTTTCTGATCGCCTTCATGATTGGCCTGGGCTCGGGCGCTGCCGTGCTGATAGGCCAGGCCTGGGGCGCGAAGGAGCCCGAGCGGGTGAAGGCGATTGCCGGCACCACGCTGATGGTGGGCTTGTACGCCGGTGTGGTGGTGGCCCTGTTTGGTGGCATGTTCACCGACGGCCTGCTGCGCTCCCTGGGCACGCCGGCCGACATTCTGGGCGACGCCACGGCCTATGCGCGGGTGATGCTGGTGGCCTCGCCGGCGGTGTTTCTATTCCTGCTGGTCACCTCCATGATGCGCGGCGTGGGCGATACCAAGACGCCGCTGAAAACCCTGCTGATCTCCACCGCTGTGAGCCTGTTGGCCACGCCGGCGCTGATACGCGGCTGGGGCGGCCTGCCGCAGCTGGGCGTGGTCAGTGGCGCCTACGCGGCTGGGCTGGGTTTTGCGGTGGCCATGGCCTGGACGGCCTGGCACCTGCTGCGCGTGCGCCATGTGCTGGCACCAGACGCCACCTTCCGGCCGCATCTGCGGATAGACCGGCAGATTCTGGCCAAGGTGCTGCGCATAGGCCTGCCCACGGGCCTGTCCATGATCACCATCTCGCTGGCCGAGATCGCCGTGCTGTTCCTGGTGAACCGTTTTGGTTCGCAGGCCACAGCGGCCTATGGCGCGGTGAACCAGATCGTGTCCTATGTGCAGTTCCCGGCGTTTTCGATTGCCATCACCGCCTCCATCCTGGGTGCGCAGGCGATTGGCGCTGGGCGGGGCGACACGCTGGGCAAGATCGCCCGCACCGGCATCTGGATGAATCTGCTGCTGACCGGGGCGCTGGTGCTGCTGGCCTACCTGTTTTCGCGCCGTATCCTGGGCCTGTTCATCACCGACCCGGCGGTGGTCGAGCTGGCCCAAACCCTGCTGCACACCATGCTGTGGGGCATCATCATCATGGGCATGTCCATGGTCTTGTCGGGGCTAATGCGCGCCAGCGGCACGGTGCTGGTGCCCACGGCGCTGACCATGCTGGCGATTGGCGGGGTGGAGGTGCCGGTGGCCTGGGTGCTGAGCCAGTACTACGGCTTGAATGGTATTTGGGCCGCCTACCCGGTGGCGTTTCTGGCCATGTTGGCCATGCAAACCACTTACTACCGCCTGGTGTGGGTCAAGAAGCCGGTCCGACGTTTATAAGTAAATAAGCCGCTGGCGCAGATAGTACCTGCGCAGGCAGCTACTATTTCAATAGCGCTTCAGTGTTGCAGCCACTGCTCGGCCCATAGTGCGTCCAGGCGCGTCTGCACCATCGGCGGTGGTTCGCCCAGCTGGGTGCTGCTGCCCAGCTGGAAGACCTTGCCGTAGAGCAGGTTCTGCTGGGGAGCGTAGAGCAGGGCAGCGTTGTAGTTGGTGCAGAAATGCGGCTTGCACACCGCAATCACCACGTATTCGGTGCCGGCGATGTGCTCGCGCCGCATCGGCGGGCGCGGGCCTTCCAGCCGCGCCAGCCAGCGGTCGCGCACCAGCGGGCCCAGCGCCCGGGTGTAGGTGGCCTTGAACTGGGGGTTGAGCAGCATCTTCTCGATATCGCTCATGGGCTCGGGCAGGGTGGCCTGGCTGCCGTCATGCGTTTCGTCGGCGGCTTCCTCGCCCTTGTTGCCTGGCTTGTCGTTGCTGCAGCGGTGGTACTTGGCCGCCAGAATGGTCTTGCCCAGTGCCTGTTGTAGCTTGGGATCGGCCTGCAGCGTAATGTTGACGATGGACTTTTCTTCCAGCACCACAAAGTCCAGCTTGGCGCCAGACCGCAGCGTGCTGGTCAGTGCCACCTGGAAATGTGGCAGCTGTGCGGCGGCGCCGTAATAACGGGTATCGGCCTGCACATTGCGGCCCACGATGCGCTTGTCGCCGTGCTCTACCACCAGCGCATCCCAGGCCACGCGCAGCCGAGGGCCGCTGGGGTTGCCGCAGCTGCTGGCGTACACGCCACCAAAATTGCGCATGACATCCGACTTGAAGCGTGCCTGCGACCAGGCGGGGGCCGCCGCCCACAGGCAAAGGCCGAGCAGGGTCAGACCCTGCATATAACTTTGGGTCCGAGGCTTATGAGATGAATAAGTAATAAACAACTGAGAATTCATTCGTTCCAGTTTTTACGTGCCGCTTCCAGAATCCATCCATCGCAATCTTTATGGACTCCGTGGAAGCTTTATGACTACTCGCCGCCAATTCTCGCAATCCTTCGTGGCCCTGGCTCTGTCTGCAGCCGGCTTGGCCGCACATGCCCAGGCGCCGATTACGTTGCTAAATGTATCTTACGACCCCACCCGTGAGTTCTACAAAGACTTCAACGCCGCATTCGCCAAGGACTGGAAGGCCAAGACCGGCCAGGATGTGACCATCAGCCAGTCACACGGCGGCTCGGGCAAACAGGCCCGCTCCATCATCGACGGGCTGGAAGCCGACGTGGCCACGCTGGCCCTGGGCTACGACGTGGATGCATTGCATGAATACGGCAAGCTGATCCCTGCCGACTGGCAAAAGCGTTTGCCCAACAACGCATCGCCCTATACCTCGACCATTGTGTTCCTGGTGCGCAAGGGCAACCCCAAGAAGATCACCGACTGGTCGGACCTGGTGCGTCCCGGCGTTGCCGTGGTCACGCCCAACCCCAAGACTTCCGGCGGCGCCCGCTGGAACTACCTGGCCGCCTGGGGCTACGCGGTGAAGAAGAACAATGCCACCGACGCCCAGGCGCGTGACTTCGTGGCTGGCATCTACAAGAATGCGGTGGTGCTGGACTCCGGTGCCCGCGGCTCCACCATCAGCTTTGCCGAGCGCGGCCAGGGTGATGTACTGATCGCCTGGGAAAACGAGGCCTACCTGGTGCTGGGCGAGTTCGGCAAGGACAAGTTCGAGATCGTCACCCCCAGCCTGTCCATCCTGGCCGAGCCACCCGTCAGCGTGGTCGACAAGGTGGTGGACAAGCGCGGCACCCGCAAGGTGGCCGAGGCCTACTTGCAATACCTGTACAGCCCGGTGGGCCAGGACCTGGCCGGTAAGAACTATTACCGCCCCCGCGACAAGACCGCCGCCGCCAAGTACGCCAAGCAGTTTGGCAACGTGAATCTGTTCACCATCGACGACCTGTTCGGCGGTTGGACCAAAGCGCAGAAGACGCACTTCGCCGATGGCGGTGTCTTCGACCAGTTCTACGGAAAAAAGTAAGTCTGTCCAAGCTTAAGCGCACGCCAACCTGGGAGTCCACCACATGTCCGTTTTATTGATTGCCGGCAGCCCCTCGGAGCGATCCCGCTCCGCCGTCCTGCTGGACGCCGTGCAGCAGCGCCTGCAGCTGCATGGTGCGCAGGTGGACCGGGTGCAGATCCGCGACCTGTCGCCCCAGGCCCTGTTGCTGGCCAACGTGGCCCACCCCAGCATCGCCCAGGCAATTGCCCAGGTGGCGCGGGCCACGGCGGTGGTGGTGGCCACGCCCATCTACAAGGCGGCGTACAGCGGTGTGCTGAAGCTGTTCCTGGACCTGCTGCCGCAGACCGCCTTCAAGGGCAAAACCGTGCTGCCGGTGGCCACCGGTGGCAGCCCGCACCACATGCTGGCGCTGGACTACGCGCTGCGCCCGGTGCTGCAGTCGCTGTCGGCCGAGCACATCCTGCCGGGCGTGTTTGCCATCGATGCCCAGGTGGTGTTGTTGCCGCAAGAAGGCCAGCAGATCGATGTGGAGTTGGCGCGCCGGCTGGAAGGCGTGGTGGACCTGCTGCCATTTACCGGCAAGCGCAAGCCTGTGGTGCAGCCGCACTACGCGCCGGTGCAGTTTGCCGACGTGCGCTGTAGCGTTTAAACCGCTCCACCCCTTCTTTCACCGTTTGCCTTTTGACCGCTGCGCAGTGGCAGGGCAGAGCTTTGCCTGCGCATACCCAAGACACCAGAGCACACCATGAGCACATCCAACTTTGAACAACGCCGCCGCCTGCTGATCGCCGGCGCATCCGCCGCCAGCCTGGCACTGCCAGCCGTCAACGCCTTGGCCCAAACGCCCGTCACCCGCACCCTGCGCATCGGCAACCAGAAAGGCGTGCTGAGCTTCTTGAAGGCCCGTGGCACGCTGGAAAAGCGACTGGCCCCGCTGGGCGTTAACGTCACCTGGACCGAATTCAACGCCGGCCCGGTGCAGCTGGAGGCGCTGAACGTGGGCTCCATCGACTTTGGTGATGTGGGCGAAGCACCGCCCATCTTCGCCCAGGCCGCTGGCGCACCCCTGGTCTACGCGGCGGCCACCGTGCCACGCCCCACCAGCGAGGCGATTGTGGTGCCCAAGGCCTCGGCCATCCAGAAGGTGACGGACCTCAAGGGCAAGAAGATTGCCTACAACAAGGGCTCCAACGTGCAGTTCTTCCTGGCCAAGCTGCTGGAAAAGAACGGCCTGGCCTACACCGATGTGCAGCACGTGCACCTGGCGCCCGCCGACGCACGCGCCGCCTTTGTGCAGGGCTCGGTGGACGCCTGGGTGATCTGGGACCCGTTCCTGGCCGCTGCGCAAAAGAGTGCCGATGCCCGCCTGCTGGCCGACGCCACCGGCGTGGTCAACAACCGCGGCTATTACTTCACCTCGCGCAGCTTTGCCGAGAAGAATGCCGACATCTTGCGCATCGCGGTGGAGGAGGTTGGCGCCATCGAGAAATGGGCCGGCAGCCAGCGCTCTGATGCTGCCACCGAATACGCTGCCGTGCTGGGTCTGGACCGTGGCGTTGTCGAGGTGGCGGTGAACCGCACGCCCTACGGCACGGTCGCCATCACCAAGGCCATCCTGGCCGAGCAGCAGCAAATCGCCGACACCTTCTGGGAGCTGAAGCTGCTGCCCAAAAAGATCAGCATTTTGGAAGCCGCCCAGGCCGGCGTGGCCTGAGGTGCTGGCCATGGCGACCCGCAGCCCCACCACAGACACGCAGCAACGCACGCAACAGAACGTGCAACAGAACGCGCTGCGCCTGCTGGTGACCACGGCAGTGAGTTGGGGGCTTTTTAGCCCTCCAGCGCAGGGGTTACCTGCGCTGGTAGCTACTAAATTGGTAGCGAATGGCCTGTTCCGCCCCTGGGGCGTGGCACCGGTTCGCTATCTGCGCTGCGTGTCCAGCCGTGGCAACCACCGGGTCGATGCCCGCCGTTAACTTTCACGTTCGCGATTTTTGGAGTTGTTTGCAATGCAAGTCTTCTGGTTCATCCCCACCCACGGCGACAGCCGCTACCTCGGTACCAGCGAAGGTGCGCGTGAGGTCAATTTCGACTACCTGAAGCAGGTAGCCCAGGCCGCCGACAGCGTGGGCTATGAAGGCGTGCTGATCCCCACCGGCCGCTCCTGCGAAGACCCCTGGGTGGTGGCCTCGGCGCTGTTGCCGGTGACCAAGCGCCTGAAGTTCCTGGTCGCTGTGCGCCCCGGCCTGCACCAGCCGGCCCTGGCCGCACGCATGGCCGCCACCTTTGACCGTCTGTCCGGCGGCCGCCTGCTGATCAACCTGGTGACCGGCGGCGACCAGATTGAGCTGGAGGGCGACGGCGTGTATCTGGACCACGCCCAGCGCTACGAACAGTCGGCCGAATTCATCCGCATCTGGCGCAACATCCTGGCGCGCAGCCACGACGGCGAAAGCTATGACTTCGAGGGCAAGCACCTGAGCGTGAAGGGCGCCAAGCTGCTCTACCCGCCGCTGCAGGAACCGCACCCGCCGGTGTACTTCGGCGGTTCGTCTGACGCTGCGCACGACCTGGCTGCCGAGCAGGTTGAGACCTACCTCACCTGGGGCGAGCCACCCGCCGAGGTCGCTAAAAAGGTGGCCGACGTGCGCGCCCGCGCCGCCAAGCAGAACCGCACCGTCAAGTTCGGCATCCGCCTGCACGTCATCGTGCGCGAGACGGATGCCGAGGCCTGGGCCGCAGCCGACAGTCTGATCAGCAAGCTCGACGACGACACCGTGATCCGCGCCCAGGCTGCGTTTGCCCGCATGGATTCACAGGGCCAGCGCCGCATGGCCGCCCTGCACGCTGGTGGCAAGAAGCGCACCCGCGCCGACCTGGAAATCAGCCCCAACCTCTGGGCCGGTGTGGGCCTGGTACGCGGCGGTGCCGGCACTGCCCTGGTGGGCGACCCCAAGACCGTGGCCGCGCGCCTGCAGGAATACGCCGACCTGGGGCTGGACACCTTTGTGCTGTCTGGCTACCCGCACTTGGAAGAGGCTTACCGCTTCGCCGAGCTGGTGTTCCCGCTGCTGCCGCTGTCGCTGCGCAATAAGTTGCCCGGCCAGACCTTGACCGGCCCGTTTGGCGAGGTGATTGGCAATAACTTTGTACCCCAGGCATCGCAAAGCTGACAACCCCTTCAAGAAGAGCGCCGCCATGAACATCCACTCCATCCACCACGCGCAGCTGGGCTTTCGGGCCGGTGACGAGGCGCAGATACGCCGCTTCTACAACCAGCTGATAGGCCTGACCGAATTCAAGGTGGGCCAGCAGCCAACCGAAGGCGCGCCGCTGCGCTTTGTGGCCGGCCACCAGCGCGTGGACCTGGTGCCCACCGAAAACTGGCAGCCCAGCCCCCTGCCCGCGCACCTGGCTTTTGAGGTGCAGGACCTGCCCAGCCTGCGCCGGCGCCTGCTGTCGGCCGACGTGGTGCTGGAGGAAACCCAGCCCCTGGTCGGCCACTTGCGCTTTTACGTGAAAGACCCGGCGGGCAACCGCCTGGAGTTTCTGGAGCCCGATGCATCCCAAGCGAGTACGGTATGAGCAGCACTGTTTCCCACAACATCCACCAACAAGCATCCCGTTCCCTGCCGCAAGAGAGCGAGCTACAGGTCACGCCGTTTCCGCACGCATTTGCAGAAGCGCTGGAGGCCCCGGACGCCCCCCCACCTTCGCGCAACTTTGCCCAGCTGAAGGCATTCGCCGCCAGCGTAGGGCAGGGCTTGTTGCCCTGGTTGGTGCCCATCACCTTGATCGTGGTCTGGCAGGTCGCGTCGTCCCTGGGCTGGCTATCCACCCGGGTGCTGCCCGCACCGGTGGACGTGGTCAAGGCAGCATGGACGCTGACCTTGTCCGGCGAATTGCTTACCCACGTCAAGGTGAGCGCTGGCCGCGCCCTGACCGGCCTGGCCATCGGCGGTGGCCTGGGTTTGCTGCTGGGCCTGTTGACCGGCTCGGTGAAGTTTTTTGAAACCCTGCTGGATTCCAGTATCCAGATGGTGCGCAACATCCCGGCGCTGGCGCTGATACCGCTGGTGATTCTGTGGTTCGGCATCGACGAGATGGCCAAGCTGTTTTTGATCGCCGTGTCGGTGTTCTTCCCGATCTATCTCAACACCTTCCACGGCATCCGCAATGTGGACCCGCAACTGATCGAAATGGGCCGCACCTACGGCCTGTCGCGCTGGCAGCTGTACCGCGACGTGGTGCTGCCGGGTGCGCTGTCCAGCATTCTGGTGGGGCTGCGCTTTTCGCTGGGGCTGATGTGGGTGATTTTGATTGTGGCCGAGACCATCTCCGCCCAGTCCGGTATCGGCTACCTGACCATGAACGCCCGCGAATTTCTGCAAACCGACATCGTGCTGGTGGGCATCTTGTTGTACGCCCTGCTGGGCAAGCTGGCCGATCTGTTCGCCCGTGGGCTAGAGCGCTGGTGGCTGCGTTGGCACCCCGGTTATCAATGAACCCGCTGTGGATTGCGTAAAACCATGAACTTTTCTATCCATCGACGCGCTGCGCTGGCTTCCATCGCCGCCGTGGCCGCAGGCCCGTTGCTGGCGCAAACTGTGGCTCCTTTCACTGTGCGTATCGGCTACCAAAAGTCGTCTACTTTGGTGGTGGTGCTGAAGACCCAGGGTGTGCTGGATAAACAGCTGGCGGCGCTGGGTGCCAAGGTCAGCTGGCATGAATTCACCAGCGGCCTGCCGCTGCTGGAGGCGCTGAACCTGGGCAATATCGACATCAGTGCCGACGTGGCAGATACCGTGCCCGTGTTCGCGCAGGCGGCAGGGGCCAAGCTGACCTTTGTGGCCCAGGAGGCGCCTTCGCCAGCTGCCCAGGCCATCGTGGTGCGCGCCGATTCGCCCATCAAGACGCTGGCCGACCTGAAGGGCAAGAAGATCGGTTTTGCCAAGGCCGCCGGCGTGCACTACCTGCTGCTGGCTGCGCTGGAGAAGGCCGGCCTGTCGTTCAAGGACATCGAGCCCGCCTACCTGACGCCGGCTGACGGCCGCGCGGCCTTTGAGCGTGGCGCCATCGACGCCTGGGTGGTGTGGGACCCGTTCCTGTCCGCCGCGCAGCGCCAGTCCAGCCTGCGCGTGCTGGCCGATGGCACGGGCATCGCCTCGTACCAGCGCTACTACCTGGCGGGTACGCCGTTTGCCCAGGCCCACCCCGAGGTGCTGCAACTGCTCTATACCGAGCTGCAAAAAGCCGGTGTCTGGGTTAAGCAAAAACCGCAGGACGCGGCTGCGCTGCTGGCACCCGTCTGGGGGCTGGACGCCGCCACCGTCGAGCAGGCCAACAGCCGCCGCAGCTACGCCGTGCGGCCCGTGGTGGCCAACGTGCTGGGCGAGCAGCAGCGCATTGCAGACGCCTTCTTCTCTGAAAAGCTGCTGCCGCGCAAAGTCAACGCGCTGGACGCCGCCCTGTTTCAACCCGGAGCTTGAATCGATGAGCAACACCACACAGGGCGGCGTCAAGCTGGAAGCCCGCAGCCTTACCAAAAAATATGGCGAGCGCGAGGTACTGCGCAAGGCGCAGCTGACCGTTGAGCCCGGCCAGTTCATCGCCATCGTGGGCCGCAGCGGCTGCGGCAAAAGCACCTTGCTGCGCCTGGTTGCCGGGCTGGAAGCCGCCAGCAGCGGTGCACTGTCCATAGACGACAAGGCCGTGCACGGCCTGCACGACGACACCCGCATCATGTTCCAGGAGTCGCGCCTGCTGCCCTGGCGCCGCGTGCTGGACAACGTGGTGCTGGGCCTGCCGCCCGAGGCGCGTTCGCGTGGTGAAGAGGTGTTGGCCCAGGTCGGCCTGGCCGACCGCAAGAACGAATGGCCGTCGCGCCTGTCCGGCGGTCAGCGCCAGCGCGTGGCCCTGGCCCGCGCCCTGGTGCGCCAGCCGCGCCTGCTGCTGCTGGACGAGCCCCTGGGCGCGCTGGACGCTTTGACCCGCATCGAGATGCACCGCCTGATCGAAAGCCTGTGGCAGCAGCACCGCTTCACCGCGCTGCTGGTGACCCACGACGTGCAGGAAGCCGTGGCCCTGGCCGACCGCGTGATCCTGATCGAAGACGGCCGCATCGCGTTGGACGAAACCATCGCCCTGGCCCGGCCGCGCTCGCAGGGTGACGCCGAGTTTGCCCGCATCGAAAAACGCATCCTCGACCGCGTGCTACAGAAACCGGAGCAGCCTGCGCACGTTCCACCTGCGCGGGGCGGCGATTTGACACCCATCTTCGGTCTCAATTGGGCAATTTGATTTTCACCACAACCTTCGGGAGACAGCATGGCAAGAGACAGCAGCAACTGGAAGTTTGAAACCAAGTCGGTCCACGCCGGCTACTCGCCGGACCCGACAACGCGCGCAGTCGCGCCGCCGATCTACCAGACCGTGGCCTATGCTTTTGACAGCGCGCAGCACGGCGCCGACCTGTTCGACCTGAAGGTGCCGGGCAATATCTACACCCGGATCATGAATCCGACGCAGGACATCCTGGAGCAGCGTGTGGCGGCCCTGGAAGGTGGCATTGCCGCGCTGGCCCTGGCCTCTGGCCAGGCGGCGGTGACCTATGCGATCCAGACGATTGCCGAGGCGGGCGACAACATCATCAGCAGCACCGCGCTGTACGGCGGCACCTACAACCTGTTCGCCCACACGTTGCCGCAATTTGGCATCACCACCCGCTTTGCCGACCACCGCGACCCGAAGAGCTTTGAAGGCCTGTTCGACGACAAGACCAAGGCGGTGTTTGTCGAGTCGCTGGGCAACCCCGCCGGCAATGTGACCGACATCGCGGCCATTGCCGAGATCGCCCACCGCCACGGCGTGCCGCTGATCGTCGACAACACCGTGCCCAGCCCCTACCTGAGCCGGCCTATCGAGCATGGCGCCGACATCGTGGTGCATTCGCTGACCAAATACCTGGGCGGCCACGGCACCAGCATTGGCGGGGCCATCGTCGATTCGGGCAAGTTCCCCTGGGCCGAGCACAAGGCGCGCTTCAAGCGCCTGAATGAGCCCGACCCCAGCTACCACGGCGTGGTCTACACCGAGGCCCTGGGCGCTGCCGCCTACATCGGCCGGGCGCGCGTGGTGCCGCTGCGCAATACCGGTGCGGCCATTTCGCCGTTCAACGCCTTCCTGATCCTGCAAGGCATCGAGACTCTGGCCCTGCGCATGGACCGCATCAATAGCAACACCTTGGCGATTGCCCAGCACCTGCGCGGCGCGGCCAAGGTGAAGTGGGTGAACTACGCCGGCCTGGAAGACCATGCCGACTACCCACTGGCCAAGAAGTACCTCAGCGGCAAGGCCTCGGGCATTCTGACCTTTGGCGTCACCGGTGGGCGTGAAGCCGGTGCGCGCTTCCTGGATGCGCTGCAGCTGTTCACCCGCCTGGTGAATATTGGCGACGTGCGCTCGCTGGCCACGCACCCGGCGTCCACCACGCACCGCCAGCTCAACCCGGCCGAGCTGGCCAAGGCGGGCGTGGGCGAAGACACGGTGCGCCTGTCGGTCGGCATCGAGCATATCGACGACCTGCTGGCCGATCTGGACCAGGCACTGGCGGCTGTGTAAGCAATTTCAGATTTATATAAAAAAGGCCTCTGGCGCAGGTATTACCTGCGCTAGTGGCTACGTAATTAATAGCAAACCGATTTTTTAACCAGGAGTAAACCCATGTCTATCCAAGCCATCAACGTACGCAACCAATTCCGCGGCAAGATCAAGGAAATCATCCGTGGTGATGTCGTTTCTGAAATCGACGTCGAAACCCCTTGGGGCATCGTCACCTCGGTCATCACCACCCGCTCGGTCAACGACCTGCAACTGGTGGTGGGCAGCGAAGTCGTGGCCCTGGTGAAGTCCACTGAAGTGTCGATCGCCAAGCTGTAAGGGCTGACGCTGTATCCACATGATTGAGCTGCATAACATCCACCAGACTTACCCCGGCCCACAAGGCCCGGTGCAAGCGTTGCAGGGCATCGACCTGCACATCCAGGCGGGTGAAATTTTCGGGGTGATCGGGCGCAGTGGCGCGGGCAAGAGCTCGCTGGTGCGCACCATCAACCTGCTGAACCGGCCCTCGCAAGGGCAGGTCCGTGTCGATGGGCAAGATCTGACGGCGCTGGACGCCACCGCGCTGCGTGCCGCCCGGCACCAGATCGGCATGGTGTTCCAGCACTTCAACCTGCTGTCCTCACGGACAATTTTTGACAATGTGGCGCTGCCGCTGGAGTTGGTAGGCACGCGCCCGGCGCTGATCAAGGACCGGGTCGATGGCCTGCTGGACCTGGTCGGCCTGTCGGCGCTGCGCGACCGCTACCCCGCGCAAATCAGCGGCGGGCAAAAGCAGCGCGTGGGCATTGCCCGGGCGCTGGCCAGCAACCCCAAGGTCTTGCTGTCCGACGAAGCCACTTCGGCGCTCGATCCGGAAACCACCCGTTCTATCCTCGGCCTGCTGCGCCAGATCAACCGCGACTTTGGTCTGACCATTGTGCTGATCACGCACCAGATGCAGGTGGTCAAGCAGGTGGCCGACCGGGTGGCGGTGATAGACGCCGGCCGCATCGTGGAGCAGGGCGCGGTGATGGATGTGTTCACCCGCCCGCAACACGCCACCACCCGCAGCTTGATCGACGAGATCTTGCCGCAGGACCTGCCGGACAGCGTGCTGGCGCGCATCCGCAAGCTGATGGCCACCGAGCCGGCCCAGCAAGGCCAGCTGTTGCGGCTGGCGTTTGCGGGCGACGATTCGGACCGGCCGCTGCTGTCGGACGTGATCCGCCGCTTCGGGCTGGACCTGAACATTCTGCATGGCCAGGTGGACGAGATCCAGGGCCGCCCCTTCGGCGCGCTGGCTGTACATGTACGTGGCGCGCGCGAGCAACTGGTCGCCGCTGTGGCCCATTTACGCGGCGCTGGCGTATTGGTGCAGGAGGTTGCCCATGTTTGATACTTTTACGCCCCAATTGCTGGAGCTGTTTGCGTCCTCGTTCTGGGAGACGCTGGTGATGGTCGGCATCTCCGGCCTGGCTGGCGCCGTGATCGGCGTGCCGCTGGGTGTCTTTCTGCGGCTGACCGACCAGGGTGGTGTGCTGCACAAGCCGGCGTTGAACCGGGTGATTGGCACGCTGGTGAACGCCGTGCGCTCCACGCCTTTCATCATCCTGCTGGTGGCCATCATCCCGTTCACGCGGCTGCTGACCGGTTCGTCCATTGGCACGGCTGCGGCGGTGGTACCGCTGACGATTGCTTCCGCACCCTTCATCGCCCGGCTGGTGGAAACCGCGCTGCGCGAGGTGGATGCCGGTTTGGTGGAGGCGGCCCAGGCCATGGGTGCGAGCACCTTGCAAATCGTCTTCAAGGTGCTGCTGCCCGAGGCGCTGCCCGGCATCGTGGCAGCGGTAACCATCACCCTGGTGAGCCTGACCGGCTACTCGGCCATGGCCGGCGCCATCGGTGGCGGTGGGTTGGGTGACCTGGGTATCCGCTACGGCTACCAGCGCTTTCTGCCCGAGGTGATGCTGGCCGTGGTGCTGGTGCTGATCGTCTTTGTGCAGGCACTGCAAAGCCTGGGCGACTGGCTGGTGCGACGCATCAGCCACAAGTAAATATTTTTAGGGAGTTAGCCATGTACAAAAGAACATTCATCCAGTCCGCTGTCGTGTTGGCCACCAGCCTGTTGCTGGCCGGTGGCGTGCTGGCGCAGGACAAACCGCTGAAAGTCGGCGTCACCGCCGGACCGCACGCGCAGATCTTTGAGCAGGTGAAAAAGATCGCGGAGAAGGATGGGCTGAAGATCCAGATCGTCGAATTCAGCGACTACATCCAGCCCAATGCCGCCCTGGCTTCAGGTGATCTGGACCTGAACAGCTACCAGCACAAGCCCTTCCTGGACCAGCAGGTCAAGGACCGCGGCTACAAGATCGTGGCGGTGGGCAATACGGTCAATTTTCCGATTGGCATCTATTCCAAGAAGGTGAAGAGCCTGGCGGACCTGAAGGAGGGCGCCAAGGTCGGCATTCCGAACGACCCGACCAATGGCGGCCGGGTGCTGCTGGTGCTGCAAGACAAGGGCCTGGTCAAGCTCAAACCCGAGGCCGGCCTGAAGGCCACGCCGCTGGACGTGGTGGACAACCCCAAGAAGATCCGCTTCGTGGAGCTGGACGCGGCCCAGCTGCCGCGCTCGCTGGACGACCTGGACGCGGCGGCCATCAACACCAACTTCGCGCTGCAAGCCGGCTTGAACCCGGCCAAGGACGCGATTGCCCAGGAAAGCGCCAAGAGCCCGTACGTCAACCTGCTGGCCGTGCGCGAGCAGGATAAGGACAAGCCCTGGGTGGCCAAACTGGTCAAGGCCTACCACTCGGAGGAGATCCGCCAGTACGTGCAAACCGAGTTCAAGGGAGCGGTGTTGAGCGGCTTTTAACCCGGCTTTCCGCACTATAAAAACAGGAGCTGCAGGCGCAGGTATTTACTGCGCTGGCAGCTCTTTTTTATGTGTGAATTTGTAGCGTCTCTTCAGACAATTTGGTTCTAAGCTCATGCGCATAAACAAACAGCAATTCAGTCGTTGGAGTTTGGCTCCGGCCTGCCCACAATCCGGGCCATGACGCAAACCAGAATTCTCATCGTGCCCGGCTGGCGCAATTCCGGCCCCGGGCATTGGCAGACCTTGTGGTCCGAGAGCGTGGCCGGCGTGGAGCGCGTGGACCAGGACGACTGGGTCACACCCACCCGCGCGGCCTGGGTGGCCTCCATTACCCGGGCGATACTGGCCAGGCCTGGCCCCGTGGTGGTGGTGGCCCACAGCCTGGGCTGCATCGCCACCACCCATTTGCCGCCCGAAGCGGTGGAGCGCATCCAGGGCGCGCTGCTGGTGGCCCCGGCCGACCCCGAGCGTCGCGCCATCCTGAACGACTTTGCGCCCGTGCCCTATGCCCGCCTGCCGTACCGTAGCGTGCTGGTGGCCAGCAGCAACGATCCGTACTGCCCGGTGCGCTTGGCCGGTGCCTATGCGCGCGCCTGGGGCAGCGAGATGGTGCGTCTGCAGGACGCGGGGCATATCAACATCGCCTCCGGCCATGGCGACTGGCCGCTGGGTCTGGCCCTGTTGCAGTCTCTGACCGGCGGGCTGTTGCAGCCGGCCGGGGGAGAGGTGCTATCGGCGGTTTCTGCGGTTTAATCTGGGGCTTGTTTGCCCCCGATTTCGCCAAGGAACCCCATGCTGCTCGACGCCCCAGAATCCCAACTCGTCCTGGTTGATTACCAGGAGCGCCTGCTACCCGCCATTTTTGAAAACACCGCTGTGCTGGCCAACGCCATGCGCCTGGCCCAGGCCGCCCAGCTGTTGGAAGTGCCGGTCTGGGGCACCGAGCAAAACCCGTCCAAGCTGGGCCAAAACCCGGCCGAGATGCGCGCCTTGTGCCGCGACACCCTGAGCAAAATGCATTTCAGTGGCATGGAAGAGGGCCTGGGCGAGTGGTTGCGGCCGCCCGCCAAGCCGGTGCAAGGCAATGCCCGCAGCCTGCCCAAGCATCTGCAGAAGCCGCAAAACGCCGCGCCCGAGCGCAATACCATCGTCATTGCGGGGCTGGAAGCGCACGTTTGTCTGCTGCAAACCGCGCTGGACCTGCTGGAAGACGAGTTCGAGGTTTGGGTGGTCACCGACGCCTGCAGCTCGCGCACCGAACGCAACCGCGACGCCGCCTTTGACCGCCTGGCCGGTGCCGGCGCCGAGCTGGTTACCACCGAGATGGTGCTGTTCGAATGGCTGCGCACCGCCGAGCATGCGGACTTCAAAGCGGTGCAGGCCTTGGTAAAGTAATGTTTCTCCCGCACCACATAGAGTTTTAAATAAAAAATGGGGCTGGCGCATATACGGCGTGCGCTGGCAGCTATTAAAAAAATAGCGGGTACCTGTTCTTCGCCCGTAACTCGGCACCACACGCCCCATATTGGGTAGATAATCCCGCCCGTACTAGGCCCTTCCTGCCACAGTCGCATCCGCCAATCGGTCCAGCCGTGTCGCGGAAGGTTAATTAAACCCAGCTTTAACCAGCTAATGTTTCCTGCAGGGAAACGGAGGTCAGCGGAATATGAGTGAACCAGTCTCTTCGGTGTACCAAGCCTACCAAGGCAACACCTATCTCTTCGGTGGCAATGCCCCCTATGTAGAAGAACTCTACGAAAACTACCTTGCAAACCCCGGTAGCGTGCCCGACAACTGGCGCGATTACTTTGACGCGCTGCAAAACGTGCCTGCCGTGGACGGCAGCGATGCCAAGGACGTGCCCCACCTGCCCGTGGTGAACGCCTTCGCAGAACGCGCCAAGCAAGGTGGCACCAAGGTGGTCATGGCGACTGGCGCCGACTCCGAAATGGGCCGCAAGCGTACCGCCGTGCAGCAGCTGATCGCTGCGTACCGCAATGTGGGCGTACGTTGGGCCGATCTGGACCCGCTGAAACGCACCGAGCGCGACAAGATTCCCGAGCTGGACCCATCCTTCTACGGCTTCACCGACGCCGACCAGGAAACCGTCTACAACACCAGCAACACCTTCTTCGGCAAAGAGACCATGTCTCTGCGCGACCTGATGAATGCGCTGCGTGAAACGTATTGCGGCACCATCGGCGCCGAATACATGTACACCACCGACCAGAATAAAAAGCGCTGGTGGCAACAAAAGCTGGAAGGCATCCGTAGCAAGCCCAGCCTGTCCCGAGAGAAAAAGCTGCACATCCTGGACCGCCTGACAGCGGCCGAAGGCCTGGAGCGCTTCCTGCATACCAAGTATGTGGGCCAAAAGCGCTTCTCCCTGGAAGGTGGTGAAAGCTTCATCGCCGCCATGGACGAGCTGATCCAGATGGGTGGCACCAAGGGCGTGCAAGAAATCGTCATCGCCATGGCCCACCGCGGCCGCCTGAACGTGCTGGTGAACTCGCTGGGCAAAGTGCCCGCCGACCTGTTCGCCGAGTTCGACCACACCGCCCCCGAAGACCTGCCTTCCGGCGACGTGAAGTACCACCAAGGCTTCAGCTCCGACGTGTCCACCCCTGGCGGCCCAGTGCATTTGACGCTGGCCTTCAATCCTTCCCACCTGGAAATCGTGAACCCGGTGGTCGAAGGCTCGGTGCGCGCCCGTATGGACCGCCGTGCCGACCCCGAAGGCAAGCAAGTGCTGCCTGTGCTGGTACACGGCGATGCGGCTTTTGCCGGCCAAGGCGTGGTCATGGAAACCCTGGCGCTGGCCGAAACCCGTGGTTATTTCACGGGCGGCACGGTGCATATCGTGATCAACAACCAGATCGGTTTCACCACCAGCGACCCACGCGACAGCCGCTCTACGCTGTACTGCTCGGACGTGGTCAAGATGATCGAAGCGCCTGTGCTGCACGTCAACGGTGACGATCCTGAAGCCGTGGTGCTGGCAACCCAAATCGCGCTGGACTACCGCATGGAGTTCCAACGCGACGTGGTGGTGGACATCATCTGCTTCCGCAAACTGGGCCACAACGAGCAAGATACGCCGGCGCTGACCCAGCCACTGATGTACAAGAAGATCGCCAAGCACCCCGGCACGCGCAAGCTGTACGCCGACAAGCTGGCGGCCCAAGGCTTCGGCGAAACGCTGGGTGACGATATGGTCAAGGCCATGCGCGCCGCACTGGACGCAGGCAAGAACACCTTCGACCCGGTGCTGACCAACTTCAAGAGCAAGTACGCAGTGGATTGGTCCCCGTACCTGAACCGCAAGTGGACCGACGCTGGCGACACCGCTATTCCGCTGTCCGAGTGGAAGCGCCTGGCTGAAAAGCTGACCACGCTGCCTGCCAGCATCACCCCGCACGCTCTGGTGAAGAAGGTTTATGACGACCGCGCTGCCATGGGCCGTGGTGACATTCCGGTGGACTGGGGCATGGGCGAGCACATGGCGTTCGCCTCCCTGGTGGCCAGTGGCTACCCCGTGCGCCTGAGCGGTGAAGACTGCGGCCGCGGTACCTTTACCCACCGCCATGCGGTGATCCATGACCAGAACCGTGAAAAGTTCGACGAAGGCACCTACACGCCTCTGCAAAACGTGGCCGACAACCAGGCTCCGTTCGTCGTCATCGACTCCATCCTGTCCGAAGAAGCGGTGCTGGCATTCGAATACGGCTATGCCTCGAACGACCCCAACACCCTGGTGATCTGGGAAGCCCAGTTCGGCGACTTCGCCAACGGCGCCCAGGTGGTGATCGACCAGTTCATCGCCTCCGGTGAAGTGAAGTGGGGCCGTGTCAACGGCATCACCTTGATGCTGCCGCACGGCTACGAAGGCCAAGGCCCCGAGCACAGCTCGGCCCGCCTGGAGCGCTTCATGCAGCTGAGTGCAGACACGAACATGCAAGTCGTGCAGCCCACCACCGCCAGCCAGATCTTCCACCTGTTGCGCCGCCAGATGGTGCGCAACCTGCGCAAGCCGCTGGTCATCATGACGCCCAAGTCCCTCTTGCGCGCCAAGGATGCAGCGTCTCCGCTGAGCGAGTTCACCAAGGGTGGTTTCCAGACCATCATTCCGGAGAACAAGGACGTCAAGGCCGACAAGATCAAGCGCGTCATCGCCTGCTCGGGCAAGGTCTACTACGACCTGGCCAAGAAGCGCGAAGAAAAGGGCGCAGACGACGTCGTGATCCTGCGTGTGGAACAGCTCTATCCGTTCCCGCACAAGGCTTTTGCTGCGGAACTGAAGAAGTACCCCAACGTCACGGAACTCGTGTGGTGCCAGGACGAGCCGCAAAACCAGGGCGCCTGGTTCTTCGTGCAGCACTATCTGCACGAGAACATGGCCGATGGCCAGAAGCTGGGTTACTCGGGCCGCGCGGCCTCGGCGTCTCCTGCAGCCGGCTATTCGCACCTGCACCAAGAGCAGCAAAAGGCTCTGGTCGACGGCGCGTTCGGCAAGCTCAAAGGCTTTGTCTTAACCAAATAAGCACCCCGCGTTGTGCCTCCGGGCCAACGCTGTGCCGGCTGGAGCGGTGTGCTCCGGCTCGCACGCCCCACATATAAAAATCTGGAGTTTTTGAAATGTCTATCGTTGAAGTGAAGGTTCCACAACTGTCCGAGTCCGTGGCCGAAGCCACCTTGTTGCAGTGGAAGAAGAAGGTTGGCGACGCTGTTGCCGTGGATGAAATCCTCATCGAAGTGGAAACCGACAAAGTCGTGCTGGAAGTGCCCGCACCTTCCGCCGGCGTGATCGTCGAGCTGGTCATGGGCGACGGCAGCACCGTGGCTGCCGAGCAGCTGATTGCCCGCATCGACACCGAAGGCAAGGCCGGCGCCGTGGCTGTTGCACCTGCCGCTGCAGCACCCGCTGTGGCCGCTGCTGCGCCTGCAGCCGCCGCTACCAGCACCTCCATGGCCGGCGTGCCCATGCCAGCTGCTGCCAAGCTGATGGCCGACAACGCTCTGGCCGCAGGTTCCGTGGCCGGTACCGGCAAAGACGGCCGCGTCACCAAGGGTGACGTACTGGCTGCCGTGGCCAATCCTCCTGTTGCCAAGGTAGCTGCTGCCGTGATCCCCACCGGCGTGCCTACCAAGTCCCTGCCACAGGTTTCCACCATGGCGCCTGACCTGGGCGACCGCCCTGAGCAGCGCGTGCCCATGAGCCGCCTGCGTGCCCGCGTGGCCGAGCGTCTGCTGCAATCGCAGTCCACCAACGCCATCCTCACCACCTTCAACGAAATCAACATGGCTCCGGTCATGGACATGCGCAAGCGCATGCAAGAACGTTTCGAAAAGGAACACGGCTGCAAGCTGGGTTTCATGAGCTTCTTCGTCAAGGCGGCAGTGCACGCCCTGAAGAAGTTCCCCGTGCTGAACGCCAGCGTGGACGGCAACGACATCGTCTACCACGGCTACTTCGACATCGGTATCGCCGTGGGTTCGCCACGCGGTCTGGTGGTGCCAATTTTGCGCAACGCCGACCAGATGAGCTTTGCCGACATCGAGAAGAAGATCGCCGAATACGGCCAAAAGGCACGTGACGGCAAGCTGGGCATTGAAGACATGACCGGCGGCACCTTCTCCATCTCGAACGGCGGTACCTTCGGTTCCATGTTGTCCACCCCCATCATCAACCCACCGCAATCCGCCATCCTGGGCATCCATGCCACCAAGGACCGCGCTGTGGTGGAAAACGGCCAAGTGGTGGTGCGCCCCATGAACTACTTCGCCATGTCCTACGACCACCGCATCATCGACGGCCGCGAAGCCGTGCTGGGCCTGGTGGCCATGAAGGAAGCGCTGGAAGACCCAGCCCGCCTGTTGTTTGACATTTAAGACGGTTCCAAGGGCAGCCCAGGCTGCCCTTGTTCCATGGGTCTTTACGTAATCAGATTGGAAGTTTTCATGAGCAAGAATTTTGACGTGATCGTCATCGGCGGCGGCCCCGGTGGCTATGTGGCCGCCATCCGCGCAGCCCAACTGGGCTTTAACGTGGCCTGTATCGATGAGTGGAAAAACGCCAAGGGCGGCCCCGCTTTGGGCGGCACCTGCACCAACGTGGGTTGCATTCCCTCCAAGGCGCTGCTGCAGTCCAGCGAGCACTTTGACCAGGCCAGCCACCACTTTGCCGACCACGGTATTTCCGTCTCCGGCCTGGAGATGGATGTGGCCAAGATGATCGCCCGCAAGGACATCGTCGTGAAGCAGAACAACGACGGCATTCAGTACCTGTTCAAAAAGAACAAGATCACCTTCTTCCACGGCCGTGGCACTTTCGCGGCAGCCAAGGACGGCGGCTACGAAATCACGGTGGGCGAAGAGTCCCTGGTCGGCAAGCACATCATCATCGCCACTGGCTCCAATGCCCGTGCCTTGCCCGGCACGCCGTTTGACGAAGAACTGGTGCTGTCCAACGACGGCGCGTTGCGCGTCGGCGCTGTGCCGAAGAAGCTGGGCCTGATCGGCTCCGGCGTGATTGGTCTGGAAATGGGTTCGGTCTGGCGCCGTCTGGGTGCCGAAGTCACCATCCTGGAAGGTCTGCCAACTTTCCTGGGCGCGGTGGACGAGCAGATCGCCAAGGAAGCCAAAAAGGCTTTCGACAAGCAAGGCCTGAAGATCAACCTCGGCGTGAAGGTCGGCGAGATCAAGACCAGCAAGAAGGGCGTGAACATCGCCTACACCGATGCCAAGGGCGAAGCCCAGACGCTGGACGTGGACAAGCTGATCGTCTCCATCGGCCGCGTGCCCAACACCATCGGCCTGGGTGCCGAAGTGGTTGGCCTGGCCCTGGACGAGCGCGGCGCGATTACGGTAGACGGCGACTGCAAGACCAACCTGCCCAATGTCTGGGCGGTGGGTGACGTGGTGCGCGGCCCCATGCTGGCGCACAAGGCCGAGGAAGAAGGCGTGGCGGTTGCCGAGCGCATCGCCGGCCAGCACGGCCATGTGAACTTCAACACCGTGCCTTGGGTGATTTACACGAATCCCGAAATCGCCTGGGTCGGCCAGACTGAGCAGCAGCTCAAGGGCGCAGGCCGTGCCTACAAGGCCGGTACCTTCCCCTTCCTGGCGAACGGCCGCGCACGTGCGCTGGGCGACACCACCGGCATGGTGAAGATGTTGGCCGACGCGGCCACGGACGAAATCCTGGGCGTGCACATCGTCGGCCCACAGGCCAGCGAGCTGATCGCCGAGTGCGTGATGGCCATGGAATTCCGCGCCAGCGCAGAAGACATCGCCCGCATCTGCCACGCCCACCCCAGCTTGAGCGAGTCCACCAAGGAAGCCGCTCTGGCCGTGGACAAGCGCACGCTGAACTTCTAATCCCGTTTTAGAAGAAAAAGGCTGCCAGCGCAGAATATATCTGCGCTGGCAGCTATTTAATTTGTAGCAACCGGAGTTTTTCTCTTTGAGCGTCAAACAGGCCTACGAGGCAGAACTGGCCCAGCGTGGCTACACCGCCGATCCGGCGCAGTTGCGCGCCGTGGAAGCACTGGAGCGTTGTGCTTCTGAGTGGGCAGCGTACAAAGAGAAGCGTTCCAACGCACTCAAGAAACTCATCAACCGCCCGGAGATTCCGCGCGGCGTCTACATGTACGGCGGGGTGGGACGTGGCAAAAGCTTTCTGATGGATTGCTTTTACAACGCCGTGCCGTTGCGGCGCAAAACCCGTCTGCACTTTCATGAATTCATGCGCGAGGTGCACCGCGAGCTGCAGGAGCTGCAGGGCACGGTGAACCCGCTGGACGAGCTGGGCAAACGCATGGCCAAGCGTTACCGCTTGATCTGCTTTGATGAATTCCACGTAGCCGACATCACCGACGCGATGATCCTGCACCGGCTGCTGGCGGCGCTGTTTGCCAATGGTGTGGGCTTTGTCACCACCTCCAACTTCAAACCCGACGACCTGTACCCCAACGGCCTGCACCGCGACCGTATCCTGCCTGCGATCGCCTTGTTGAATGAGAAGCTGGAAGTGCTGAGTGTGGACAACGGCACCGATTACCGCCGCCGCACGCTGGAGCAGGTCAAGCTCTACCATACCCCGCTGGGCCCTGAAGCGGACCAGGAGATGACCAATGCCTTCAACCGCCTGGCCGAGACGCAGGATGAAGACCCCATACTGCACATCGAAGCCCGCGAGATACGGGCCCGGCGCAAGGCCGGTGGCGTGGTGTGGTTCGACTTCCGCGAGCTGTGCGGCGGGCCGCGTTCGCAAAACGATTATCTGGAAATCGCCAGCCAGTTCCATACCGTGCTGCTCAGCGATGTGCCGTACATGCCCGTGAACATGGCGTCGCCGGCGCGGCGCTTTACCTGGTTGGTGGACGTGCTGTACGACCGCCGCTGCAAGCTGATCATGTCGGCCGCCGTGGCTCCCGAGGCGTTGTACACAGACGGCCCGCTGGCCCACGAGTTCCCGCGTACCGTGTCACGCCTGACCGAGATGCAGTCCACCGAATTCCTGGCGCTGGAGCGCCGTATCGTCGATACGCACATCACATGAAAAAGCCCCTGATTCTTTGCCTCTGCCTGCTGGGGGTGAGCCTTGTCCAGGCGCAGACCGATACTTCGGCCGACGCCGAGCAGGCCGAACGCAACCGTATTCAGTCTGAACGCGCGCAGATACAGCAGCGTTTCGACCAGGAAGAGGTCCACTGCTACCAGAAGTTTGCCGTGAACGATTGCAAGGATGCAAACCGTGCCCAGCGGCGTGACCAGATGGCCGACCTTCGCCGCCAGGAGATTTTGCTCAACGATGCCGCGCGCAAGCGCAAGGGTGCCGAGCAGCTGCAGCGCATGGAACAAAAGGCTGCCGAAGAAAGCCCGCCGGCCAGTGCAACGCCAGCTGAGAAGAGCGTGGGTACGGTGCGTGCACCGACCCCTTCCACGCCACGCCAACCCCATACCGCCGCCCAGGCCGCACAAGAAAAAGCCGCCCGCAAAGCTACGCTGGACAGCAAGCAAAAGGCTTTTGAGGAGGCCCAGGCCGCCCGTGCGCGCAAGGCTGCAACCGCCGGGGAAGAACGTGAACGCTATCTGCGCAAGCAACAGGACGCCGCCGAGCACGCGGAGCAGACCCGCAAGCGCAACGCTGAAAACACCAAGACGCCGGCGGCACCGCTGCCGCCCTGAGGCTCAAAAGCTGCCCTGTGAAGTCAGGGCAGCTTTTCCATCCGCACCGTAGGCTCGGCCGTGACGCGTGACAGGTCGCGCAAGCCATCCAGCAGGTGGTTGGCGAAATAGCTGTTCTGCGTGTCCGGCTCCATGGCCGCCAGCACCAGATTGCCCATGGGTTGGCTTAGCGGCACATAAAAGCTGTTTTGCGGCGCATCCACCACACCCGGCACCAGCGTGACCTTGGTCTGGACGATGGGCGCGCCGTCCTGGATGGCACCGCGCACGTCTTGCCGGCTACCTTCGCTGCGGCTGCTTTCCAGATAGGCCTCGCCCAGCAGCGAACCGGGTTCCGTGACCCGCATCACCTGCACCCCCAGCATCTGCAAACGGTCCACGGCCACGGTCGAGGTGGCCGACAGCCAGTAGCCGCAGGGGCGGCTGCGGGTTTTGGTGTTTTGCAGCTCCAGGGCGGAATTCCAGTCCACCGTGACCTTGCGGTCAGCGCCGGTGTTCGGGTCCAGCAGGGTCAGGGTGTACTGGGCGCTGGTGGGGCCGGCTTCCACCACGGCCTTGCCACGGCAGGCCTGGCTGGCCACGTCACGCTCCATATAGGGCCGTAGTTGGTTCAGCTCGTCGCTGCGGCTGGCCGTGCTTTGCAGCATGCTGACCATGGCCGTGACCTGGGTGTGGACGCGGCGCTGGATGTGCTGGCGGCCGACGCCCACGCCCCGGGTTTCGACCAGCATGCTGACCGTGTTTTTCAGGCCGTTGACGTTGCGCCCGGTATCGGGCTGCGTGCCGCCCATGGACACCAGCAGGTCGTCCGCCGTGTTGCTGGTGGTGTAGTACCACTCGCTGCTGAGCTTCTGGTTCTTCAGGGCGGCCAGCAGGGGGCGGCGAAACCATTCCTCAGAGGCGCGGGTCAGAAACTCGGGCAGGTTGGCCGTCATGGCGTACTGCAGCAGCGCGTCGTATTTCTGGATGCCACCAAACTTTTGCAGATAACGGCCCGCCACCGTGTACTCGTGCGCGTCCACCACCACCATGGGCTGGTAGTTGCGCTCCAGCTGGGCCAGTGCACGGGCTTCCGGCGTGTTCAGCAGCAGGTGGTCGCGGTTCATGTCGATGCCGTTGGCGGTAGCGCGCTGGTTGGCGGCCGCTCCATCGGGGTTGGCGCGTGGCACCACGATGACATTGATCTTGTCCAGCATGGGCTCCAGCAGGCCCTGGCTGAGTTCGCGGGCCACCACCAGCAGCGCCTCGCTGCCGGCGGGTTCATTGCCATGTTGCTGCCCCACCAGTAGCACGGTGGGGCGTCCGGTGGCCAGCACCGTGGGGGCGTCGGGGCTGGACGCCCGGGTCAACAACAGGGCGACCAGGGGCGAGCCTTGCTGCGATTGGCCCATGGACAGCACCGTGGCCTTGACACCCGGGCTGGGGTGGGCGGCCAGCTCGTTGAGCCAGTCGATGATTTCCGGGTTGCTGGTGAAGTTGCTGCGTCCGCTCTGCAGACCGGGCGTGCTGTAGGCCAGCGGCGGTGCCGGGAAGCGCGCAGCCACTGCCGGGCTTTCCGTGGCATCGGCACCGGTATCGCTCAGCGCGACGGCCTGTGGGGGATTGACCGGGCTGGCCACGGCCGCCGGAGGGGCTGCCGCTGGCTTGCTTGGTGCGGGGGGCGACGTGGGTGCAATGCGCGTGGGTGCTGTCGTGTCGGCGGACGTGGGCCAGGGCGGCAGCGGCGTGGATGAGCAAGCGACTTGCAGCAGCACCAGCGCGGCTAGGCAGGCTGCGTAGACCGGGCGGGTGGCAGGGAGCACGGGAGAGGCGGTGCGCATACGAGGGGTCATGGTGGCCAAACTGCTCTGCTATGGAATGTGGCATGTTAACGGAAGGTATCTCCGTTGTTCAGCCTGCTGGCAGCAACTGGGGGGCACCCCGAAAGCCAGGGCCTAGGCTAATGCCATCCAGGACAAACACGGTTCACGCAAAGCCGGCCGCCATGTATGCTTGTGCCGTCAGTGCAGCTTGATTTGTTTTGACCACCATGGCTACCTACCCCCAGAAGCCTAGTGTTGGCAGGATGGCTGCTCTACGGGGCTTCATATGTTGCAAGAAGGAATGCGTCGAGCATTCAGTCATCAAACGCACCGTCTACCGACAACGGAACCTTAGCGATTCAAGTTTGCGATAGAACGTCGCTGTCGTTTGCATTCTCAGTCGCTCGATCCTTGCGTCTTAATATTGCTCATAGGAGCAGTAAATGGTGCGTCTGTGACCACGCTATCGGATGAAGCAGGGTTTCACCATTTCACGCGCAAACCCAGCGAACCCTGTACCGTACTCTTCACCTTCGCATCGCCGCCCGAGGCCCACTGCTTTCCGATTTCGCTGTAGATGCTGGTGGTCTTGTTCAGCTCCAGGGTGAAGCCGCCGGCCAGTTCGCTGGCGGTAAAGCCGGTGCGGCTCGTGATGTCGGTCGTGGTGGCAGCTCCGATGAAGTGGGTGACGTCGGCGCCACCGCTCGCCTTGTAGATGTTGAAGCGGCCGTACGGCTGTAGTGTGCCGAGGCTCGTGTAGCTATCGCCTTTCACGCGCACACCGACGCGCGCGATCCAGCCGTCGTTGCTGTCCTGCCGCACGTTGGCACCAGAGATCACGATGTCGTCCAGCTTCAGGTGCTGGTGAATCAGCTGCAATTGCGGCTCGATCTTCCAGACGCTTTCGCACATTGTGAATGCCTGGCCCACTTCGATCGACGCCATCAGGCTGTTGCCTTTGCCCGAGTTGCGTTGAGTCGACAGGGGTTCGATGTTGTAACGGTGTCGCCCGGCTTGCAACACGGCGTCGGCGTAGAAGCCCGAATCGGCGGTCCAGGTGCCGTAGGCGCCCAGGTACTGGCTGCTCAGGTCGTTGGAGCCGACGTCTAGGTTGGCGATACCGCTCGAGAAGCCGCTGACCCGGACGCTGCCGTCGAGCTGGCCGACGTACACGCCGGCGTGCCAGTTCGATGTGGCGAATAGATCAGTGCCAGACTGGAAACCCTTGACGTTGCCCTGGCTGTGCGGGTTGACTGTGCCTTGCTGGCGGATGTCGATGTTGGCGGCGATCACGCGGCCCCAGGCGCGGAGCTCGGTGTCGGTCGATGCGGCGGCGCCTGTCTTGACATCGTCGTCGCCGATGCGTTGGTGCAGGTTGCCGATCATGGCCAGGTTTGCCTGGCGTATTTGACTGGGCAACCCGGAGAGCAGGGGGACTTCGGCGCGGTAGGTCGGCACTTGCACGGCGCTCGTGCTTGTCGTTGCCGTGGCGGTTGATCGCAGATACCAGTTCTCGCCGGCGCCGTTGGCGTCGGCGGCGTACAGGCGGTACTCGTAGGCACCTGCGTCGACGTGGCCACCCGCGAGCGCGAACGCATCTTTGGTGGTCTGCGCGGTGGTGGTGGCGCCGTTGAGTGCCGAAACCACTTCGATGCCATTGCCGGTGGTCAGCGCCCCCAGGCCCCCGGCGTTGTTGATCTGCAGATTGGTGCTGCCGCTGACCGTGCCGCCATTGAGGACGATCTGATCGGTTAGCGAGCTGGAACCGCCCTGTGACGTATTCAGCAGCACCGTGCCGCCCTGGCCAATCCAGTTGCCGTTGACGGTCAGGGTCTTGGGAACAAAGGTCGTGCCGGGTGCCTGGAAGTCGATGCGCCCGGCGAGGGTCAAGCCGCTCAAAGCGGAATCACCGGTCATCGTCCACCGACTGGTGCCGTCAATGGCCAGGGTCACCGGATCGATGGTACCGGTCAGGCTCGAACCGTTCAGCAAACCCATGCTGACGGCACTGCCGGCGTCTGTCACGATGTCTCCGCTCAGTGTGCTGCGATCGGCAGTCAATACAAACGTGCTGCCGTTCGTGACATGCAACAGCTTGCCGCCCGAGACGGCCGAGGCCGTGCTGTTGGTCAGCGCAAGCGAAGAACTGCCGGTAGCCGCGTTGACCTGGATCAGATCGCCCGAGGTGTTGCTGATGGCAAAGCCATCGAAGCTGGCTCTTTGATCGGCACCGGTCAGAAAACCAATGGCAACGCCCGCTGCCTTGACTGTGCCGCCGCCCGTGGCTGCGATGGTGGAGTTGCTTCCCGTAATCAGTGCGCCATAGCTCGACGCGTCAGTGGTGTTGATATGAAGCGCGCCTGTTGATGTGATGGTGCCACCCAGGTCGGCCAGCAGACCGGCGGCGTAAGACTCCAGATTGCCGCTGGGAAGGTTGGCCTGCGTGGCGCTGCTTACGTCAATGAGCATCGTGCCCGCCAGGTTCACCTGGGAGCCGACGTCTCTCGAAGAGATGCCTTGGCCATTGACGCCCGTGACGTTGATCGATGTGTTCGAAGACGTACCTGCGGTCACGATACCACCGGTGACCGCCCGGATCCCGGATCCGTTGATACTGCTGATATTGAAAGTGGCCAGCCCGTTGTAGGTAATGCTGCCCACCGTGGTGACTTTGAGTGCGGAAGCCTGCGAGCCACTGGTCGTGAGATCCAGTGCACCATTCAATGTGATGGTGGCCGAATTGGCCGCAATGGCATCCGATCTGTTGCCGCCCGCGGTGTTGATGGTCACGGCGCCATTGGCGACCAGGTCTGAACCGGTGAGGGCGCGGATCCCTGGGGCAAATGCGGAGCCACTGCCCATCGTGATGTCGACGGGGCCGTTCAATGTGACGAGGGTGCCGCTGTCTTCGGTCAACACGCCATGGTTGCCCGCCCCGTTGGGCAAGTTGATCGACAACAGTCCGTCGACGGTAATGGTGCCACCGAGGCTGGCATGGAGGCCCAGGTTGTTTGAGCCGCTCGTGCCCACCCTGGTGATGGTAGCGCCGTCCTGCAGGTGGACCTGCGAGTCTGTGTCAGATGCATATGCTCCTGCCGCGTTGTTTCGGGACAAGGGCAGGGGCACGGTGGCAGCGGCGTTGATTACGCCGCCCGTCTGTGCAGCCAGTGCACCGGTGTTCGTGGTCGCACCAGTGCCGTTAAAGCTGCCCACGGCAGCACAAGTTGAGGAGAGAGTGGCCTGGACTTGCGCGCCTGCAACAGTGGTGCAAGCCGCCAGGGCCGCGTCCGACGCAAGGCCGGCCGCTATGGCCAGAATGGCGATGGGAACACCGTGCCCACAGAGGCTCTCGGCTGCAACTGAGCCGGCATTCCGAGTGGCACAGGTGATCGGATCAACATGTGGGTTTGCTGTTCGCTGCGCGGGGTAACGGTATTTCATCGGGTGTTTTTCGAGGTTCCTCTTCGTCGGCTGACGCGAGGGGGAGGCTATTTGTTGCCCTGCCACGAACGTACAACTCAGTAATCTTCGTTCCCCTGAGGTCTGCAGAGATTTCGTTTGCGCGCGGCGAACGTCCAGAGCTGAAGTATTGGTTGCTTTACATAAATACAACAGAGCAATAAGTCTCGAACTTAGAGTGAATTTCTGAAAATGCCCCAACCACTCGAGGAAGTAAGGTGCCGCATTCATGCACCGAGTTGCTCAATTCGTCGCACCGGTGGCGCGTTTGTGGTTCGGGTGCGCAGAAGCCTTGTCCTGTGTGCGTTGATTTCCGTGGAGTCCTGACCTGGGTATTGGAGTAATGGGATGGCAAGCACCTCTTAGTGGCAAGAGGGTTGCAATAGAGGAAACTTGGGTCTCCCCAGTATCCAAGGAACGTCAGACGGCAACAGTCTGAGTCGGCTTAAGTCTGATCAAGAACGTCTTGCATGTTCATGGCGTTGATGAGCATGGCGTGGTGACGCTCTCAGGAAGCAACTCAAGCGTGTCTAGGTCTGTGCGCAACTGCCCGCTTGCCACCGGGGCGCCAGGCTATCCCGGTTCTCCGCCTGGTCCAGGTAGGTGTAATGCAGTGGTAGGTCTGCGCAAAGTGGCGCACGGCGACCAGAAAGAGCGCGATGCGTTGCTTGCTGGACCAGATATGGGTGGATTCTTCGGCCATCTCGGCCATTCACACCGCATCCTGTGCGGGGTTGACGACGTCGATGGCCGAAGAGTTCAGGTTCAGCTGGTCGCCCGGCACGAGCACCAAGTGCCTAATTTTTTTGCCTTACGACAAGCGCCGGAGCAGTACTTCACCTGGTCCCAGGTCTTGGCCCAGCGTTTACGCCAGGTCATGGTCCGGCCACAGGCCGCGCAGAGTTTGCTGGGCAGGGACTGCTTGTTGCCCTTGAACGAGGCCGGCGGCATGGACCGGAATTAACCCTTCTTGGCCCAGGCGCTGCACCAGCCCTTGGCAGCGACAACCTTGCCGGCGAACAGCGGGCAGGCACCGGTGGCATCGCCGGCCTTGCCTTGGTACAGGGCGCAGCTACCGCAGTTTTGGCCGGCAGCGTACTTGGGGTATTTTTTAACGTCGGCCTTGGTGCCGTCGGTCACGTAGCCGAGGGCAGCAGCTTGGGGGTCTTTGTCATCGACCTTGGCCTGGGCGCGTGCCAAAGTGCTCAGTGTGGCTCCGCCGGCGGCGACTGCCATCAAAAATACGCGTCGTTGGGTCTTCATGGGGTTTCCTTATGAGCGCCCGCTTAAAACTGCGGACGGCTGCCGTCAATAGCAACGGCAGTCGCAGCATACGCATAGTTCACAAGGTTTGTCTTGCGCCAAGTCAAGACACAACGGGTTAGTCTGCTACTGCTCAGTCATTTTGTGACCCGCGGTGCGCCCAGCCGGTGGTGTGCTTTTCAACGTAGCTGAACAGCTCGTACATGGCCATGGCCATCGCGCCCACCACCATCAGGCCGGCAAAGGCCAGGCCCATCTGCATCGACGATCCGGCCGAGATCAGCAGGTAGCCAATGCCCTCGTTGGCGGCTGTCATCTCCGACACCGTGGTGCCCACGAAGGCCAGCGTGATTGCCACCTTCAGCGAGCCGAAGAAGTAGGGCATGGAGCGCGGCAGGCCGACCTTGACCAGCACGTCCCAGCGCTTGGCGCCCAGCACCCGCAGCACGTCTTCCAGCTCGGGCTCCAGCGTGGCCAGGCCGGTGGCGATGTTCACCATGATGGGAAAGAAGCTGATCAGGAAAGCGGTCAATATCGCCGGCCCGGTGCCGATGCCGAACCACACCACCAGGATGGGCACGAATGCCGCCTTGGGTAGGGCGTTGAAGGCCGTCATCAGCGGGTAGATGGCCGCATAGGCCAGGCGCGAGCTGCCGACCACAAAGCCCAGCAGCACGCCAACCACGATCGCCAGGCCAAAGCCGGCCATGGTCACCCAGTAGGTGCGCCAGGCGTGGAGGGCGATGGGGCCCTTGAATTCGACCAGCTGGGTGGCGATGCGCCAGGGGCTGGGGAAGATGAATTCCGACACGTCGAAGGCGCTGCAGATGCCTTGCCACAGCAGCACGATGGCGACCAGCAGCACCCAGGGCGACCAGCGTTCCAGGGTCTTGGCGTTCATGGCGTGGTCTTTCGTATCGAGCCGATGTGGCCGCGCAGCTCGTGCACGATGTCAGTGAATGCGGGCGTGTAGGTCAGCTCCAGCTCGCGCGGGCGCGGCAGTTCGATCTGCTTCTTGACGATGAAGCGGCCCGGGCTCTTGCCCATGACGTAGACCGTGTCGGCCAGGAACACGCTCTCGCGCAGGTCGTGGGTGACCAGGATCACGTTGAAGCGCTGCTCGGTCCACAGGTCGCGCAGGATGCACCACAGCTCCTCGCGGGTGAAGGCGTCGAGCGCGCCGAAGGGTTCGTCCAGCAGCAGCATCTTGGGCTCGTGGATCAGCGCGCGGCAGATGCTGGCGCGCTGCTGCATGCCGCCCGACAGCTGCCAGGGGAATTTGTCCTCATAGCCGGCCAAGCCGACCTTTTGCAGCAGCTGGCGCGCACGCTGTTCGAACTCCTTGCGTTTGGCCTTGAACTGGCTGCGGTAGGGTTTGACGATTTCCAGCGGCAGCAGCACGTTGTCCACCGTGGTTCGCCAGGGCAGCAGCGACGGCGCCTGGAAGGCCATGCCGGAGATCTTCAGCGGCCCGGTGACCGGCTGGCCGTCGATGCGGATGCTGCCCTTGGACGGCATCTTCAGCCCGGTGGCCAGCTTCATGAAGGTGGACTTGCCGCAGCCCGAGGGGCCGACGATGGCGATGAATTCGCCTTGCTGGACCTGCAGGTCGATGGCTTCGACGGCGAACTGGTTTTGTGCGCGCAGCTCGTCGTTGTAGGCCAGCCAGACGTCGCGGAAGTCGACAAACGCGGGGGTATTCACAAATTTATAAGAAATAGGCCGCTCGCGCAGGTATCAACTGCGCGAGCAGCTATAAAAAGAATAGTGTTTACTTCTTGGCTGGAAGTACGTTCAGCTCGGCAGCGCTGGGCAGGAAGCTGCCGTTCCACACCGCTTCCGGGTTCACGCGGGTCTTGGTGGCGAAGGCATCGGATACTTGGGATGCCATCAGCGACAGGCGCGGCGGCGTGGTTTTGCCAAAGCCTTCAGTATGCGCGTTAGGGGTGTTGATGGCGGTGTCCAGGGCCATGTTCAGGCGGCGCAGCTCCAACGCGCTGTTGATGATGCCGTCGCGGGCTTTCACATCTTCAATCGCGGCGGCGGGCTTCGCGATCACGTCCTTCATGCCCTTGGCAAAGGCCTGCAAAAAGGCTTTTACGGCGGCCGGGTTCTCCTTGATCAGCTTGGGAGAGGCGATGATGGCGTTGCCATACAGCTTGACGCCGAACTGCGGGTAGGGCAGCACCAGCACGTCTTCGGCCTTAGTGCCGCGTGCCTCCAGGTTCAGCAGCGAGGTGAAGGTGAAGCCGGTGATGGCGTCCACGTCACCACGTACCAGCATGGTTTCGCGCAGTGGCGGGTCCATGCTGGTCCACTGCACGCCGGTGATGGCGTTGGCCTTGGCGAAGATGGGGAAGGCGCGGCGGCCGGCGTCGAACACCGGGGCGCCCAGCTTCTTGCCCGTCAGGTCGGCGGGGGTTTTGATGCCAGATTTTTTCAGCACCATCACGGATGCCGGTGTGTCGGCGTAGACCATCATCACCGCCACGGGTTTGTTGGGGGCGTCGGGGTTGTTGGCGTGGAACTCCATCAGTGCCGCCATATCGGCAAAGCCCATGTCATACGCGCCGGATGCCACGCGGGTGACGGCCCCACCCGAACCGTTGCCCGCATCAATGGTGACATCCAGCTTGGCGTCTTTGAAATAGCCCTTGGCTGCGGGGGTGAGGAAGAGGGCGGCCGGGCCTTCAAAGCGCCAGTCCAGCTGAAATTTGATGGGTGTGGTTTGGGCAAATGCCGGTACGGTGGCCAGCAGGGCGGCGCAGGCCAGGGCAGACTGCAAAAAGACGCGTTTGGTCATGGAGTTTCCAGAAAGAGTTAGCTGCATTAGAGCAAAAAAGGTGCCCATGCCCATAAAAAAACGCACCGTGCAGGTGCGTTCTTTGTGGCCCTCAGTTGCCCGAGGGGGCTGGTACTTATTTGTGCACGGTCGCGGCGTTGGCCACGGCCAGCGCAGTCATGTTGACCACACGGCGCACGGTGGCCGATGGGGTCAGAATGTGTGCAGAAGCAGCCGCACCCAGCAGGATCGGGCCCACGGTCACGCCCTGGCCACCGGTCATCTTCAGCACGTTGAACAAGATGTTGGCCGCGTCCAGGTTGGGGCAGACCAGCAGATTGGCTTCACCGTGCAGATTGGTTTCGGCGTCCATCAGCGAGGCTTCGCGCATGGGTTGCGATAGAGCCGCATCGCCTTGCAGTTCGCCATCGGATTCGATGTCGGGCGCCATGGCCTTGAACAGTTCGTGGGCCGCACGCATCTTGCGGGCCGAGGGGCGGTCCGACGAGCCGTAGTTGGAATGCGACAGGAAGGCAACCTTGGGTGGCAGGCCGAAGCGGCTGACTTCGTCGGCAGCCATGACGGCGATGCTGGCCAGTTGTTCGGCAGTCGGATCTTCATTCACAAAGGCGTCGGTGATGAACAAGGTGTGCTTTTCCAGCATTAGCGCGTTGAGCGCGGCAAAGCCGGAGGCGCCTTTCTTTAGGCCGATGATGTCGCGCACGTGTTGCAGATGGCCTTCGTAGCGGCCCAGCAGGCCGCACAGCATGGCGTCGGCATCGCCCAGGCGCACCATCAGTGCGGCGATGGTGGTGTTGGAGCGGCGCACGGCGGCCTTGGCCACGTCTTGTGACACGCCACGGCGGCCCATCAGGCGGTGGTAGGTTTCCCAGTACTGGCGGAAGCGGGAGTCGTCTTCGGGGTTCACCACTTCCACGTCGGTGCCGATACGGATGCGCAGGCCGGCCTTGAGGATGCGGGCCTCGATCACGGCGGGGCGGCCGATCAGGATGGGGTGGGCCAGGTTCTCGTCCACGGCCAACTGGGCAGCGCGCAGCGTGCGTTCGTCTTCACCTTCGGCATAGGCAACGCGCTTGGCGTTGGCGGGCACGGCCTTGGCGGCACTGAACACCGGGCGCATGAACATACCGGTTTGATAGACGAAGCGCGACAGGCTTTGGCGGTAGGCCTCCATGTCCTTGATGGGGCGCGTGGCCACACCGGACTCTTCCGCAGCCTTGGCCACAGCGGGGGCGATGCGCAGGATCAGGCGCGAATCGAAGGGGGTGGGGATCAGGTAATCGCTGCCGAACACCAGTTCCTTGCCAGCGTAGGCGGCGGCCACTTCTTCGCTGATGTCGGCCTTGGCCAGGTCGGCAATCTGGCGCACGCAGGCCAGCTTCATGGCTTCGGTGATCTTGGTGGCACCGCAGTCCAGCGCGCCACGGAAGATGTAGGGGAAGCACAGGACGTTGTTGACCTGGTTCGGGTAGTCGGAGCGGCCGGTGGCGATGATGCAGTCGGGGCGCACGGCTTTGGCCAGCTCGGGACGGATCTCGGGTTCGGGGTTGGCCAGCGCCAGGATGATGGGCTTGGCGGCCATGGTCTTGACCATCTCGGCCGTCAGCACGCCGGCGGCGGAGCAACCCAGGAATACGTCGGCTTCATTGACCGCATCGGCCAGCGTACGGGCCGAGGTGTCTTGGGCGTAGCGTTCCTTGGAGGCGTCGAAGCCGCCCGCGCGGCCGTGGTAGATCACACCCTTGGAGTCGCATACAAACACGTTCTTGCGCTGCACGCCCAGGCCGACCATCACGTCCAGGCAGGCAATGGCAGCTGCGCCGGCGCCGGACACGGCAACCTTCACGTCTTCAATCTTCTTGCCGACCAGTTCCAGGCCGTTCAGCAGGGCGGCGGAGGAGATGATGGCCGTGCCGTGCTGGTCGTCGTGGAACACCGGGATGTTCATGCGCTCGCGCAGTTTTTGCTCGATGTAGAAGCACTCGGGTGCCTTGATGTCTTCGAGGTTGATGCCACCCAGCGTGGGCTCCATGGCGGCGATGATGTCCACCAGCTTGTCGGGGTCGTTCTCGGCCAGTTCGATGTCGAACACGTCGATGCCGGCGAACTTCTTGAACAGGCAGCCCTTGCCTTCCATCACCGGCTTGGACGCCAGCGGGCCGATATTGCCCAGGCCCAGCACAGCCGTGCCATTGGTGATCACGCCGACCAGGTTGCCGCGCGAGGTGTATTCGGCGGCCAGGGAGGGGTCACGTTCAATGTCCAGACAGGGGTAGGCCACACCTGGCGAGTAGGCCAGCGATAGGTCGCGCTGGTTGGACAGCGGCTTGGTAGGGGTGACGGAAATTTTGCCCTTGCTGGGGGTGCTGTGGTATTCCCGTGCGGCGTCGCGCAGAGCCATTTCGGCAGGGGAAATTTCTTTGGCCATTGAGTGTGTCCTCGAAGAATTTTTATGAAAGGTAAGCCTAACGCAAGCCACAGGCGATAAACATTGTGGAGCCTACTTACGTTGTGAAAAGTTATGCGAAGGATGTATGACGTTATGCGATTGATGCAAGCGGGTCCGCCAGCGTGCGGGCCTTGACCTTGGTGGCGCGGCGTAGGTCTTCCAGGTTCAGCTGTTCGTCGGTGTGTTTGGCCTGTGACTTCCAGCCTGCAGATTCGCGTGCAGCCCGGTTTCGTGTTCTGGTGCTGTTCCGCAGGTGACATTGAAGGCTTTCACAGGCGCTTTGTTGCACATTTTCGTTGGTACAGTGTTATGTCGCGGACATAAACCAGACACATTTGTTAACAAACTTGGAGACATGATGAAAACCCACGACCTCAAACATCTATCGGCGCTCATCGCCGCGCTCTTTGCTGGTAGCGCCGGCGCGTCGGGCTTCCAACTGCTGGAGCAAAACGCCAGTGGCATTGGCAATGCCTTTGCTGGCTCTGCGGCGGTGGCCGAGAACGCCAGCACCATCTACTTCAATCCGGCCGGTATGACCGAGCTCAAAGACCGCGAGTTTTCGATTGGCGCGACCGCTATCAAGCCCGGCTTCAAGTTCCAGAACCAGGGCTCTTCGGTCGGCACGCTGGCCACCGCAGGTTCGGGCGGTGACGCCGGACACTGGGGTGTGGCACCCAATGGCTACCTGTCGTGGAAGCTGCAGGACGGGTTGTACGCCGGTATCGGCTTTGGCGCGCCGTTTGGCTCCAAGACCGACTACGAAGCGCCCTGGACCGGCAGCGCGCAATCGAATCAGTTCGATGTCAAGACCTACAACATCAACCCGTCGATTGCCTGGAAGGCCAACGACGTGGTCTCGTGGGGCTTTGGTCTGAACTGGCAGCGCCTTACTGCAGATTACTCGCGCCAACTTGCGGTGGTGCCAACCGTACCGCCAGGCCTGCCAGGCGCCACGCCGCTGGCGCTGAGCATTGACGACAATGCCTGGGGCTGGAACGTGGGCGCGCTCATCAAACTTGCGCCTGCAACTAAGGTCGGCGTGTCATACCGCTCCAAGATCAAGTACGACCTCACTGGCACCCTGACGGGTGGCAGCCCGTCGGCCGCAGTGAACGCAGCGATTGGCGCCAACGTCAAGGCCAGCGTGACTTTGCCTGACACCTTCATCGCTAGCGTGACGCACCAGCTCAACCCGAGCTGGGAGTTGCTGGGTGACCTGTCCTGGACCGGCTGGAGCAGCATTCCCAAGATAGACATCGTGCGTACTTCGGGTGCAGCTGCAGGTACCGTGGCGCAGACCCTGGACACCGAGTTCCGCGACACCTGGCGTGTGGCCGTGGGCGCCAACTACAAGTACAACGATGCCTGGAAGTTCAAGTACGGCGTAGCCTATGACCAGACTCCAGTGAAGGGCGCTACCACGCGCCTGGCCTCGTTGCCGGACAACAACCGCATCTGGCTCTCTACCGGCGCGCAGTGGAAGCTCTCGCAAGCCTCCACGCTGGACTTCGGTTTGGCCTATCTGTACTTGAAGGACGCACAGATCCAGAACAACCAGGCCGCTGCTGGTCGGGGGGCTTTGAACGGCACCTACAAGGACAGTGGTTGGGTCATGGGCCTGCAGTACTCGCAGAGCTTCTGATCGTTTGATCCACCGCGCGGCTGCGTCCGCGCTTTGACGACAAAAGGCCCTGAATCGCGCAATGCGGTTCAGGGCCTTTTCTATGCAGCGAGTGACTACGCCAGCAAGTCGCGCAGCGTGCGCGCAATCACCTTGGTGGCGCGGCGCAGGTCTTCCAGGTCCAGCCTTTCGTCGGCACGCTTGGCGTGCGATTCCAGCACGGTGCGCGGGCCGGCGCCGTAGATCACGCCAGGGATGCCGGCCTCCGCATACAGCCGCACGTCGGTGTACAGCGGTGTGCCCATGGCCGGAATGGCCTCGCCAAACATTTCCAAGCCGTGCTTCTGTATGGCCTCGACCAGCGGCGCATTGCCGGGCAGGGGCTGCATGGAGTGGGCCAGCAGCAGGCGCTTGATATCCACCGTGATGCCGGGCTGGCTGGCAGCCGCGTCGGCAATGATCTTGCGGATGTTGGCTTCGACTTCGACCGGGTTTTCTTCGGGAATCATGCGGCGGTCTAGTTTGAACGTGACCTTGCCGGGCACCACATTGGTATTGGTGCCGCCTTCGATCACGCCCACATTCAGGTAGGGGTGGGTGATGCCTTCTACCTGGGATGTGACCTGCTGGTACAGCGTGTTTTGCGCGTACAGGGCGTTCAGGATGTGGACCGTGCCTTGTAGTGCATCTACGCCGCTGGTGGGGATGGCGGCGTGGGCCATCTTGCCGTGCACGGTGACTTCCATCTGCAGACAGCCATTGTGCGCGGTGACCACCTGGTAGGAGAAGCCGGCGGCAATCATCAGGTCGGGCCGGGTGATTTTGTTTTTTAGCAGCCAGCCCGGGCCGAGTTCGCCGCCGAATTCCTCGTCGTAGGTGAAGTGCAGCTCGACAGCACCCTTGAGCGGCAGGCCCAGGGATTCCAGCGCCCGCACCGCGAAGGTGAAGCTGGCGAAGTCGCCTTTGCTAACGGCCGTGGCTCGACCGTACATCTTGCCGTCAGCGATTTCAGCACCATACGGGTCATGCGTCCAACCGTCGCCAGGTGGCACCACGTCGCCGTGGGCATTCAAGGCAATGGTTTTGCCCGGGCCGTAGGCGCGGCGGACCACCAGATTTGTGATGGACTGCATGCCGGCGGCCTGTACCTCGGCGGCGGGCACGGCATGTTTCTCTGCTTCAAAGCCAAAGGCCTGCAGCAGCTCGGCCGTGCGCTCGGCGTGCGGTGCGTTGTTACCGGGCGGAGTGTCGGTGGGGACCTGGATCAGGGCTTGCAGGAATTGGACTTCGGCGTCGAAATGGTTGTCAATCCAGTCGTCTAGGCGGGCGTAATCTGTCATGGGGATTCGTTTGCGAGTTGGGTCAAAAGCTGGGCGAAGGCATCCACTGCCAGCTGCATATCGTTGTTGGTGCTGCTTTCCAGCGGGTTGTGGCTGATGCCGGAGTTCTGGCCGCGTACGAAGAGCATGGCCTGGGGCATGATTTCATGGAGCTTCATGGCGTCGTGGCCAGCGCCACTGGGCATGCGGTACAGGGGCACGCCCAGGTCGTCCACCGCACGTTCCCAGCGCTTCTGCCAGGCAGGTGCGCTGGGGGCGGCGGCGGCGCGCATGGCCTCGACCAGCGTGTAGCGCAGGCTGCGGCGTTCGCAGATGGTTTGCAGTGCGGCCACTACGTCGTTAGCCAGGGCGTCGCGCTGCGCATTGTTCGGCGCGCGCAGGTCCAGGCTGAACTGGCACAGGCCCGGCACGACGTTGATGGAGCCGTTGGGCACCTGCAGCATGCCCACGGTGCCGACTGAGTCACCATCGCGCGCGGCACGTTGCTCCACAAACAGCGCCAGCTCGGCCACGGCGGTGGCTGCGTCGCGGCGGCGGTTCATGGGGGTGGTACCAGCATGGCAGGCAACGCCCTGAACCTCGCCGGTATAGCGCACGCTGCCGTTGATGGAGGTGACGATGCCCAGCGGAATATCCAGCTCGTTGAGCACCGGGCCCTGTTCTATATGTACCTCGACAAAGCCCAGGTAATCGGCGGCCTGGCGTTGCAGGGCCGGGATGTCTTCTATCCGCAAGCCTGCATGCTGCATGGCGGAGCGCATGCTGATGCCGTCGACGTCGGTCTGGTCCAGCCAGCTGGGGTTGAAGTCGCCAATCAGTGCGCCCGAACCCAGGAAGGTGGCTTTGTAGCGCTGGCCTTCTTCTTCTGCGAAGCCAACCACCTCCAAGTGGAAGGGCAGTCGCTTGCCTTGGCGCGCCAGTTCGCGCACACAGGCCAGGGGCACGTAAATGCCCAGGCGGCCGTCGTATTTGCCGCCGTTGCGCACCGTATCAAAGTGGCTGCCGGTGAGCAAGGTCTTGGCATCTGGCGTAGCAGCGTGGTAGCGGCCCACCACATTGCCCACGGCATCGATAGACACCTCGTCAAATCCGCAGTCGCGCATGGTGTCCACGATCTGCTGGGCGCAGGCGCGGTGCGCGTCGGTCAGGTAGGTGACGGTGAGCTGGCCCTTTTCGGCGTAGCCGGGGTCGGTGTGGACGCTGAGTGCTTCTTGCCAGTCCCAGACTAAGTTGCCCGCCAAGGGCGCGCTGCCAAAGGCGTCGTCCAGCCGGATTTCCACGATGCGGTGGATGTTGCGCAGTGCTTCGGCCTGTTCAAAGTCGGCCGAGTTGCGCAGGCGGCGCTGGAAGGTGTCGATGATTTCTTGCTTGCGCAGGCCGGTGCCGCGCGGGCCGCGCACGGCAAGGATAAAGGGGAAGCCGTTGTGCGCACGGTAGTCGGCGTTGAGCTGCTGCAGCAGGGCCAGCTCTTCGGGCGTGCAGCGGGTCAGGCCGGCCTGGTTTTGCTCGTGGGTGGATTCGGCCGTCAGGCTGTTGGCCTCCATGGCCTTTCCTGCCAGGTCAGGGTGGGCGCGTATCAGGTTCAGCTGGGCCTGCTTGCCGGCCGCGGCCAGCACCTGCACCATGGCGTATTTGAATTGTGCGAGAGAGCGGAACGGGCGATGCTGTAGCGCCTGCTCGGCGATCCAGGGCGAGTGTTCGTACAGGCCAGGCAACTGCTGCAACACGGTCTCCAGGGGAGCCGTGTTGAGGAAATCTAGCGTCAGTGCCATGCGAGGCTCAGCCTTTGAAAGGGTGGGTTTCGTGCCAGTGACGGGCGATGTCGATGCGCCGGCAGATCCACACGCGCTCGTGGCTTTGCACGTAGTCCAGGAATTTCTGCAGTGCGCCGAAGCGGCCAGGCCGTCCGAGCACGCGGCAGTGCATGCCAATGCTCATCATCTTCGGGGCTTTATCGCCCTCGGCGTACAGCACGTCGAAGCTGTCCTTCAGGTACTGCAGGAAGTGGTCGCCGGTGTTGAAGCCTTGCACCTGCACGCAGCGCATATCGTTGGTGTCCAGCGAGTAGGGCACGACCAGGCGGGGCTCCACCGTGCCGTCGCTCTTGGTGGTGGGCATCCAGAAGGGCAGGTCGTCACCGTAGTAGTCACTGTCGTAGCTGAAGCCGCCCTGGTCGGCCAGCAAGCGGCGGGTGTTGGGGCTGTCGCGGCCGGTGTACCAGCCTTGGGGCCATTGGCCGCCGGTCAGCTTGCGGAGGATTTCCGTGCCTATGGCCATGTGCTCACGCTCGGTGGCTTCGGGCAGGTTCTGGTAGTGGATCCAGCGCCAGCCGTGGCAGGCGATTTCATGGCCCAGGTCGATGAAGGCCTGGGTCAGTTCGGGGTGGCGCTCAAGTGCCATGGAGACACCGAAGATGGTCAGCGGCAAGCCGCGCTTTTCAAACTCGCGCAGGATGCGCCAGGCACCCACGCGCGAGCCGTACTCGTACATGGACTCGATGGTCATGTGACGGTCTGGGAAGGGCTGGGCAGTGATCAGTTCGGACAGAAATGTTTCCGATGCGGCGTCGCCATGCAGCACATTGTTTTCGCCGCCTTCTTCGTAGTTCAAAACAAACTGCACGGCGATCTTGGCCTGGTTGGGCCACTGCGCGTGGGGTACCTTGCGGCCATAGCCGACGAGGTCACGGGGGTAGTGGGGGCGGGGGGCGGATGTCTCGGTCATAGGGCTCCTCAAGCACAAGTCAGGCCAGTGCCATTGCGATGTCGTTACTGGGAATTTTGCGGTCGAAGGCCAGACTGGCCTCCACGTGTTGCAGGTGTTCGTCCATCAGGCGCACGGCCAGGTCTTCGTCTTGTGCGGCGAGTGCTTGTATCAATGCGTCGTGTTCTTCGCTGGAGTGCTCTGCTGCGCTGTCGGGCTGGTACATCAGGGTGATCAACGAGCAGCGAGACAGCAGTTCCACCATCATTTGCACCAGCACATCGTTGCCCAGCAGCTCGGTCATGCGGATGTGGAAGTCGCCCAGCAGCTCGGCGCGGTTGCTGTTGTCCTGGGTTTTGAGGGCGGATTTCTCCAGGGCCGAATGGTCGGTCAAGACCTTGAGTTTGGCTGGCGTCATGCTGCGGGCCAGGGAGCGGGTGATTTCCGCCTCCAGCATGCGGCGCACGGCAAATACTTGGCGAGCCTCTGCCACCGAAGGCGCGGCTACGAAGGCGCCACGGGCCGGCTCCAGGCGGATCAGGCCGTTTTGCGATAGCTGGAACAGGGCTTGCCTTACCAGGGTGCGCGAGACGCCGAAATGGTCGGCCAGCTTCTGCTCGGCCAGCTTGGTGCCTGGGTGCAGCCGGTGTTCCACAATGGCCTTGGTCAGTGCTTCGACGATCGTATGGGTGTTGGTGGTGCTTGCTTCCATGCATCCATAATAGCGGAATTACTGAACTGTATACACATCTGTTTTACGTTTTGAAACCGTTTATGTGGAGATACCTATGGGACTGAGCACACACGTTTTGGACACCATGCACGGCTGTCCGGCCGCCGGCATGGCGGTGGATTTGTATGCCACCCAGGGCGACAGCAGCACCTTGCTGCAGCGCCATGTCCTGAACCACGACGGCCGCACGAATGCGCCGCTGTTTGACAACAACGCACTACAGGTCGGCACCTACCGGCTGGTGTTTGATGTGGCGGCCTATTTTGCGGCGCGCGGCGTGGCACTGCCGGAACCGCAGTTTTTGAACAAGGTGAGCCTGGATTTCGGCGTGGCCGACACGGCGCAGCACTACCACGTGCCGCTGCTGGTCAGCCCCTGGAGCTATTCGACCTACCGGGGGAGCTGATAGGTTCTTAAGAGAAATAGGCCGCTGGCGCAGAATTTACCTGCGCTGGCAGCTATATTTTTTGTAGTGAACTTAGAGCTGGCCTTCGGTCAGCGTGTCCAGCTGGAACTGGCCGCTCTTGTCCCACAGCCAGGTATCGGTGTAGGTGACCTTGCCCATGCGGGAGGGAGGAGGGAAGGGGGCGGCAGCGCGCACGGTGCGCTCGATCTCGTCAATCACCTCTGGGGCATGTCTTGGCGCACGCATCCAGTGCAGGCCGGTCACCATGCCGTTGCGGTCCAGGTGCACTTCCAGCACGCCGATCGCGTACAGATTGGCTTGCAACTTGCCTTGGAAGATGCGTTCCGTATTGCGGTCATACAGGTGGCGGGCGGCATCGCGCCGGTAGTCGCGCGGGTTGGTGGCAACGGATATCTTGGGCGGCGCAGGCTGGGCCGGGCGAGGGGTGCTGGGCGCAGCGGTGTTGGGGGGCGACGGCGGGGTTGGCGTACCGGCTGGCTGCGGAGCTGGCGTGGAGTTGCAACCCGCGACCAAGGCCGCGGCGGCTGCGGACAGGCCGGCTAGTTTCAAACGCAGGTATTTGAGTTGTTTTTTCATTATTTTGAAGGCTTGGGGCAGCGCGTGCAGCCGTGCATACTGCACTCTTGGCCGGATTGCTTGCTGTGACACATATTGACGTTTTACTCCACCACTTGCAGTCCAAGGCTGCGGTGCTTATCTATGTAGAGTCTACCCAAGGCTCGGTGCCGCGTGAGTCCGGGACCTGGATGGCGGTGTTTGCCGACCATCTGGTGGGCACGATCGGTGGCGGCAATCTGGAGTTCCAGGCCATCGCTGAAGCCCGGGCGCGCTTGCAGGCTGGCGATGTTGCCGCAAAGACTTTGCGCTATCCCCTAGGCCCTAGCCTGGGCCAGTGCTGTGGTGGCGTGGTTTACCTGCGGTTTGAGTTCATTACGGCGGCGGATGCACCGCGTCTTCGTCAGCAGTGCGCCCAACAGCTCCGGCCCGTGGCCTTGTTTGGCGGCGGCCATGTGGGCCATGCCTTGGTGCAGGTGTTGTCTCGCCTGCCATTCCAGCTGAGCTGGATAGATAGCCGCGACGGCATTTTCCCTGCCGATCTGCCGGCCCATGTGCATTGTGAACACTCCGACCCGGTGCAAAAAGCCGTGCCCAACCTGCGACCTGGCAGCCAGGTGCTGATCATGAGCTTCAGCCATGCCGAAGACCTGGATATCGTGGCGGCTTGCCTGCAGCGCCAGCGCAGCCAGGGCGACCTACCGTTTATCGGCCTGATAGGCAGCAAGACCAAATGGGCCAGCTTTCGCCAGCGGCTGCAGGCCCGTGGGTTTAGCGATGCCGAACTGGCCCGGGTGACCTGCCCGATCGGTGTGCCGGGCATTGCGGGTAAGGAGCCCGAGGTGATCGCGGTTGCGGTTGCGGCACAGTTGTTGCAAAGCATTACTCCATAGAATCACAGGTTCAGGTCGCAGCGGTGCAAGGCTTTCTCTCACAGCTTTTGTTCGCGACCTCTTTTTGCCTACAGTGCCCGCAGTGGTAGGCAGAGAAACTACTGGCGCCCCGTGCGGGTGCCGTCAAGCGTGAGAGTGCATATGGAAAGTTATTACCTCGACTGGGCCAACCTGCTGCTGCGCTGGGTCCACGTCATCACCGCCATCGCCTGGATTGGCTCTTCCTTTTACTTTGTGTTTCTTGACAGCAGCCTGACGCCGCCGGTCGATGACGACCTCAAAAAACAGGGCGTCAGTGGCGAGCTGTGGGCCGTGCACGGCGGCGGTTTCTACCATCCGGTGAAGTTCGCCGGGGCGCCGCCGCAGCTGCCCAAGCATCTGCACTGGTTTTACTGGGAAAGTTATTCCACCTGGCTGACCGGCTTTTCGCTGTTCACCGTGTCCTATCTGTGGAATGCCAGCACCTACCTGATCGACAAGTCGCTGATGAACTGGTCGCCTGGCGCGGCGATCGGTGTTGCGCTATCGTTCCTGGTGGTGTTTTGGATGTTCTATGACAGCATCTGCCAGCTGTTTGGCAAGCGCAAGCATGGCGACGCCATCGTCGGTGCGCTGGTAGCGGTGTTGGTCTGCGTGGCAGCCTGGTTGGCCTGCCATTGGTTTGCCGGGCGGGCGGCCTTTCTGCTGGTGGGCGCGATGATCGCCACCACCATGAGCGCGAATGTATTTTTCTGGATCATCCCTGGCCAGCGCACCGTGGTGGCGGCCATCAAGGCCGGCCAGCCGGTGGACCCGATCCACGGCCAGCGCGGCAAGCAACGTAGCGTGCACAACACTTATTTCACGTTGCCGGTGCTGTTTGCCATGCTGAGCAACCACTACAGCTTTACCTACAGCCACCCGCAGAACTGGCTGGTGCTGGTGCTGATGATGTTCGCGGGCGCGGCCATCCGCCAGTTCTTCGTGATGCGCCACGGCTATCTGCTGGGCCGCAACCGCCATCCCATAGCGTATGCCCTGGTCGGCCTGGCGGTGATCGTGGGGGCGATTGCGTGGATGCGGCCTGCACCCGTGGATGCTATAAGTTCCGTAGCTGCTCCCGCAGGTAATACAAGCGCTGTAGCCACATTTCCTTATGAAAAGATACAGCCCGTGCTGGCGCAGCGCTGCTATATGTGCCACGGCCCCCAGGTGCAGATGAAGAATGTGCGTCTGGACTCACCGGCCGCCCTGCAGCAGCACGCACAGGCGGTGTACCAACAGGCGGTGGTGACGAAGATCATGCCGATGAACAACGCCACCGGCATCACCGATGCCGAGCGCGCAATGATTAAACAGTGGTTCGAATCGGGCGCCTCAACCCAGTAATCCAGTACAGCAATCGGTGGAGGAGCTGGCTGCCAGCTTATTCCACCGGCGTGTAGTGCAGGTGCATGACTTGCCAGTCCTGCGCCTGCTTGCGCCAGAGTTCGCTGAAGTACACGCTACCCAGACGTTCTTCGTCGATCAGCGTATGGCTTTGGCCGGATACCACGACGAATTCCCCATGGTTTTGCAGCGACAGGCTGGCGTCCTGCTTGCAGGCATTGCTGGGAAACCAACGGTCAGCCTGCACCGCACGGGAGATACCGTGCAATTGTTCCCATTTGGATTGCACTCCGGACGCATGCACTACGCAGAAGGAGTCGGCCTCCACACTGGCCATGAAGTCGGTGTCTCCTGCAAAGAAGGCCGCGTACCAGTTTTTACGTGTGTTGAGTAGGTCGATGTTGTCCATAGTTTCTTTTTGTGGGAGCCAGCGTTTCGAAAAAGGGGCTGATTATGCTGTGCTCGCAGCAGGCCCCGATGGGGCGACTTTGAAAAGGGCTTTGCAGTGCCTTCGCGCGGCGCTATTGCCTGCCCTGCTACCATTCTTGTATGTTAATGAAAACACCCGATGCTATGAATCCCACTGCGCTGGCTGATGCCCGAGACGGGGAAGGCACACCTGTATCCGTGAAAATTCGCGAACGGCTGAAGGCCGCGCGCAAGCGTTTCAACGCCAACGACAATATTTCCGAGTTCATCCAGCCGGGTGAGTTGGACGCCTTGCTGGATGAGGTCACCGTGCAAATGCAGGGTGTGCTGAATAGCATGGTGATCGATACCGAACACGACCACAATACCGAGAACACCGCCCGCCGTGTGGCCAAGATGTACCTGAAAGAGGTATTCAAGGGTCGTTATGTGGCGGCCCCCACCATCACCGAATTCCCTAACGCCGAGCATTTAAACGAGCTGATGATCGTCGGCCCGATCACCGTGCGCAGCGCCTGCTCGCACCATCTGTGCCCAGTCATGGGCCAGATCTGGATCGGAGTGCTGCCCAACGAGCACACCAATGTGATCGGTTTGTCGAAATATGCGCGCCTGGCCGAGTGGATCATGGGCCGCCCCCAGATCCAGGAAGAAGCCGTGGTGCAACTGGCCGATCTGATCCAGGAGAAGACCCAGCCGGACGGCCTGGCCATCGTGATGGAGGCCAGCCATTTCTGTATGGGCTGGCGCGGCGTGAAAGATGTGGACAGTAAGATGATCAACTCGGTCATGCGCGGTGCTTTCCTGAAGGACTCCAGTCTGCGCCGTGAATTCCTGTCTCTCCTCCCCAGAAAGGGCTAACACCATGCTTGTACGCTTGCTCTACGCCAGCCGCGCCCTGGATACCAGCCCTGCTGCGATTGAGGCCATCCTTGCGCAGTCGCGTCAATACAACCCGACCTGCGGCATCACCGGCATTCTTTGCTATGGCGGCGGTATCTTCCTGCAGGCCATTGAAGGCGGGCGTATGCCGGTCAATGAGCTGTACGGCCATATCCAGCGCGATGCACGCCATAAAGACGTGGCGCTGCTGCATTTTGAAGAGATTTCCGAGCGCCGCTTTGGTGGCTGGACCATGGGCCAGGTGAATATCCAGCGGCTGAACCAGTCCATTCTCTTGAAATACGCAGAAAAGCCAGAGCTGGACCCGTATTCCGTGTCGGGCAAAGTTTCGTTGGCCCTGCTGGAAGAGCTGATGGCCACCGCATCGATTGTGGGCCGCGTCTAGACGCCTTCTAGTACTTGCTGCAGCTTAGGGCATGGGCTCTCCTGCGCTGCTGGGCTGTGACTTTTCCAGTAGTCCGACCCGGCATAAAAATATTGTGCTGGCCTGGGGCCACCATGCAGATGGATGCGTGGTGTTGACCCGGCTGGAGCGTTTATCTTCCCTGTCTGATTTTGCTGCCGTACTGGCCCAGCCCCAGGCCTGGGTCGGTGCATTCGATTTACCCTTTGGCCTGCCCCGCGAGCTGGTTGAAACCCTGGGTTGGCCGCTGCGCTGGCTGGACTGCATACGCCATTTTTCCGGCCTGGACCGGGCCCAGGTCCGGTCGCAGTTTGCGGCTTTTTGCGATGCCCGCCCGGCAGGCGGTAAGTTCGCCCACCGCGGCTGTGATTTTGCGGCTGGCTCCAGTCCGTCAATGAAGTGGGTGAACCCACCGGTTGCCTATATGTTGCATGCGGGCGTTCCCTTGTTGCTGGATGCCGGGGTGGATTTCCCAGGTCTGTATTCTGGTGACCCCCGACGCGCGGCCTTGGAGGCCTACCCCGGTTTGCTGGCGCGCCGGGTGCTGGACGGCTGGCAGCCGAGTGCCTTTGGCGTTGGACGGCGCAGTTATAAAAGCGATGACAAAGCCAAGCAAACGCCAGAGCGTCTGCAGGCGCGCCAAGACCTGGTGCAGGCTCTGGAATCGGGGCAGGGCGCCCATGGTGCGGTAGGTCTGGGGTTGCGTTTGGGTATCAATGCCGACCAGCGCAAAAGCTTGGTGGACGATGCCAGTGGCGATGCCCTGGATGCCGTGCTGTGCATGCTGCAGGCCGGGTGGGCCGCTGAGCAGCATGCAGCAGGTGTTGCCCGCTACGGCTTGCCCATTGACATGGACCCGCTGGAGGGGTGGATCATCACGGTCTGAGACGCTGCGTGCTCAAGCCTTGCTGAATTCCGTGGGGCTGATTACCGTTTCATCAAGCTTGCGTGCCAATTCGGACATCGCCAGCGCAGCGGGGCAACCCGGCGTGTTGACCAGCAGCAGCTGGCGTCGCATCACGGCTTCACGCACCGCCAGGTCGGCGGGAATGTCGCCTACGTGGATCAGGCGTACCGAGCGCCCGGTGCCGGTGGTTACAAAGCGGTCCAGCACCTGCTGCAGCTGGGTGGTGATGGCTCGGCCATCGCCGGCACGCGCCGTCTGGTTGATGATCATGCGCACATGCTGGCGCTTTTGCTGGGTGGCCAGCACCTTGATGGCTGCATATGCGTCGGTAAGCGACGTGGGTTCTGGAGTGGCCACCACCAGTACTTCGGACGCCAGGGAGACCGAGAACAGCACCACATCCGAGATGCCTGCGCCGGTGTCCAGCAGCAGCACGTCATAACGCGGCACCAGGCTGCGCACTACCTGCAGGAATTCGTCACGGACCTCTGGTGTCAGGCGTGAATACTCCACCATGCCTGAGCCGGCCAGCAGTACCGAGAAGCCGCCTGGTGCCTTGATGATGGCCTCGTCCAGCGTCGCCTTGCCGGTAAACACGTCATGCAGCGTGATCTTCGGGTGCAGGTTCAGCACCACATCCAGATTGGCCAAGCCCAAATCTGCATCCAGCACCAGTACACGGTGGCCGCGCTTGGCCAATGCCGCAGCCAGATTGGCCGAGACAAAGGTTTTCCCTACACCGCCTTTTCCACTGGTGATGGCCAATACCTTGGCGCCGGCGCCTGCCGGAGTGGTCGAGGTTGTTGTATTGTTGTTACTCACGGCTTACCTTTGTGTAGCGCCATCAGAGGTGGCGCTAGACGACATTTCAACCCATGCCGGCTCGATGGCAGACAGGTGACCAAACAACAGATTTTTTTCTTCCGCGCTGACATTGCTTTCCGGTGGGGGCTCCAGGCATAGGCGGTTACGCCCGGTAGTTTTGGCTAAATAAAGTTGCTGGTCCGCCCGCTCCGTCCAGAGTTCGCTGGTAGACCGTATCCATTGCAGTGCAAATGCGCCACCGATGCTGATCGTAACCTTCAGATCGAGTCCGGGGGAGATTGGTATCACGGTATTTTCCACAGCCCTGCGTATGCGTTCGGCCACTACGTGGCCAAAGCTTGGTTGGCAAGATGGCAATATGACCACGAACTCTTCACCGCCAAAGCGTGCCAGCGTGTCCATGGGGCGCACACAGGTCTGCAAGGTTTTGGCAATCACCCGCAGGACTTCGTCGCCGGCGGCGTGGCCATAGGTATCGTTCACCTTTTTGAAATGGTCAATGTCGATCATCAACAGCAGGGCTTCTTCGCCTGAGCGTGCCACACGGTCCACCTCGGAGGCCAGCACGGCATTAAAGTGGCGGCGATTGGACAGACCCGTGAGTGGGTCGCGCAGGGACAGATCGCACAAGCTGTCCAGGATATTTTGCAGGTACGCTGTGGGGTCGGCCACATCGGGTGCAGGCAGCTCTATCTGGAGCAGGGCGCAGGCCGGCTCCAGATGCAAACCGTGCAAATCGATGGAAAGTGAGGTTGCCGGTGCAGACACAAAAGTACCAATCAGTAGTGCAGAAAGTTTAACAGTAAGGTCATAAAAAGCGGTACTTGTGCAATGCAGCCCTTGATTGCGGTGCTACCCGGTGTCAGATCACGAAGTCTTGCAGCTCCTTTTGCAAAGCGATGAGCGCATCTTGGTCGGTGCGGTGTAGTTGTAACAGCTCCGGTGTGGATGTTACAGGGGGGAGCTCTCCGGCACGACGTAAAACTTGTTCGACCGGTAATTTCATTCCGCTTATGTGCAAGGTGATGCCTCGTTGCGCCAGGGTCTGGCGCAGCTTGCCAAAGGTTTCCACGCCTGTGGCATCGATGCGGTTGATGGGTTGTGCAAACAGGCAGACCTGGCGTGTTCCGGGATGTTGCGCCAGATGTTCCATCAGCGTGCGCTCCAACGCACTGGCGGACGCGAAGTCGAGCTCGGCATCCATGCGCAGTGCATAGGTATCAGGTGCCAGCATCGGTAGTTGCCACAAGTGGCGATCCCGCAGGCTGCCATCCGGGTGCAGCCCGATCTCGATGATGCGAGGGTGCAGCCGGTGGTACAGAAAATGGGACAAGCCTATCAGCAGCCCGGCCAGCACACCCCAGTACAGCCGGGGCGCGGTTGCCAGGGTCAGCACAAAGGTGGTGGCGCAGGTCAGGGCTTCCACCGGTGCTGCGCGCCAGATGCGGCGCAATTCGGCCGGCTGCAGTAGGCTGGACACGGCGGCCACCACCACGGCTGCCAACACGGCCTGGGGCACGTGGTAGAGCAAGGGTGTCAGCCACAACAGCACCAGCAGCACCAGCAGTACCGAGAAAATCGTTGCCCAGCCGGTCTTGGCGCCGGCATAGAGGTTGATGGCCGAGCGCGAAAACGAGGAGCTGGTGGGAAACGCACCGCACAGGCCCGATGCGATTTTGGCCATACCCTGGCCGATCAAATCCTGGTTCTCGTTCCAGCGCTTGCCGCTGCGCTGGCTGTCCACCTTGGCGCTAGAGGCGGTTTCCAGAAAACTGATCAACGTCAGCACCAGAGTAGGGAGGGCCAGACTGCCTAGCTCGGACCAGCCCAGCATGGCGGGCCATTGCAAGGAGGGCAGGCCTGCGGGCAGGTGGCCAACGACCGCGCCGCCATGGTCGGCAAAACCCAGTTGGGCACTCAGCGCAGCACTGGCGACGACCAGCAGCATCAAGGTGGGAAACTTGGGCAGCCAGCGCTTGCCCATGGCTAGAACTGCCCAGGCACCGAGGCCAAAGGCTGCAGCCTGCAGGTCCATCGCGGGCTGTTGCAACAAGCTGGACAGAGAGCCGCGCAGGCCCAACAACGCAGGCAATTGAGACAGCAGAATCAGTACGGCTGCAGCCTGGGTGAAACCTGTCAAGACCGGTGCGCTGACCAGGTTCAGCAGCCAACCAAAGCGTCCCAGACCTAGCAATACTTGCAGAAGGCCGCATAGCAGAGCCAGCCAGACGGCCAATTTCACCCATTGGGCGCTGCCCGGCTCGGCCATGCCTAGCAGCGCGCTGCCCACCAGCAGTGCACTCAGGGCCGTAGGACCTACGGATAAGCGGGTCGATGAACTCCACAGCACGGCAACCAAAGCCGGCAGCATGGAGGCGTAAATGCCGGTGACTAGCGGCATACCTGCCAGCGCGGCATAGGCGACGCCCTGGGGGATGAGCATCATGCCTACGGTCAAGCCCGCCCAGAGTTCGCCCACCAGCGTGCTGCGATCAGGTCGGGGCCAGGCCAGGAAGGGAAACCAGCGCTGTAGTCGTGCCGCAGTATTCATTGGCAATGTGGGGCGAAGATGTGGAACTTTTTCAGCGCTCTCCGCATATATTGCCTGGGCTTCTAGCTATGAAAATAGGAGTATACGGGTCAGGATATATGCCGCTGACCGCAGACGCTGCAGCCTGGATCACGGGGAATGCGAATTTCATTCCAGGCCATGCTGCGGGCATCCAGCATTTGCAGCCGGCCTGCCAGGGAGCTGCCTGCGCCGCTCAGCAGTTTGATGGCCTCGGTGGCCTGCATGGCACCAATGATGCCGACCAGTGGTGCCAGCACACCCATGACTGCGCACCGGGTTTCCTCGAAATCCTCACTGGGTGGGAAGACACAGGCATAGCAAGGCGATAGCGGCGAACGTGGGTCGAATACGCTGATTTGTCCGTCCATGCGGATGGCGGCGCCTGACACCAGTGGTTTGCCGTGGCGCACGCAGGCGGCGTTGATGGCGTGCCGGGTGGCAAAGTTGTCGCAGCAGTCCACCACCACATCCGCATCCGCCACCAGGCGGTCCAGCAGCTCGGCATCGGCACGGGCCTGGATGGGGTTGATCTGGATTTCAGGATTGATGGCTTCCATGGACTGGCGGGCCGAGTCCACCTTGGCGCTACCGACACGCTCGAGCGTATGGGCGATTTGCCGCTGCAGGTTGGTCAGGTCTACCGTGTCGTGGTCCACCAGACTGATCTGGCCAACGCCTGCGGTTGCCAGGTAGAGGGCAACGGGTGAGCCCAGTCCGCCCGCGCCAATCACCAGCGCCCGGGACGCCAGCAGGCGCTCCTGGCCTTCAATCCCGATGTCGTCCAGCAGGATGTGGCGTGAATAGCGTAGAAGTTGCTCGTCGTTCATGCGGCAATTGTCGTGGACAAAGAAAAATGCCCCGTAAGCCGGGGCATTGTGTGGGGGCTGAGGAGCTTAATTCTCTTTTTTCTCTTCTGCGCGTTCTGTTTGTGTTTTGCTGACCAGCACTGGCCGGCCTTTCAGCTGATTGATGGCCTGGATCAGCTGGAAGTCCTTGTCGCTGCCGAACTCGGGAGCTGGCTTGCGCTCAGGAATCGGCTTGAGTGCCTCGGCTTCCAGTCGCTTGCGGGCTTCCTCGCGGGCTTTTTCACGGGCTTCGTCTTTCTTCTCTTCACCTTGGCCGCTGTTCAGGTGCTTGTCCAAATCGGCTTCGCGCATGCGCAGGGCCGCGTAGGGGCTGCCTTCTTCGGAGTCGTCCACCATCACGTCCGGCACGATGCCTTTGGCCTGGATGGACTTGCCGCTAGGCGTGTAGTAGCGTGCGGTAGTCAGCTTCAGGCCGGTGTCTGGCCCCAGGGGGCGCACGGTTTGCACCGAGCCTTTGCCAAAGGTCTGGCTGCCCATCAGGGTGCCGCGCTTGTAGTCCTGCAGGGCGCCGGCCACGATTTCGCTGGCCGAAGCCGAGCCTTCGTTTACCAGCACCACCAGCGGCACGGTTTTCAGGGCTGCGGGTAGGTGGGCGAGGGGGTCGGCGCCACGGCGCTGGTAAAACTCGGGCGAGGCTTTGTAGGTGAACTTGCTGTCTGCCAACTGGCCGTTGGTGGACACCACGGTCACGTTTTCAGGCAAGAAGGCGGCCGACACTGCGACCGCGGCATCCAGCAGGCCACCGGGGTCGTTGCGCAAATCCAGTACCAGTCCCTTGAGCTTGGGTTCCTGTTTGTAGATGTCTTCGATCTTGCGGGCGAAGTCTTCTACCGTACGGTCTTGGAACTGGCTCAGGCGGATCCAGGCATAGCCGGGCTCGACCACCTTGGCACGTACCGATTGGGTGCGGATTTCTTCGCGGGTGATGGTGACAGGGAAGCTGCGGTTTTCATCCTTGCGGAAGATCGTCAGGCTGACCTTGGTATTGGGCTCACCGCGCATGCGCTTGACGGCTTCGTTCAAGGCCAGGCCTTTGACCGCCGTGTCGTCGATCTTGGTGATCAGGTCATTGGGCTTCAGGCCGGCACGGAAGGCCGGCGAGCCTTCGATGGGTGAAACCACCTTGACCAAGCCGTCTTCCTGGGTGATTTCGATGCCCACACCGACAAAGCGGCCGGTTGTGCCTTCGCGGAATTCCTTGAAAGACTTTTTGTCAAAGTACTGCGAATGGGGGTCCAGGCTGGCAACCATGCCGGAGATGGCATCGCTGATCAGCTTTTTCTCGTCCACCGGCTCCACATAGTCTGTTTTGACCATGCCGAAGACCGCAGCCAGTTGTTGCAGCTCTTCCAGCGGCAGTGGCGCCATCGCGCCCCGCGCAACAGTTTGCAGCGAGACCGTGGTTAAGGCCCCGGCGATAGCACCGGCGGCAACCCAGCCGGTAATTTTGAGTTTCTGGCCCATAAGCATCTTTCAAGTCGCTGTCAATATACACGTTGATATCCGTTTGTACGGATACGTTCCATGTAAACCTTTTTGAAGCCTATTTCTTTTGGCCTTGGGCCGCAACGGCAGCCGCTGCCTTGGCTGCGGCTTCGGCATCGCCCAGGTAGTAGTGGCGAATGGGTTTCAGGTCGGCGTCCAGTTCGTACACCAGGGGGATGCCGTTGGGGATGTTCAGGCCCACGATATCGTCGTCGGAGATGTTGTCCAGGTACTTGATCAGCGCACGGATGGAGTTGCCATGCGCGGCCAGTACCACGCGTTTGCCCGCCTTGATGGCTGGGGCCATGGATTCGTTCCAGAAGGGTAGCACGCGGGCGACCGTGTCTTTCAGGCACTCGGTCAGCGGAATTTGTTCGGGCGACTGCTTGGCGTAGCGGATGTCGCCGCGCTCGCTGCGTGGATCGGTGGCTTCCAGCGCCGGTGGCGGCGTGTCGTAGCTGCGGCGCCAGACCAGCACCTGGTCATCGCCGTACTGCTTGGCGGTTTCGGCTTTGTTCAGGCCTTGCAGCGCGCCGTAATGGCGTTCGTTCAGGCGCCAGCTGTGCACCACGGGTAGCCAGGTGCGGTCCATCTGGTCCAGGCAGTGCCACAGGGTGTGCGTGGCGCGCTTGAGCACGCTGGTGTAGGCCACGTCGAACTCGTAGCCATCGGCCTTTAGCAGGCGGCCGGATTGCTTGGCTTGCTCGATGCCGGTTTCGGTCAGGGGCACATCGGTCCAGCCCGTGAAGCGGTTTTCAAGATTCCAGGTGGATTCGCCGTGGCGGATCAGAACGAGTTTGTACATGTGGCGTGTAGGCAGGTTGTATTTAAATAGCGTCCCAAGCGATCGCTACCCCGCCATTCTAAAATCGCCGGTTCGGGCAAGTCCCGGTTAACCCCAAATAAAGGTGCAAAGTGAAGTTTTTACTGGATAACTGGATGTTGATAGCGGTGGCGGTGGCCTCCGGTGCGGGCTTGTTGTGGCCGGTCCTGGCCAATGGCGCCAAAGCTGGAACCCTGACGGCCAACGGTGCTGTGCAGCGCATCAACCGCGAAAAAGCCGTGGTGGTGGACGTGAGCGAAGCCGAAGAGTTCGCTGCCGGCCATGTGGGCGGTGCCAAGAACGTTCCTTTGGCCCAGCTGGAAGACAAGCTCACCAGCACGGTGAAGAACAAGAGCCTGCCCTTGATCCTGGTATGCGCCACAGGCGCGCGCGCCAACCGCGCCCTGGCTGTGGCCAAGAAGCTGGGCTATGAGCAGGCCGAAGTGCTCAGCGGCGGCCTGAAGGCCTGGAAAGAAGCCAATCTGCCGATTGAAAAGTCCTGATACGGCCTTAAATAAAGTTTTGTGTTTTTGCCGAAAGTAACTGCCCATGCAAGTTGTGAAGATGTACACCACCGCTGTTTGCCCGTATTGCATACGCGCCAAGCAAATCCTTAAGAGCAAGGGTGTGGAGTCGATTGACGAGATCCGCATAGACCAACTGCCGGATGCGCGGGCGACCATGATGGAAATCACCGGCCGCCGCACCGTGCCGCAGATCTTTATCGGTGATACCCACGTGGGTGGTTGTGATGACCTGGTGGCGCTGGATGGCAGGGGTGGCTTGCTGCCCTTGCTGAACGCGGCGTGAAGCGTCATCCCGATCGGCAATAATCCGTCTGCTTTTTAGCCCGCCGAGCTGTTTTGGCGGGCTTTGTTTTTGATTCGAATTGAAAGAATTACATGTCCGAGCAACAAGATCCCGTATTCCAAATCCAGCGCGTTTACCTGAAAGAGGCTTCGCTGGAGCAGCCCAATTCCCCCGGCATACTGCTGGACCCGGCCCAGCCTTCGGTGGAAATCCAACTCGGTGTGGAAGCCAACCCTGTGGCCGACGGCATTTTTGAAGTGGCTGTGACCGCCACCGTACAAACCAAGATTGCTGAAAAAACCGTGTTCCTGGTGGAAGCCAAGCAAGCCGGTATTTTTGAAATCCGCAATATGTCGCAAGAGCAGATGGGCCCGATCATCGGTATTGCCTGCCCGCAAATCGTCTACCCCTACCTGCGCGGCAACGTGGCCGACCTAGTGCAGCGCGCGGGCTTCCCGCAAGTGCATCTGGCGGAAATCAATTTCCAGGCTATGTACGAACAGCAGCAAGCCAATGCCGCTGCTGCCTCGGCCGAAGCGCCCACTGCCACGCTGCAGTAAGCCCATAGCCCAGCCTGCCATGAAAATTGTCGTGCTGGGCGCGGGTGCGTGGGGTACGGCGCTGGCCATCAGCGCCGCCCAAAACCCGTCTGCGCACCACGCCGTCACGCTGTGGGCGCGCGATCCGCAACAGGTGACGGCCATGCAGGCCGATCGCTGCAATGCCCGGTATCTGCCGGGCATTCGCTTTCCGGATGCGCTGCAACTCTGCTCCTCCACCGTAGAAGACCTGGCCAGCCTGCTTGCCGGGCACGACCTGGTGATCGTCGGCACGCCCATGTCGGGCCTGCGTTCCATGCTGGGCTTGGTGGCCGCGTGCGCTGCGCCGGTCGCCTGGCTGTGCAAGGGTTTCGAGCCACCGGGTTCCAAGTCTTTTGGGCTGCTAGCGCACGAAATACGTGCGCAGGTAGCTACTGAATTAATAGCAAAAAATCCGCAATGGCAGGACGCCGGCTACGGCGTTCTGAGCGGTCCCAGCTTTGCCCAGGAAGTGGCGCGGGGCCAGCCCACGGCGCTGGTGGCTGCCAGCCACCAGGCCCACGTGCGTGATGCCTTGGTGACGGCATTCCATAGCCCGGCGCTGCGCGTGTACGCCAGCGACGATGTGGCCGGTGTGGAGGTTGGCGGCGCGGTGAAGAACGTGCTGGCGATCGCCACCGGCCTGTGTGATGGCCTGCACCTGGGCCTGAATGCGCGGGCCGCCCTGGTCACACGGGGCCTGGCCGAGATGACGCGCCTGGGCCTGGCCTTGGGTGCCAAGGCCGAGACCTTTATGGGTTTGTCCGGCCTGGGCGATCTGGTGCTCACCGCTACAGGAGACCTTAGCCGCAACCGCCAAGTGGGTTTGCTGTTGGCCCAGGGCCACAGTCTGGAGCAGGCAGTGGCTTCTTTGGGCCACGTGGCCGAGGGCGTGTACAGCGCCCGCACGGTGCTGCAACGCGCCCAGGCCCTGGGTGTGGATATGCCGATTACCGAGGGCGTGGTGGCCTTGCTGGACGGACGTATGCGCCCGGCTGACGTGGTCTCCGCTCTGATGGGGCGGGACCCGGTCGCGGAACTGCCCTGAGCGGGCTGACAAGCGTGTAAGAAAAAACCTTACACGCGCCCTTGAAAGCCTGACATGCGGGATGGCTCTACCCCGACTTAATTTTTGATTGGGGGGTATTCACAATCCATTTCAACGGATCGGGAAGAAGCAATTTGCGACAAGCAATATGCGGCCTGAACTGGGCTTGAACGGGGTCAGCCCCAAAGGACATCACCATGAACAGCGAACAGATCATTGCCGAAATCCGCGAGGCCAATCTGACGTACCTCATGCTGGCGCAAAGCCTGATTCGGCAGGACAAGGCCGAGGCCTTGTTCCGCTTGGGCATCAATGAAGAAGCCGCCGACATCCTCGGCGCATTGTCGGCAGCACAAATATTGAAACTGGCCTCGGGCAATATGCTGCTGTGCCACTTCCGCGTGGAAGACAGCCTGGTGTGGAGCTTGTTGACCAATCACGACATCAAGAAGGTGGGCAACTCGGCCACCAACATCTTGCATGCCAATATCTTGATGGCTGGCCGCGTGGCCGAAGTCCTGTAAGGAGCGCACCATGGCAACCAAACCCGTCAAGAGCGTGCTGCAGGATTCCCAGCAAATAGAACGTGCCGCGATGCTGATCCGCATGGGCGCACGCATGCAGGTGCTGGAGTCGGAGACCGACCTGTCCTACGAGCGCCTGCTGCGCCTGTACAAGGAAGTGTCGGGCAAGTCGCCAAGCAAAGGCCAATTGCCGTTCTCCACCGACTGGTTTTTGTCGTGGCAAGAAAACATCCATTCGTCGCTGTTTCTCAACATCTACGAATATCTGTCCAAGAGCGTGGACCTGGACTCGATCGACACGTTGACCAAGGCCTACCGCCTGTACAGCGAGCAGATCCTGGCCGCCGAGATCGACCCGCTGCTGTCCTTTACCCGCGCCTGGCGCCTGGTGAAGTTTGTCGATGCGAACATGCTGAACATGACGCAGTGCAGCGGTTGCGGTGGCAAGTTCGTCACCGAGCTGTATGAGAACCCCCGCCAGTATGTGTGCGGCCTGTGCAGCCCACCGGCACGTGCCGGCAAGTGCAAGGGTGAACGCACACTGATGCTGCACTAAGGCAACAGGCCCTTAGCAGCTGCTTCTTACTTCGTCAGCGCGTCCAGTTGGCGCAGGCTGGTCACCGTGCGTAGGCAGGCCTGGGCCACTTCCACACCCTTGTGTACGAAGTGGTCGCTGAAGAACTGCTGGTGCTCGGCACCGGCATGGAAGTGGTGCGGTGTCAGCACGGCAGAGAACACTGGCACACCGGTTTCCAACTGCACCGACATCAGGCCCTGGATCACCGCAGTGGCCACGAATTCATGGCGGTAAATACCGCCGTCCACCACAAGCCCAGCGGCCACGATGGCATCGAACTGGCCAGACTGGGCCAGCTTCTTGGCGTGCAGCGGAATCTCGAAAGCACCGGGCAGTTCAATCACGGTAATGGATTCACGGGCAACGCCGTGGCGGGCCATTTCAGCCAGAAAGCCGTCGCGCGCCTGGTTGACGATGTCGGCGTGCCAGGTGGCTTGAACGAAGGCAACGCGGATGTTGCCGGAGAATTTTGCGGTCGTGGTCATAGGGCTTCAACACATTAAAAGTTTCCAAACCCAGGACGCACGCGCACCCGCCCAGCCAAGCGCCGCGCACGGCACAAGGCTGCAAGGGACGCGTTCTCTTGCATCCGGACTATGACCGTCGGCTTCGGAATCAAACCGAAATCTGCTGACCCTGCGGATGTTTGCCATCTGCAGGCGCTCGCGGGCTTGTGCATTGCTGCCATTACCGCCGGTGGGGAATTTCACCCCGCCCTGAGAACGCTGCTGCGCACCAACAAGTGCGCACCCTGTAAGTGTAAATGCAGATGCATATACCTTTCCCGCATCTGGATATATGAAAAACAAGGCTGTAGCGTTGGTAGTAGCTGCGCAAGAGGCTATCAAAAAGAGAGCGCTGGCGACAGGCTTGTCACACCGTACTGGGCAGGTCGGCGCAGCTGATGCGGTTGCGCCCCGCGTGTTTGGACTGGTACAGGCCGGTGTCGGCACGGGCCAGCAGGCTGTCCAGCGTGTCTTCGGGCTGCAGAGTGGCCACGCCGAAGCTGGCTGTGACGGTCAGGCTTGCGCCGTGGGCCAGGGCCATGGGCAGGGTGGCCAGAGCTACGCGCAAGCGCTCGGCCAGGGCCACGGCGTTCTGTGGATCGGTGTTGGGCATGAGGATGGCGAATTCTTCGCCACCCAGCCGGCCCACCACATCCTGTTGACGCACCAGGTTGCGGCAGGTGGTGCCCAGTCCGCGTAGCACCTGGTCGCCCACGGCATGGCCGTGGCGGTCGTTGATTTGCTTGAAGTGGTCCACGTCCAGCATCACTATGGACAGCGGGTGTTCGTAGCGGCGGGCCCGGGCCAGCTCTGCCTCGGTGCATTCCATGAAGTGGCTGCGGCTGGCCATACCGGTCAGGCTGTCGGTGGAGGCAATCTGGCGCAGGGTGGTTTCCATGGACTTGCGCTCGGTGATGTCGATCACGGTCGATAGCACGCAGGCGTGGCCGTCGTAGGTGATGGGCACCATGGACACCAGGGCCCAGACCTCTGGGTTCTCGGGCGAGCCCAGGCAGACTTCAAAGTCGCGCAGCGCACCATCGCGCTGGTACTGGGCCAACATCCGCACGCGGTCTTCAGGGTTGCGGTACAGGCTGTAAGGCGCATGGCCCATCAGGGCGTCTGCCGGCATGCCGGCCAGCTCGGCCGCGCGCTCGTTGACATAGACAAATACGTTGTCCGACAGGCGGGTTACCGTCATCGGTAGCGGGGCATTGCGCAGAATGCTCAGGGTGCGGGCCTCGCTCTCGCGTAGCGCACGGGTGCGCTCGGCTACGCGTTGCTCCAGCGTGTCGGCCAGGCCACGCAGCTCGGCTACCAGGCGGGCGTTGTCGATGGCGTTGACCACATTGCCCGAGAGCAGCTCCAGAAACTGTATGCGCTCTGGCGAGAAGGCACCGCTGACCGCAGCATTTTCCAGATACAGCGCACCCATGGTCTTACCCTGGCGCAGCAGTGGCATGCATAGCACCGAGTGCGCCAGGTGGCTGCTGAAATACGGCAGGCGTTGCCAGGCCGGGGTACTACTGGCGTCGTGCACCACCACGGGCTGGCCGGTGCTGAGTACGGTGCGCAATATTTCCAGGGGCAGGCGGTGGCCGGCGTCTTCCAGTGCCAGGTCTTCCAGCACGCTGGCGCTGTCGGCGGCACTGCTGTCGGTTTGCAGCTGCCAGCGGCGGTGGTCGCCGAGCACGATGGCGGCGCGGCTGGCGCCGGCATTTTCACGCAGCACATGGACCAGGCGCGTGAGCAGTTCGTCCAGGGCGCTTTCAGCGGTGATGGCTTGTACGCTTTTCATCAGCGTGGACAGGTCCAGCGCGCTGGCGGGCACCGCCAGCACGGTATCGGTGGCATCGTGCACCGGCGGGGCGATGGGTGCAGGCTGTGGGTGGGCTCGGTCCAGTTGCTCTACCAGGGCATGTGCGCCCCAACGTAGAAATATGGCGCGCGCCTCGGCCCGGGCGGCCTGGGCCTGCAGCGATTGGCCGGCGCGGGCCAGGGCCCGGCTGTGGTAACTGTGGACCAGGCCCAGCAGGAACAGGTTGTGGAGCTGTTGCGCTGCTTGCAGGGCGGCTTGGAATTCGGCCTCCTGGGCGGGTAGGCCCGCATCTTCGGGCAGCAGATGGGCTTGCAGCAGATGCTGCAGCGGCCGCACATCTGTGCAGGTCTGCGCCCACAGGCTGAGCCGGGCTAGTGCTGCCTGGCAGCGCGCGGACGTGGCTTCGTCGGCTGCAGCGCAGTCCAGGGCGGCCATGGCGCTGAAGAAGACGCAGAACGGCACCACCACCATGCCGCGCCCGGCGGGGAACAGCTTTTGGGCCGCGTCGCCAGCGGCCAGCGCGGCTTCGGGTTGGCCGGCCAGCGCATGCAGCATGCAGCGCCAGGCCTGTAGGAACATGGTGCCGGTCTGGTCGGCGCGCGCGGTGTAAGTCTGCTCCAGCTGCTGGGCAGAAAACTGCGGTGTTTCCAGCGGCTGCTCTGCGAAGCGGGGCTGGTGCAGCGCCTGCAGGGTGGCGCGCAGCGCGGCCAGGTAGTCGTGTGCTACCGGCTGGCGGATGCGGCGCAGCGTGGCGGCATGCTGTTCCTGCTCGGTGCTCAGGTCGGCCAGTGGCATGCCGGACAGGAAGGCGTGGTAGTCGTGCACATACATGGACAGGCCCGCATGGCGCAGGCTGCCGGTTTCCAGGCCGTCGCGGTGCACCTCCATCAGGGCCGGCAGGCCGCTGGAAATGCCCTCTATCCAATGGCGCAAAAAGGAGTTGAAGGAGAAGCCCGCATGCGCATGCACGTGGCGCCAGCCGTGCTGCTCCAGCAGCTCCATGGAGACGCGGCCCAACTGGTAGCCAAAGCGGTAGTCCTGCAGAAATTCAGCCACCATCAGGCCCATGACCGAATAGGCCGACATTGCGCCGGGTGCATGGCCGTGGGCCACCATCAGACGTACCTGCAGCACAGTCAGCAGCGGCAGCAGCGCGGGCCGGGCGATGTAGGCGGCGGCGGTCATCTTGGCGATCACGCTGAGTTGTTGCAGGTACAGCGGCTCGGTCATGGCGGGGCGGGCGGCCAGGGCCCCGAAGCCCAGGGTCTGGATGGTGTCGCGCATGGCGGCCACCAGCGCCATGGCTTCTGCTGGTGTGGCGGCCGCGGGTGGCTCGGTACCCAGCAGGCGTAGCACGGCCAGGCCCAGCTCCAGGGTTTCGTCCAGCCGGCCGGAGGCGTAAAAGGATTCGATGCGTACGTCCAGCAGGCTGGCGTGGTCGCTGGGCGCCGTGGTGTGCGCCAGGCCGGCGCTGATCCAGCGGTCCATGGCCTCGCTGTCGCCCTTGAGCGCGGCCATGCGGGCGGCGTGCACATGCAGGGCCAGGGTGGCGACCGGGTCTTGCTGCCAATGTGCGTCGCCATACAGCGCAATGGCCTGGGCGGCATAGTCGGCGGCCAGGTCGAAGGAGGCGGCGTCGCGAGCCAGGTGGCTAGCGCGGGCATTGAAGCCTGCCAGCTGCAGGCGCTCGGCGGCGTCGTGCAGCAGGGCCTGGCCCTGGTTGAGATGGTTGACGACGGCAAAGTCGGGTTGCTGGCGCTGGCTGCTGTCGCGCAGCAGGCGGCCTATGCGCAGGTGCAGCGCAGGGCGCTGGTCGGCACTGGTCAGCAGATAAGCGGCTTCCTGCACCCGGTCATGCACGAAGGACAGCTCTACATGCACGCCCTGGCTCTCGTGGGCTTGCAGCATGCTGATCCATTTGTAGCGCACGTCCTGCGGCACCAGCAGCCCGGCATGCAAGGCGGGAGCCAGGGCGCGCAGCACGGCGTGTTCGTTGCTTTCGCAGGCCTGGCTCAGCGTGTTTAGCGCAAACCGGCTGCCCAGGCAGGCGGCGGTGGTCAGCAGGGTGCCAGTGTCGGGTGGCAGGCGGCGCAACTGCTCCAGCATTAGGCCGACCACGTTGTCGGCAATGCGTTCGCCCTGGATGTGTTCTTCGGACCAGCGCCAGCAGGGGCCGCTGCGGTCCAGCCAGATGAGGCGGCGGCGGTACAGGTCTTCCAGGAAGCGCGCCAGGAAGAACGGGTTGCCCCCGGTTTTGGCCATGCACAGGCTGGCCAGTGCCTGTACTTGCGCCACGGGCTGGTGCAGGCTGTCGGCCAGCAACTGGGCAACGTCATCCACCTGCAGCGGGCCCACGGCCAGGGCGGTATGGCGGCCGCCGTTGTCGGCCAGGGCGGCCAGGTCTTGCAGTAGCGGGTGGCCGGCGGGCACTTCGTCGGCGCGGTAGGCGCCTATCAGCAGCAGGTGCTGCAGGCCTTCGTCCAGCGCCAGCTCACGCAGCAGGCGGCGGGACACGCGGTCGGCCCACTGCAGGTCGTCAATGAACACCACCAGAGGGGCATCGGCGCGGGACAGGGCGGCAAAGCACAGCTGCATGCTGCGCAGAAAGCGGTTTTCTGCTTCGGTGGGGCCCAGCGGCACCGGCGGCAGCAGATCATCGCCCAGCAGCAGGCCTAGCTCCGGCAGGGCTGCGTGGGCGACAGCTGTGTTTGGGCCCAATTGCTGCAGCAGGGCGTCGCGCCACAGGCTTTGCTCCGCCGCTGGCAGGGCCAACACCTGGCGCACGCGCTGCTCCAGCGCTTGCAGAAATGCCGCGCAGGGCGTGTGCTGGCTGAACTGGTTGAATTTGCCGCTGACCATATGGCCACGGTGGCCCAGCAGGCTGCGCTGTACCTCGTGCACCAGGGCGGTCTTGCCTATGCCGGACACACCGGCGACGGTGATGACCTGGGCACTGCCGCTGGCCGCTGCTTCGAAGGCAGCCAGCATGCGCTGTACGTCTTGCGCGCGACCATACAGCCGACCGGAAACCTGGAAGCGCTCGGATAAATCGCCCTGCGCCAGCACCAGGGCGTCGCGTAAGTGCGGGGTCTGCAGGTGCTGCAGTATGTGTTGCAGGTCGCGTCGCAGCACCGGGTGGCTTTGGAAGCGGGCCTCGGGTTCCTTTGCCAGCAGACGCTCCAGCAGGGCTGCCAATACCGGGGGCGCGTCGGGCCGCAACGGCAGCAACGGGGGCGGGGTGCGCGCCAGGTGGGCGTGCACGGCCTCTACTGGGTCGGCGGTGTGGCCAAACGGCGGGGTGCCGGTGAGCAGCTCGAACAGCGTGGCACCCAGAGCGTAGAAGTCGGCGCGGTAGTCCAGGTCGCGGTTCATGCGGCCGGTCTGCTCGGGCGCCATGTAGGCCAGCGTGCCCTCCAGCTCGCGCAGGTTGGCGGTTTGGGTGCGTTCCACCGACATGTCGGCGGCAATGCCGAAGTCGATCAGCTTTATCGTGGCTTGGCCGGGCGCGCTGCCCAGCCTGGCGATGATGTTGCCCGGACCTATGTCCTTGTGCAGTATGTCGCGCACATGGATGGCCTCCAGCGCGTCCACTAACGCCAGGGCGATGTGCAGCGCGTCTGCCACCGGCAGAGTGCCTTGCTGCAGCAGGCTGCGCAGGGAGACGGCGTTGTCATCGGCCATGGCGAGAAAGAGCATGCCGCCATGGCTGTCCAACGTCTCGGCGCTGACCACATGCGGGTGCGTGACACGGCGCGACAGCTCGAATTCACGGCGAAAGCGGGCCACGTCGCCTGGCTCCAGCCGGGCCTGGCGCAAAAACTTGACGACTTTGGGCTGGCCAGCCTGCAAGCAACGCAGCACCAGGGAGCGCCGGCCTTGGTACACCGTTTCCAGCACGGTGTAGCTACCGAAGCTGGCACCCGGCTGGGCGAAGGCGGGCATGGGCTGATCGTCATGAGCGCCGTCTGAGGTGGTGTTCTGAAGCGAATGGGCGGGCATGCAAGGCGTGGTCATCGCTTTACATGATAGTGGTTCGCAAAGTGCCTGACATTACGCCAGAGGGGCTAATTTTCTATAAATAAACGAGGTTTTGCGCAGTTTTTATCTGCCTGGGTAGTTACTTATTTGATAGCGCAAGTGACGTGCTGTTTGTGCTGAAGTGTTGTGTGTTTGGCAATTTGTATGAAACCGGCCTCTGGCGCAGATAAATCCTGCGCTAGCAGCTATGAAAACCATAGTGATCAGTGCAGGGCGTTCAGCCAGGCTGCGTGGTAGCCCTGCAGTTCGTCCAGCGCATTCGGCGCATTCAGCGCGTATCGGGGCGCGGCTTGCAGGCTGTGCGCCGTGGCAGGCGCGGGCCAGCGGCTCAGCATCCAGGCGCCGCGTGCCGTGCCTTCCATGGCATCGGTGCTGGCCTGGCACTGGTGGCCGGGCAACAAGGCCTGCAGCAGGCCCAGGTATAGAGGGTTGTGCGCCAGCGGGCCTTCCACGACCACGGTGGCAGTGGCGCTGGCCGGGCGCAGCTGCAACACCAGCCAGACGGTGATTTGGGCACAGTACAGGGCCGCCAGGGCCGAACGTTGGCTTGGGGGCAGCACTTGCAAGGCGATAGTCTTGCCGCCCCGCAGTACTTGCCCTGCGCGGTGCATGAACGGGCCGCCCTGCGGCGCAAAGCTGGGCAGGGCAACGGTGTGGCTGTGCAGCAACTGCTGCACGTCATCCAGCGTGCCCAGGTCGGGCGGCGCGCCGTCCAGGATGGCGGCAAATTCGCGGCCGCCCATGAAGCGGGCGGTGGGCGTAGCCTGGCCCAGCACGTTGACGTTGCACAGCATGTCGCATTCCGCGCGTAGCGTGGCCGTGGGGGCGTCGGGTGCCATCAGTACCGTCCAGGTGCCGGACGACACCACGGTCAGGTCCTGCGTGCTGGACAGGTAGCGCGCCAGGCAGGCATTGCTGTCATGCACACCTGCGTGGACCTCGCAGGCCAGGGGCAAGCCCAATGCCTCGGCCAGGGCCGGGCGCACCGTACCCAATACCTGCCAGGCCGGGGCCAGCGGGGCGAACAGTGCCGCCCAGCCCTGCGATTGGGCCAGGGCGGAATAGCCCTGCTTGTCGGGTATCCACAGCTGGGTGTGGCAGCCCAGGGACGATACCTCGCTGGCGGCCACGCCGCTGAGCCACCAGGCCCAATACTGCGGGTAGGGCAGCAGGGTGCGGGTACGGGCCCAGGCGTCTGGGTGGGTGTGTTGCAGCCAGTAGAGCTGGCGGGCCGCGTTCAGGCCCATGGGCAGGTCGGGCGACAGCGTGGCCTCGAAGGCATCGCGCTGGCTTTGGTAGGCCTGGTGTAGCGGGCTGGTCTGGCCCGCGTAGCCGTCGAATTCATAGTCCAGTGCGGGCCAGGCCAGGCCGCTGTCGTCCAGTGCGACAAACGCTGCGCCGTGGGTGCAGGGAATCACGCGTGCGCAGCGCCGGGTCAGTGGTGACGCGGCCAGGGTGGAGCACATCCAGTCGGTCAGGCCGCCGATGTCCAGCGCGGTATAGCCCAGAGTCGTCATTACCGGCGCGTTCTTGCGGCCGTGTTGCTCCAGCACTTCGCCGCTGTCGTTGACCAGCAGCAGTTTGGCGTGGCTCTTGCCTATGTCTATGACCAGGGTCAGGTCCAGAGTCGTGTCCTGCATGGGCATCAGTCCAGGTGGAACATGCAGGGCAGGGGCTCGGCCACTGGCGAACCGTCAGGGTTGGCGCGCATCAGGTCGGCCATGTACGCCCACCAGCGCTGCATGACCGGGTGCTGGGGCAGGGCGTCCATGGTGTGGCCGGCCTTGCGGCGCAGCACGGCGAATAGCACATGGTGTTCCTCATCGAGATAGATGCTGTAGTCGCTCACGCCCGCTGTTTTCAGCAGGTCAACCAGCTCAGGCCAGATTTCGTCGTGGCGCTTTTTGTATTCCGCCACGCAGCCCGGGTGCAGAAACATGCGGAAGGCATATTTTTCACCGCTAATTTCAACGCTTATGCCAGCAGCCTCCGTCATGCCAACAGCCTCCGGCCGGGGCGCTTGAACATGCGCGGCAAGACCATGGAGACGATCAGCAGCGCGCCAATCACCATGCTCATCACAATGCCGGTCACGTTCGCCATGCCCATGGCAAAGGTGAACAGGCCTAGCAGCAGCACGGCCAGCATGGTGCCCACGATGCTGCCGCGTCCGCCTTCGATGGCCACGCCGCCCAGGATAACCATAGTGATGGCGTCCAGCTCCCAGCCCATGGCGATGTTGGGGCGGGTGCTGCCGATGCGGCCGGTCAACATGATGGCTGCCAGCGCCGCCATCAGGCCGGCAAACACAAACAGGCCCATGCGGTATCGGTCGGCCGCAATACCCGAGAAGCGGGCTGCCACCGGATTCGCGCCCACGGCATACAGCCGACGGCCCAGCACGGTGCGGTGCAGTACTACGCCCACCGCCACGGCGCACAGCAGCAGGATGGCGAATTCAATCGGCAGCACCAGCCAGCGCACGCCAATCAGCTCGCCCACATAAGCGTTACCCAGGGTGGAGAAGGCCTCGGGGTAGCCAGAGATGGCTTTGTCACCCAGTGCCACCAGGGCCAGGCCCCGGTACAGGGACAAGGTGCCAATCGTCACTACGATGGAGGGCAGCTTGTAGCGCGTCACCAGCCAGCCGTTCAGCCCGCCGGCAACGGCACCGGTGGCAAATGCCGCCAGCGTGATGCCCAGCGGACCGGCCCCCGCCCGCATGGAAAATCCCATGGCTAGCGAACAAAGCGCCAGCGTGGCGGCGATGGACAGGTCAATTTCGCCTGTGATGATGAGCAAGGCCAGGGCCAGCGCCAGAATGCCTTTCTCGCTGAAGTTGAAGGTGCTGTCGGCCAGCGCGTCGGGCGACATAAAGCCCGGTTGTGTGACGCCAAACACCACCAACAGCAGCACCAGCAGGGCCAGCAGCACCCGTTCCCATGTGTTCCAGGCTTTCATGCCAGACTCCCTTTGCGTTCCAGAATTTGGCGCCCAGCGCGCCGCTCGGCACGGGCATTCACCGCCACCGAAACCAAGATCACCGCCCCCGCAATCGCCTGCTGCCAGAAGGGCGACACCTGTATCACCGGCAAGGCACCGTTAACCACGCCGATGAACAGCACGCCCAGCGCAGCACCCAGCACGCTGCCCACACCGCCGCCAATGCTCACGCCGCCGATCACACAGGCCGCCACCACGGTCAGCTCATAGCCTGCGGCCAGCTCGGTATAGGCAATCGAATAGCGCCCCACCCACAGCAGCCCGGACAGCCCGGCCAGCATGCCGGACAGGGTGTAAACCATCATCAGCCGCTTGTTGGCCGAGATGCCTACATAGGCCGCCGCATGCGGGTTGCCGCCCAGGGCGTAGATCTCGCGGCCTTCACGCCGCAGCTTCAAAAACACGGCACTGGCAACCAGCACGGCCAGCGCAAACCACACCAGGGCGGGCAGGCCCAGCCAGACCTCGCGCGGCAGGCCCTTGATGGCGGGGTGAATGTCCTGGTCGGAAATCCAGGCGCCCTTGCTGGCCACAAAGATCGCGCCCCGGTAGGCCGACAGCGTGCCCAGCGTCACCACGATGGGTGGCAGCGCAAAGCGGGTGATCAGCCAGCCGTTGACGCTGCCCAGCAGCGCACCTACTACCAGCGACACCAATATCAGCAGCACGATGGGCGCCTCGGGCCAGGCCCGGCCCAGCAGCGCGCAGACCATGCCGGTCAGCGCCAGGTTGGATGCCACCGACAGGTCGATGCCGCGGGTCAGCAGCACCAGCATTTGGCCCATGACCAGGATGCTCAGGATGGCCGAGTCGTTGGCGATGTCTAGGCCGTTGCGCCAGCTGAGGAATACGGGAGCCCGTGCGCCCACGGCCAGGGCAATCACCACGATGATGGCCAGGAGCAGCCATTCCCTGCGAATCACGTTGAACTTTTTCATGCTGCAAATGCCTCTCGCAATACCGGGGTGGGCCGCGCCGCAGGCGGCGGGCTGCTGGCCGCAGTGGCGCCGGATGCCGCCGCCACAATGGCTTCCGCATGCGCGTCAGCACGGGCAAATTCGGCCACCTGCACGCCACGGCGCATGACGATGGTGCGGTGGGCCAGGTTCATCACCTCGGGCAGTTCGCTGGACACCAGAATCACCGCCAGGCCTTGTTCCACCATTTCCGCTATCAACTGGTACACGGCCTGCTTGGCACCCACGTCGATGCCCTTGGTGGGCTCATCCAGGATCACGATGCGCGGCTCCAGGCCCAGCCATTTGGCGATCACCACCTTTTGCTGGTTGCCGCCCGACAGGCCGGACAGCAGGGTGTCGGGTGAGTGGGTCTTGATGCGCAGGCGCTCGATCATGCGTTGGCACAGTGCCGATTCGCGCACTTGCGACAACCAGGGCCCGCGTGCAAAGCGGCTCAGGCCCGCCAGGCTGATGTTGTGCTGCACCGAAAAGCTCAGAATGCCGCCCTGGCGCTGGCGCTCTTCAGGCACATAGGCGATGCCGGCGTTGATGGCGTCCGCCGGGTCTTTGGGCGAAAAGGGTTTGCCACCCACGGTGAAGGTGCCGCGGGCAGCGGGGTTCAGCCCCATCAGCGCCAGCATGGATTCGCTGCGGCCGGAGCCCACCAGGCCGTAAAAGCCCAGGATCTCGCCTTTGCGCAACGTGAAGTTCAGCTTGTCAAATTCGGTGGGGTGGGACAGGTCTTGCACCGTCAGCACTACATCGCCCGGCACCGAGGTGATGGCAGGGTAGATCTGGTCGATGGCGCGGCCGGCCATCAGCTTCACCAGGTCTTGCTCGGTGGCCTCGGCAATGCGGCCGCTGCCCACGGTGGTGCCGTCGCGCAGCACCACATACTGGTCGGCCACGGCAAATATTTCGTCGAACTTGTGGGTGATGAAGATTACACCCACGCCTTGGGAACGCAGCTTGCGCACGATGCCGTAGAAGTCGCGGATTTCCTGCTGCGACAAGGCCGCCGTGGGCTCGTCCAGAATGACGACCTGGGCTTTTTGCGACAGGGCACGGGCGATCTCCACTAGGTGCCGCTCGGCCAGGCTCAGGTCTTTCACCATGGTGCTGGCCTGGAAGCGCGCACCGATTTGCTCCAGCACCTGCTGGGCCTGGGTGTTCATGCTCTTCCAGTCGATGAAAGGGCCACGCATCAGGTGGCGGCCCACGTAAATGTTTTCGGCCACGCTGAGTTCTTCGAACATCACCGTCTCCTGGTGCACGGCCAGAATGCCGGCGGCCTGCGAGGCCTGGGCGTTGGCAAACTTGTGTGCCACGCCGCGCAAGGAGATGCTGCCTTCGTCCACCGGAATCACGCCGGTAAGCAGCTTGACCAAAGTGGACTTGCCGGCGCCGTTTTCGCCCACCAGGGCCAGCACTTCTCCGGCCTGCAAATCCAGGTCCACGCCGCGCAGCGCATGGGTAGCGCCAAAGCGTTTGTGGATGCCGCGCAGGCTAAGCAATACGTCACTCATTTAGAAATCCAGCTTTGCATAAAAAAGGGGCACCCACCCTGACAGAGATGCCCCACGAACTTGTCGGTTCACCGACACCCAATCAGTCACCCCGCAACTCCACCAGAAACCCCGTGGATCCGGCTCTGCCGGGCCACTGGGGTTGCCCCCTGCATGTCATATCGGTTTTCCAAACCGATATGAGGGGGGTTGGCGAAAAGTGCGCAGCACTGCAGCCTGGGGGTTAGAAAAACTTCGCGAACTTCTCGACGTTGGTGGCATCGTAGGTGAAGGGTTCCGACATGGCGGCTTCGCTGTTCGCATCCAGTGTCACGGTGCCAACGCGGCCCAGAGACACCTTTTCACCCGGCTTGCCAGTGACCTTGCCAGAGATGAACTGGCTGGCCGCATAGATGGACGAGTAGCCCAGGTCGATAGGGTTCCAGATGGCGAAGGACTTGACCGCGCCGCTCTTCACATGGCCGGCCATTTCAGATGGCAGGCCCAGGCCCGTTACGAATACGCTGCCGACTTTCTTCTCATCCTGCACAGCCTTGGCGGCTGCCGCTACACCCACGGTGGTGGGGGCGATGATGGCCTTCAGGTTGGGGTAGCTCTTGAACAGGCCTTGGGCTTCGCGGTAGCTCTTGTCGGTCTGGTCGTCGCCGTAGACCACGCTAACCAACTTCAGACCCTTGTAGGCGGGCTGGGCCAGTACTTTCTTGGCTTCGTCGATCCAGATGTTCTGGTTGGTGGCCTGTGCGGTAGCGGACAGGATGGCCACTTCACCGGTGGAGCCTACGGCGTCGGCCGTCATCTTCACCAGTTTTTCGCCGATCAGCGGGTTGCTGGAGGGGCTCAGGTGCATCATGCGGCCGTCTTTGCGCACTCCGGAGTCGAATGAGATGACCTTGATGCCGCGGTCCATGGCGCGCTTGAGCACTGGTGCCAGGGCGTCGGGGTCGTTCGCCGAGATGACGATGGCCGAGACCTTTTGCGCGATCAACGAGTTGACGATTTCGATCTGGCCTTCGGCCGTGGCCTTGGCCGGGCCGGTGTAGATGATTTCCACATTTTTCAGCTCTTTGGCTGCTTCCTGCGCACCCTGGTTGGCCGCGTCAAAGAAGCCGTTGCCCAGGCTCTTCACCACCAGGGCGATCTTGTCCGCAGCAAATGCCGGACTGGCCAAGGCCGCGCTCAATGCCACGGTCAGCAGGGTTGCGATTTGTTTCTTCATGCTTGTCTCCTGGATGTCTTTGTTGGTATCAAAAATTGGCCTTAACAATGGAGTTATGGCCGGTGTCGCTACCGGCGCTACAGCTGGGGAGCTGCGCGCCGGTCTCGATGGGGTGGCGCTGTGCTGGGGGCACAGCTACCTTAAACAATGCCGCTGCTGGGGCCGCTGGCGGGGCGAATAGTTGCCATGTCAGTGCGGTAGCCCGAAGTTCTGTAAGTTGCCACGGGGTCGGCGGCGCCGCCGGCTTCGATGCGGATCTTTTGCAGCAGCGGGGTCATGTCGGTGTGGAAGGCGGCCTTCAAGGTCTGCGCCGCCATCAGCACGTCGTTGCCGTCCTGGTAACCGGTGAGGGCCGTGCGGTCGACCAGCAGGGCCTGGGCGTAGCAGCGCTGCACGGTCACGGCGCTGGTCATCAGGCTCTCTATCGGGTCGGTCACGTTGTGCGACTGGTCCAGCATGTAGGCGGGGTTGAAGTTGGGCACCTTGCTTTGCGCCGCATCGACCAGCTCGTTGAACACCAGGAACAGCTGGAAGGGGTTGATGCTGCCGCTGTCCAGGTCGTCGTCGCCGTACTTGCTGTCGTTGAAGTGGAAGCCGGCCAGCTTTTGCGCATGCACCAGGCGCGCCACGATCATCTCGATGTTCGTGTTCGGCGCGTGGTGGCCCAGGTCCACCAGGCAGCGGGCTTTCTCGCCCAGGCTTTGCGCGGCCAGCAGGCTGCTGCCCCAGTCCTGGATGACGGTGGCGTAGAAGGCCGGTTCGAACATCTTGTGTTCCAGGAACATGTTCCAGTCGGCTGGCAGGGCCGCGTAGATCTGGCGGTTGCTGTCCAGGTAGCGGTCGAACTGGCGGCGGAAGTGGCTTTGGCCGGGGAAGTTGGAGCCGTCGCCAATCCACACCGTCAGCGCCTTGCTGCCGATCTGCTTGCCGATTTCGATGCATTCCAGGTTGTGCGCTACGGCCTGGGCGCGCACACCGGCGTCAGCATGGGTCAGGCTGCCGAATTTGTACGACAGCGGTTGGTCCTTCTGGTCGGAGAAGGTATTGGAGTTGACCGCGTCAAAGCCCAGGCCGAAGGACTCGGCATGCTGGCGCAGTTCCTTGTAGTCGCTGACCTTGTCCCAGGGGAAATGCGGCGACACGGTGGGGGTGCAGCGCACCAGCTGCTGGATCACGCCGCAGTCCTGCAGCTTGTCGAACACATTGCGTGGCTCGCCCTTGCCGGGGAAGCGGGCGAAGCGGGTGCCGCCGGTGCCCACGCCCCAGCTGGGCACGGCCACGGCGAACTTCGCTACTTCGGCTTTCAGCGTGTCGATGTTGACATTGCGGCGGGCCAGCTGTTCGCCCAGATGTTTGTAGTCAGAATCGACTCTGGCACTGGCACTATGTGCGTGGTCAGCTATTAATTCAGGAGCAATTTTGGTCGTGGTCATGGCTGTCTCGTGTTGTGTTTTTAATGGGCAATCAGCGCGGGAATGCAGCCAGGTTACCTGCATCCACGTTGATGATGTTGCCGGTCGATTTGGCGGCCAGGTCGCTGGCCAGGAAGTAGGTGGCTTCGGCAATGTCTTCGGGGAAGACACTGCGCTTCAGCATGGAGCGGTCGCGGTAAAAGGCTTCGAGTTCTTCCTCGCTGATCTTGTTGGCGGCGGCGCGCTCCTGGCTCCAGGCACCGGTCCATATCTTGCTGCCGCGGATCACCGCGTCGGGGTTCACCACGTTGGAGCGGATGCCTAGCGGTGCGCCTTCCAAGGCAAAGCTGCGCGACAGCTGGATCTCGGCCGCCTTGGCCGCGCAGTAGGCGCTGGCCTGGGCGCTGGCCACCATGCCGTTCTTGCTGGCGATATAGACCATGGCGCCGCCGATGGCCTGGGCCTTCATCAGGCGGAAGGCTTCGCGACCCACCAGGAAGTAGCCGGTGGCCAGGATGTTCTGGTTGCGCATCCACAATGCCAGGCTAGTGTCTTCGATCGGCGCGGCGGAAGCGATGCCTGCGTTCGACACCAGGATGTCGACGCCGCCAAACTCCAGCGTGGCCTGCACATAGGCGTTGATGACGGAGTCTTCGGACGTCACGTCGCAGACCATGCTGCGCACCACGTCCTTACCAAAACGCTTGGCCAGCTCGGCGCGGGTGGATTCCAGTGCTTCTACGTCGATGTCCAGCAGCGCCACGCAGCCGCCTTCGTTCAGAAAGCGTTCGACGATCGCCCGGCCGATGCCGCCGGCGCCGCCGGTGACCACTGCCACCTTGCCGACCAGGGGCTTGGCCTTGGGCATGCGTTGCAGTTTGGCTTCTTCCAGCAACCAGTATTCGATGTCAAACGCCTCTTGCTCGGGCAGGCCCACATAGGTATCGATGGCGTTGGCGTCGCGCATCACGTTGATGGCGTTCACATAGAACTCGCCAGCGATGCGCGCCGTGGCCTTGTCCTTGGCAATCGACACCATGCCGATGCCGGGCAACAGGATGATGACCGGATTGGCATCGCGCAGGGCCGGGCTGTCGGCGCGCTTGCAGCGCTCGTAGTAGGCGGCGTAGTCGGCGCGGTAGGCAACGAGCTTTTCTTCTAGCGCGGCGGCCAGGGCGGCGCCTTCCAGTTGGTAGACAGAGGCTTCCAGGATCAGCGGGCGGATCTTGGTGCGCAGGAAGTGATCCGGGCAGGAGGTGCCCATGGCGGCCAGCGGCGCCAGGTCGCGGCTGTTGACGAATTCCATCACCGTGGGCTGGCGGTCTACATGCAGCAGCTTGTGGCCGCTCTTGGAAGCCAGGCCGCGCAGCACCGGCAGCACGCGGGCCAGGGTGGCGTCTTGCTCGGCGGTGGGCAGTGATTCCTGTGCTACGCCGCCAAAGCTCACCGCCTTGCGGGCCACACGCTCGCGGCCCAGCCAGTTTTGCGCATGGGCGATCACGCCCACGGTGTTTTCATAGCAGCTCTTGGCGCTGTCGCCCCAGGTGAACAGGCCGTGGCCAGCCAGCACCAGGCCGCGCTGGTCGGGGTGGGCGGCTTGGTAGCGTTGCAGCATCAGGCCGAGCTCGAAGCCGGGCTTGCGCCAGGGCAGCCAGCCGACCGTGCCTTCAAAAATCTTCGCCGTCAGCGCTTCGCTGTTGGCCATGGCGGCAATGGCGATCACCGCGTCGGGGTGCATGTGGTCCACATGGGCGAACGGCAGGTAGGCGTGTAGGGGCGTGTCGATGCTGGCGGCGCGCGGGTTCAGGTTGAAGGTGCAGTGCGGCAGGTAGGCCACCATCTCGTCTTCAAACTGCGGGCCGCGGTAGAGCTTTTGCAGAGCGTTCAGCTTGTCCATGTACAAGGTGCTGAAGCCGTCGAGCTTCATCGAGCCCACGTCGCCGCCCGAGCCCTTGACCCACAGCACGGTGGTGTCCTGGCCGCTCAGCGGATCTTTTTGCACCAGCTTGGCGGAGGTGTTGCCGCCGCCGTAGTTGGTGATGCGCAGGTCGGAGCCCAGCAGGTTCGAGCGGTACAGCAGCAGGCCGGGTGCATCCAGCGTGGCGGCGTGGGCGTCGTTCCAGGTAGGGAAGGGGGCGATGGTGGTGTTGGACATGAGAGCAGGTGGTGTGCGAAAGGGCAAAAGGGGTTGCAATGGCCGCAAGTCTAGGTATGCCTATGTATATCCACAACACATGTATTTTTATGTTTTGTCAAAGTTTTACTTATACTTTGGGCTTGCTCCAGCGTGGGTCGGTACGCCATGCGGATAGGGTTGGAATTGCTGCGCCGCAGCTAAGGGAAACTACCCGCCAGATCCCGATGTGAACGCCCGTTCTATTACCTGTTGGATGCCTGATTTCAGGGTGAAACCCTGTACCGATTGCTATGAAAAACGCCACCCTGCGCCAGCTGCGGATTTTTGAGGCCGTGGCCACCAGCCTCAGCTACTCGCGCGCCGCCGAACAGCTGCACCTGACCCAGCCTGCCGTGTCCATGCAGATCAGCCAGCTGCAGGAGGATGTGGGCCAGCCGCTGTTCGTCAAAACCGGCAAACGTCTGGTGCTGAGTCCGCCGGGCGAAGCCTTGCTGCGCCACACCCGCCGCATCCTCGACCAGGTGCGCATCGCAGACGAGGCCATGACCGCCAGCCGCAGCGGTGAGGGCGGCCTGCTGCACCTCGGCGTGGTGCCGACCGCGCATTACTTCGCGCCGGCGCTGCTGATGGCCTTCAAGGCGCGGCACCCGGGCATTCGCTTCAAGCTCACGGTGGAGCGGCGCGAGAAGATTCTGGCCATGCTGCAAGAGCACCAACTGGACGTGGCCATCGGCGGCTACCCCCCCAGCGAGGCCGATGTGGAGGCTGAAACCTTTGCCCGCAACCCGCACTGCATCGTGGCCCCGCCCAACCACCCGCTGGTTGCGCGGCGCAAGCTCAGCTGGGCCGATCTGCGCACCGAGGACTTCATCTTCCGCGAGCCCGGCTCGGCCACCCGGCAGTTCCTGGAGCACCTGCTGCAATCCCAGTCGCTGCAGGTGAATGTGTCGATGGAGCTGTCCGGCAACGAGACCATCAAGCAGGCCGTGATGGTCGGCATGGGCATCAGCTTCTTATCCGCCCACGTGTTCCAGGTCGAGCTGGCCGCCGGCATGCTGGCGGTGCTGGACCTGCAGGACATGCCGAAGATGCTGGACTGGTGCCTGCTGCACCGCCGCGATGCCGTGCCATCGGATCTGGGGGCGGCGTTTCGGGACTTTGTGCTGGCGGATGGGGCGGGGTTTGCGGCTTGCAGGATTTAGCAAACTGGTCGCGCATTCCCGGGCCCGTGGTAGATGCAATTCGTAACAAACGATTGTCCGGCCTAGGGGGCTGTAGTCCCATAGGCTGCATGTACCATCCGTGCCGAACTTTATTTAGTCCCTACCTATGAACCGATCTGCTCCCGCTCTTGTTGCCGCCACCTTGGTGATGGCCTTGCTTGCTGCTTGCAAGCCTTCGGGGATTGAAACCGGCAATGCCGGTGGCTTGGCGACAGGCGCCGCTGGGCAAAAACAGTCCACGGGCGAAACACGCAAGATTGAAAAGTGCGATGCTCCGCTTGCCACGCTGGGCGTGATCGAAAACCCCAACGGCTATACCTACACCAGCAGCGCGGGCGGGTTGCCCAACTCGCCTGTGCCTTTGGTGCGGCTGATGCTGCAGCAAAGCGGCTGCTTTCGCGTGGTGGACCGCAATTTGGGCCTCAAAGGCACCCGGCAAGAGCTGGATTTACAAGAGTCAGGTTTGACCCGCAAGGACAGCACCGTGAACCCGCGTGGCCATGTGCTGGAAGCCCAATACGTACTGACACCCACCCTGGTGTTTTCGGAGCAGAACGCTGGCGGTGGGCTGGAGGGCATCCTGGCGCGTATTCCGTACATTGGGCAGTTCGCGGGTCTGGCCGAGAAGGTGAAGTTCAAGGAAGCCCAAGTGGTGCTGACCCTGACCGACTCGCAAACAACCGAGCAATTGGTGAGCGCCGAGGGCTCGGCGCGCGCCACAGATTTGGGGACTGCGGGCCTGATGATCGGCGCTGCCGGTGGTGGTGGCGCGGCCGGTTGGACCAATACCAATGAAGGCAAAGTGATTTCGGCCGCGTTCCTGGATTCGGTCAACAAAATGATCCCCCATGTGCGGGAGTTGGTCGCCAAGTCCATGCCCGACCGTGTGGCGACAAAGAAATAATGCGCCGTAGCTAGGGCCGTCTTCGTGGCTGCCCTCGCGGTCACTCAGTACTGTTTGTGCTGGGTGAAGGAACTTGGTAGCGCAGCTCCGCAAAGCCCGGGCCGATCTGCTTGACTGAAACCAGCTTCAGCGAAGGACTGGTCAGTCGGCGGGGAAACAGCGGTTTGCCTTTGCCAAGAGTGACGGAGCCTATTTGAACGATCACCTCGTCGAGCAGGCCGGCGTCGTGAAATTGGCCTGCCAAGTCGCCGCCGCCGACAACCCAGATATTCTTGCCTCCAGCGGCTTCGCGCATGGCGGCGTGCACGGAGCGCACATCTCCACATGCGAAGTGCAGTTTGGCTCCCGGAACTGGCGGCAACACCCTGTGGGTGAAGACCCAGGTTGGTTGCACGTATGGCCAGGAAGCACCTGTTTCGGTTTCAACAGTCTGCGCGTGGCGCAGCATCCATTCATAGGTGGCCGAGCCCATGGCCAACGCGCCAACTTCAGCGATGAAAGCCGGGTAGCCCGTTTCGTTGATATCACCCAGCGGGAATAGCCAGTCGAGGGAATCATCTTCGGTGGCGATAAATCCGTCGAGGCTCGTCGCCGTGTAGTACTGGGTCTTCATGGAATTGCCTTTGATAGCGTTAGGATTTTTGACGCCGAACGTGAGCTAAACGGAAAACCCTGGCCAATACATCCGGCGTATGAATTTACATCGTGGGAGAAGGGTGCACGCACCATAGCCTCCAGATCCTAAAACCATGTTTCAGAATTCATGCAGCTGACCTCATATTCGCGGGCCTATGCATTGACGAGCCCAGCGTGCGGGGCCACTATGGCGCATGGTCACCATTCAGGTGCTTGCAAGGAGGCCCCATGGCTGAAAGCGACAAGGTATTCGCGGGCTCTATCCCGAAGTTCTACGATACGCTGATGGTGCCCCTGATTTTCGGGGGCTATGCTGCCGATACAGCGGAGCTTGTCGCCGGCTTTTCGCCCGGCGCAGTGCTGGAGACGGCTGCCGGCAGTGGCGTGGTGACGCGAGCGTTGGCGCCCCAGTTGCGTGCCGACGCGCGCTATGTGGTGACCGACCTGAACCAGCCCATGCTCGACTATGCTGCCGCCCGGCAGGGGATAGACAGCCGCATTGCATGGCGACAGGCTGACGCGCTGGCTCTGCCGTTCGACGATGCCGCGTTCGATGTGGTGTGCTGCCAGTTCGGTGCGATGTTTTTCCCGAACCGGGTCGCCGGCTACGCCGAGGCACGTCGCGTGCTGAAGCCCGGCGGGCGCTTCGTCTTCAGCGTCTGGGACCGTATCGAAGAGAACGCCTTTGCCGACGACGTCACCAGGGCCGTCGCCACGGTGTTTCCGCATGATCCACCACGCTTTCTTGCCCGCACGCCGCACGGTTACCACGACGTCGCATTGATCCGCGAGGAATTGAGTCGCGCAGGGTTTATCGACATCGAGATAAAGACCCGCGAGAAGCTGAGCCACGCACCCTCGGCACGCGACGCTGCCACAGCCTATTGCCAGGGCACGCCGCTGCGCAATGAAATCGAGGTGCGTGATGCCAGCCTGCTGCAGCTGGCCACCGACCGTGCGACTGAGGCGATTGTCAGCCGCCACGGTGTAGGCCCGGTGGCCGGGAAAATCCAGGCGCATGTGATCGTGGCGGCGGGATAGTGAAGTCTCGGCACAAGTCCCTTGCCAGTCCGACCAGCCTTTGCAACGAAGGCCGGTATTTGAACTGCGCTGCTCTAGCGCTTACCACGTTCCCTCAAAACCCTAAAGCCCCGGGGTCATCGCACAGCCGTTAACCTGCCATCTATTCTGTTTTGATCCACACCATTTCAAAGAAACCGCATGACCGACACCAATGCCTACATGCCACCCAAAGTCTGGACCTGGGACAAGGAAAACGGTGGCGAGTTCGCCAGTATCAATCGGCCGATCTCCGGTTCCACCCACTACAAAGAACTGCCAGTTGGTAACCATCCGCTGCAGCTGTATTCGCTGGCCACGCCGAACGGAATCAAGGTGACGGTGATGCTGGAGGAGCTGCTCGCCTTGGGCCACACCGGTGCTGAATACGACGCCTGGCTGATCCGCATCACCGAAGGCCAGCAATTCGGCAGCGGCTTTGTCGAGGTCAACCCCAATTCCAAGATTCCTGCGCTGATGGACCGCAGCGGTGCCGAGCCGGTGCGGGTGTTCGAGTCGGGCGCCATCCTGCAGTATCTGGCGGAGAAGTTTGGCGCTTTTCTGCCTGCCAGCGGTGCGGCGCGGGCCGAGTGCCTGTCGTGGCTGTTCTGGCAAATGGGCAGTGCGCCGTTTCTGGGCGGCGGTTTTGGCCATTTTTATGCTTACGCTCCGGCCAAGTTCGAGTACCCAATCAACCGCTATGCGATGGAGGTCAAGCGCCAGCTGGACGTGCTGGACCACCGCCTGGCCGAGCACGGCTACCTGGCGGGTGACGACTACAGCATTGCCGACATTGCGGTGTGGCCTTGGTACGGCGGCTTGGTGTTGGGACAGTTGTATGGTGCGGCCGAGTTTTTGAGCGTGCACGAATACACCCATGTTGTGCGCTGGGCCCGGCAGATCGCCGCGCGTCCGGCGGTGCAGCGCGGGCGTATGGTGAACCGCGCCTGGGGCGAGCCGTCCGAGCAGCTGCACGAGCGCCACGCGGCCAGTGATTTCGACACGCAGACGCAGGACAAGCTGGCCGCCAAGGGCTGAGTTCCCGAGGCCCGATACGGTGCACGGCATCGCTGACGGCCACACACATATTCCAACAATAGAGGCCACTGGCGCACGTAAAACCTGCGGTAGCCGCTATGCATTGCGTAGCAAGGCGCGCAATGCGGCGCCATGGGCCTTGCCGTCTGCGTTGTGCCCAGCAATCGCCGGTGGAGTGTGATCAAGCCTGTGGCCTCAGATGCGGCCGGCTCTGCGGGCGTTTTGAGCCTGTAATATGTCCTTAGAACGTCATCTATTAAAACGACCTCCAGCGCATGTCTTACCTGCGCTAGCAGCTATCTAAAAGATAGTAAAACAGCGTTTTTCGGCTGGCTGGCAATGGCTTATTGAAGAGCCGCATGCAAGTTTGCGTAACCAAGCTGCACAAAGCTTGCTTACACACATACACTGGCATTTAGCTGGGCGAAACAGGCAGATAAGAGCTGAAGAACCTGGTAGCGCCCCGGGATCGCCGCACGGCAATGCGGCTTGGTACCAAGAAAGGGGAATATCTTGGACATTATGGACAGACGTAACGGCGGCCGTGCTGCCGGTGGGCAAGGGCTTCATCGCCGGGTGAGCGACCGACATGGCGAAGCATCCGTACAAGCGCTGCCCATTCACATCACTGACGAGCATGGCGATATGCACCACGCCATGTACACCATGCACCTCAGCCAGCAAGAGCTGGAGCGCCAGAACCAGGAGCTGCTGCACAGCCAGGCCCTGACAGATGCTTCGCGCACGCATTACCTGGATTTGTTTGACCAGGCGCCTGTGGGCTATTTCAGCCTGAATGAGCACGGGGTGGTGCACGACGCGAATATTGCGGCAGCCTTGCTGCTGGGGCTGGCACGTAAAAACCTGGTGGGCCAGCGCATGTACCGCTTTGTGGAAGTGGCGCAGCAGGATGCTTTCCATGCCTATCGTAGGCGCCTGGTTGATACCGGTGTGCCTCAGACCTGCGATCTGCAGATGACCAAGGCAGACGGCGGCCGCTTGTGGGTGCACGTGGTGGGCGTCGTGGCCCGGGATGCCGCGGGCCAGTCTGTGCAGCGCCTGGTGCTGACCGATGTGACGGTGGAGCATGCCGCCCTGGCCGCGCTACGCGCCAGCGAGGCGCGCTACCAGGCGCTGGTGGAGTGGTCGCCAGATGCGATATGCGTGTACCGCGCTGGCAAGATCATTTTTGCCAATGCGGCTGCTACTGCCTTGCTGGGCGCTACGGATGCCCGCGCGCTGCTGGGGCAGTCACGCCTGGAGCGGCTGCACCCGGATTACCATGCCGCTGCCATGGTACGTCTGGCGCAGGCTAGCCAGGTCCATGTACCCTCGGCTCCGTTCGAGGAGGTGCTGCTCCGCCTGGACGGAAGCGCCGTGCCGGTGCAGGTGCAAAGCATCACCACGGTGTACGACGGCGCGCCCGCGGTGCAAGTCAGCATGCGCGCAATTGCGGTTGCCAAACCCGCGCACTAGTGGGCTGCGGGAAGCTTAGCGGGCGCTGGCATGCGCAAGCAATGCCGCGCACAACGCATCCACCAGGGCAAAAGCACCATGGTTGGCCGGCGATTCGGCTGCACCGGGGACGTTCAGACTGAGGTCTTGCGCGTCCGCAGATGGTGTCGCACCGGTTTGCATGCGGATCCACCTCAGCTTTGCGTTGCCACGCCGTTGTGGCATAGCGCGAGGCCTGTGCGCGTGTTCAGCCAAACACACTTCCAGCACCACGGATTGCGCGGGTGCGCAAGCCATCAGGGGTGCCAACTGCTCCGGTCCGGCCAATGCCGTGCGCGTCTTCAGCGCCGCCAGTCGGCTGGTGAGGTAGCTTGCCACGGCCAAGTCGCCCGGCCGTACCGGACATACCGCGATCTGGGGCGCTGCGTACAGGGCCAGTACAACCTGTAGGAAGAAAGCATGTTCCACCATGGCGCGTACGGCGTGCATGTGCCGCGCCCAGCGGTCTAGCTCTGCCAGTGCTGCGCTGGCTTCGGGGCTGGCTGCTTCAGCGTTCGGCAGGAAGGCCAGCTTCAGGTCGTGGAAGCCGATGAATCCGTAGCGCTTGGCCACACGCACGATGGTGGCCGGAATCGTATGGGCTTGCAGTGCCAGTGTCTTGATGCGCTGCTGGTGCAGGCTGCTGCTTTGGTGAAGCAGGTACTCGGCCACGTTGCGCATCTTGGGGCTGAGCCGGGGTAGGTCCTGGCGGATGCGCGCGATCAGCGCGTCGCCGAAGATGTCTGGCCCCTGGTGTTTGGGTGGGCGGTGCAGAGGTGCTTCCAATGGCGGTGTTTCCGCCTTGCCTGCAGCAGGCAGCACCTGAAGAAAGGCCACCTTCAGGTCACTGAAACCGTTGAAGCCGTAGCGCTTGGCCAGGCGGACGATGGTGGCTGGCGCGGTATGGGTTTGCTGGGCCAGGTTCTGTATGCCTTGCATGTGCAGGCTGGCGCTGTGCTGCAGCAGGTGTTCTGCCACTTTGCGCATTTTGGGCTTGAGCAGGGGGATGTCGTTCTGTATCCACTCCACCAATTCGCGGCCCAGTGCCACGGGCTCGATTTTGCTTGGGCGTGGCGTGGGGCGGCTGATGTCGTGCAGGCCGCACAGGCCGCGTGCCATTTGCTCCAATGCGTTGTTGGCATGCGCCACAGGTTGTGTTGGCGCAAGGGTCGAGACCTGGTTGGCCGGCGGTATCTCCAAGGGGGGCTTTGCTAAACTGCCCAGGCCCAGCCCCAGAACCCGAGTGCCCATGTCCTCCGCTCCTGCAGATAAACCGCCCAAGAAAGTGACCGCAAGCGATGTGGCAGACCGGGCAGGCGTGTCCAAATGGACGGTGTCGCGTGCATTTACTGATGGTGCGTCGGTGGCGCCCAAGGTGCGAGAAAGCATCCTAGCGGTCGCCAAAGAGCTGGGCTACACGCCCAATTTGCTGGCCCGCAGCTTGTCCACACGGCGCTCCAACTTGGTTGCCCTGGTGGTGGACGAGCTGGCCAATCCGAACCTGCTCAAGCTGCTGAATGAAGCCACCCGGCAATTGCAGGCGCGGGGCTATAGCTCCATGCTGCTCAATATCAGCCAGGAATACGGGCCAGAAGAGGCCTTGCGTCTGGCAGACCAGTTCCAGGTGGACGGCATCATGTTTCTGGGTACCACGCTCAAGAGCGAGCTGGTCCATCTGGCGCAGAACATCAAGCACATTCCTCTGGTGGTGCTGATGCGCAACACCGGGCAGGCCGGTATTCCGTTTGTCAGCACCGATGGCTTTTCTGCCGGGGTGGAAATCGCCGAACTGTTTCTGGAGCAAGGCCAGCAACGCATTGCCTACATGGCGGGCCCCATGTCCGAGCGCACCGAGTTGCGCCGCCAGGAAGGCTTCAAGCACGGGCTGCGCAGTCGCGGGGTGGATTTGTGTGCTGTGTTGGAAACGGCGCACTACAGCCGCCAGGAGGGCATGCAGTCCCTGCTGCGCTATATGGAGTCCACGCCACGCAGCGAGCGCATGGAGGCCCTTTTTTGCGAGAACGACATCCTGGCCATCGGTGCGATGGACGCCCTGGTGACGGCCAATGCAGTACGCAAGATCGCCATCGTCGGGTTCGATGACATCGAATTGGCCGGGTCCCCCAGCTACGAGCTGACCACCTTTCGGCAGCCCGTGGACCATCTGGTATCCGAAGGCATTCGCCGCATGTTCCCAGATGAAAAAACGCCCCAGGGCTCGGTGCTGGCCCCTGGGGCGCTGGTGCTGCGTGCTTCGCATCGGCGGCAGGCTTAGCGTGGGTGTTTAGCCTGCGTACCGCGATCAGGCGGATACGGGACGGCCGTTCTTGAGTTGCACGGTCTTGCCCAGGCGGGCGGACAGCGTGGCAGCCTCTGCCACGGCCAGTGCATTCACGCCGTCTTGCAGGCTCACGGGCAGGGCCGATTCGGTGCTGATGGCCTGCACAAAAGCGCGCCATTCGGCTTCGTACGAGCGCATATAGCGCTCCAGGAAGAAGTATTCGGGCTTGGCGCCAATGGCACCTTGCACGGTGGTCTTGGTGATGCTGCTCTCCAGCATATTGCCGGCTTGCAGCAGGCCGTCGGAGCCCAGCAACTCGATGCGCTGGTCATAGCCATAGACGGCGCGGCGGCTGTTCTTGATGACCGCGATACGGCCATCAGCAAAGTGCAGGGTGATGACGGCGGTGTCCACGTCACCGGCTTCGCCGATCGCGGGGTCCACGATGCTGCTGCCCACGGCGGTCACGGCCACAGGTGCAGCGCCAAAGATCCAGCACGCCATGTCAAAGTCGTGGATGGCCATGTCGCGGAACAGGCCGCCCGACACCTTGATGTAGCTGACCGGTGGAGGTGCCGGGTCGAACGAGGTGATGGACAGCAGTTCGCCCTTGCCGATTTCGCCCGCGTCGAATGACTTTTTGAGGGCGGCGAAGTTGGGGTCGAAGCGGCGGTTGAAGCCAATCATCACCGGGCGGTGGTGCTTGGCTGTGGCGGCCTGGCAGGCCAGTGCGCGTTCCAGGTCCAGGTCCACCGGCTTTTCACACAGCACGGCTTTGCCGGCGGCGGTGGCGGCTTCGATCAGGTTGGAATGCGTGTCGGTAGAGGTGGCGATCAGCACCGCACCGATGCTGGGGTCGGCAATGATCTCTTCGGTGCTGCGTGCCTTGGCGCCGTAGGCGGCGGCCAGGGTTTCTGCGGCTGCGGGGTGGAAGTCCGAAATAGCCACCAACTGGCTTTGCGCGTTGGCGGCAATGCTTTTGGCGTGTACGTTTCCGATGCGGCCTGCGCCCAGAAGTCCGACTTTGATCATAGAGTTCTCCAAAAAAGTAGATGCAGACCCGGCGTTCAAGCCGGTTGCGAGGGGGTTAAAAATGAAAGGGGAAAGATGTGGGGTTCAGAGCGTGAAGGCGCTGCGGAAGGCTTCCAGTGCGGCTTCCGGGTCGCCGCTGGCAAAGGCCTCCATGCCCACCGGGCCGTGGTAGCCCATGGCAAACAGGGCGCGCGCAACACCGGCGTAGTTGATTTCGCCCGTGCCGGGCTCTATGCGGCCTGGCACATCGGCCACCTGCACCTCGCCAATCCAGGGCAGGCAGGCGCGGCACAACTCAATCAGATTGCCCTCGCCGATTTGTGCGTGGTAGAGGTCCAGGTTCAGGCGCAGCCGTGGATGGTTCACGGACGACACGAGCGCCAGCGTATCTTCAGCACGGCCAAAGGGAACGCCGGGGTGGTCCAGCGGCAGGTTCAGGTTTTCCAGCGTGAAAACCACGCCTTCTTTGTCGGCCATGTCGGCAATGCGGCACAGCGTGTCGCGGGCCTTGAGCCACATCGGGCCAGTGACCGTCGTGCATGGGGTGACCGGCAGGCCGCGATCGCCCAGGCCGGTGCCGTGCAGGTTCAGGCGCGCTACGCCCAGGCGTTTGCCCACTTGGGCGGTCTCGCGCGCGGTGCGCAGCAACTCCTCCGCGCCCTCATCGTCAGACAGGCGGCCACGCAGGTAGCCATTCATGATGGAGAAGGTGGCACCTGATTTTTCCAGCATGGCCAGATCATGTTCAGGCCAGTTCCACAGGCCGACCTGGAAGCCCAATTCGGTCAGGCGTTTTACACGCCATTCCATGGGTTTGTCTTGCCAGAGCATTTCGGCGCAGGCGGCGAGGGTGAAGGTGTGTGTCATGTTCAATGTCAGTCAGGGTCAGGTTTAAGGGAAAAGTTAGAGGTGGCTTTCGATTTCTGCTTCCAGCGAGGCCATGGACTCGCCGCCGGCCATCAGGTCGGTCACTTCTTCCCGGGTTTTTTCGCCCTTGCGGAAGTCGGCCGCCTTGGCGCCCCGGATCAGCACCGCAAAGTGGTCGCCCACGGTCAGCGCGTGCATCACCTGGTGCGTGATGAAGATGACGGCAATGCCTTTGCTGCGGGCTTGCAGAACAATGCGCAGCACGTGTGCGGCTTCCTTCACGCCCAGGGCGGCGGTGGGCTCGTCCAGAATCAGTACGCTGGCGCCGAAGTGCACGGCACGGGCAATCGCCAGCGCCTGCCGTTCGCCGCCAGACAGGCCGCCCACCAGGCGGTCACCGTCCGTGATGCGGGTGATGCCCAGCTCGCGCATTTCGCGTACGGCAATCTCGTTGGCCCGCTTGCGGTCGAACACTTCGAACGGACCCCACTGCTTGGTGGGTTCCGCGCCGACGAAGAACGAGCGGCCAATGCTCATCAGTGGGAAGGTGCCACCGAACTGGTGCACGGTGGCAATGCCGTGGTCGCTGGCATCGCGTGGGGTGTTGAAGGCCACGGGTTTGCCATTCATCAGCATCTCGCCCGAGGTGGGCTTGTGTACGCCGGACAGCAGGCGGATCAGTGTGGACTTGCCGGCGCCGTTGTCACCCAGCAGGCAGAGTACTTCACCGGCTTTGACGTCCAGGGAAATGTCGTGCAGTACATCTACCGGGCCAAAGGATTTGTAGACGTTTTTGAGCTGTAGCAGAGGTGCGGTAGTCATTTGCTGGCCTTTGGTTTAGCACGTGGTGCGGAGTGGCTCAACGCCATGGTGCGGAAGGTGTTGTTCAGAAGTACGGCGGCCAGCAGCAGCACGCCGATGATCAGGCTGGCCCAGTTGGCGTCAAAGCCGGTGTAGTAAATGCCTTGATTGACGATGGCGAAGGTCATGGTGCCCAGCACAATGCCCATCACCGAGCCATAGCCGCCGGTCAGGATCACGCCGCCGATCACCACTGCGATGATGGAATTGAAGATGAACGATTGGCCAGCCGATACCTGCGCACTGTTGTACAGAATGGCCTGGCACATGCCCACGAAGGCGGCACACAGCCCGCTGGCCATGTATAGCGCGATGTTCAGTTTGTTGGTGGGGATGCCAGCGTTGCGGGCGCTGACCTTGTCGCCGCCCAGGGCCAGAATCCAGTTGCCGTACTTGGAGTGGCTGAGGATGTAGCTCACAAACAGCATGGCCGCCACCCACCACAGCAGGATGACTTCAAACTTGCCGTCGATGAAGTTGCCAAACAGCATCTTGGTGATGGGGTCGCTGTTCAGCGCCACGCTGGTGCTGCCCGCCACGATGACCGACAGACCCAGCGTCAACCCGGCCACCGCAAACAAGGTGGCCAGCGTGACCACGAAGGACGGCAGCTCGGTGCGCACGATCAAGTAGCCGTTGAGCCAGCCAATTGCAAGGCCCAAGCCCAGCGCCGCAGCAATGCCCACCGGCATGGGCAGGCCATAGTGGCCGCTGACGATGGCAATGGTCATCGAACTGGCCGGAATGGTGCTGCCAATCGACAGGTCCAGGTGGCCGGCGATCATCAGCAAGCCCACTGGCAGGGCGATGATGCCCAGCTCGGCGGCGATGTTCAGCCAGCTGGCCGCGCCGCTGGCCGACAGAAAGGTCTCGCCACCGAAGATGGCAAAAAACACGAAGACTAAGACAAGACCGATGAAGGAGCCGGTTTCCGGCCGCCGCAGCAGGTTGCCCAGGGAGAACCCCGGCTGGGCACTGCTTGCTTCGGCTTGGACCCCGATCGGTGGGGGAGGAATGGTTTTCGAGTTCATGGTGTCAGTCGTTCGTGCATTGCAAAAAAGTAATCAGCGGGCAGGGGCCTCGCGGTGGAATAAGCCGTCCCAGGCGGCTGCCCGGGCCGTTTTCGGTCAGGCTTAACGCGCGCCTGCCGCTGCACCGGCCAAGGTGGCATCGACGTTGGATGCGTCCACAATGCCGGGGCCGGTCAGGATGGGTGCGGTGGGCACTTTCAGGCCGTATTGCACGTAAGCGTTCAGCATGGATACCGCCAAATAGCCTTGCAGATAGGGTTGCTGGTCGATGCAGAACAGCTGCGTGCCTTCTTTGAGACGCTGCAGGTTGGTCGGGTCGATGTCGAAGGTGCCCAGCTTGACCTGCTTCACCAGACCTGCCTGACTGATGCCGGTGGCCGCGCTGGTGGCGTCACCGGCGGCGATGGTGATCAGGCCGTCCACCGTCTTGTCCTTTTGCAGCGCGGCCTTCACGGCCTGGGCCACGGCGGTCGGGTTGCCGAAGGCCGACGAGGGCAGTGGCAGCTGCGTACCCTTGCCGCCGTTCTTGGCCATGCCATCGGCCATGCCCTTGCAGCGCGCTTCCTGGTTGGTGGAGCCGGGTTGGGTGTTCACGCACAGCACGTTCTTGACACCGTGCTTGGCAAAGTATTCGCCACCGCCAAAGCCCGCTACGTACTCTTCGCTGCCCACATAGTTCTGTGCGCCCAGGCGCTTGGCGGCATCCATGCCACCCGAGTTGTAGATGATCAGCGGCACGCCAGCGGCGACCACTTCCTTGAAGGCCGCGTCCATGGCTTCGGGAACCCAGTCGGGGCCGACGATGGCGTCCGGCTTCTGGCTCAGCGCGGTGCGGATCAGCTTGGCGGCATCGGGGCCCAGGTTGTCATAAGTCTGCGGGCCCAGCCAGGTGACGCTCCCACCCGCGGCCTTGACCACCAGGGCGGCGTCGTCCGCGCCCTTTTTGACGCGGGACCAGAACGGATCATCGGCCTTGCCGCCGATGACAAATATCTTGGCGCCGGCGGCCATGGCCGTGCTGGCAGTGCAGGCCACCAGGGCGGCTACGGCGATTGTTTTCAACATGTTTTTAACTGTTTTCATCTTGTGCTCCTCTTTCTCTGTTTAGGTGGGCGGTGCACGGCGTGCGTGTACCGTGTTGGGCGTGGTTTATTCGGTCGGGGACGGTTGTGCCTCCTTTCGGGCATTCATCTTTGCCAGCTTCTTCTGGTAGCGCTCCTGCATGCGCAGCTCGCCTTCCTTGGAGCCGTCGTGCCAGGTGCCGCACCATTGGTCCAGGGGGACGAGGCCGTCGCCACCAAAGTTCACGTCGAAGTACTTGTGGTGCAGGTAGTGCGTGTAGGCATGGCTGTCCATGGCGCTGTCTTCGCCCAGCTTCAGCTTGTCAAAGCCCAGGTGGCCGTTGATGGCGCCAAAGCCGGCCATGTGCAGCTGGAACATCGCCACGATGGGGTTGGACGGAATCACCAGGTGCCACAGGGCGACCGCGTGGTACAGAACACCTTCGACCGGGTGCATGCTCAGTGACGACCAGGGGCTGGGATTCACCGAGTTGTGGTGTATGGCGTGTACCCATTTGTAGAAACGGGGCGAGTGCATGGCACGGTGGATCACGAAGAAGTGCACCTCGTGGATGGCCGGTGCTATGAACATCAGCAGCGCCAGGTAATACGGGTTGTCGATCCACTGCACCCAGGGCACCAGGCCATTGGCGAAGCACCACAGGAAGATGATTTCCACCATCGTCCATAGCGGGATCGTGACCAGAAAGCTGCGCAAGAAGTTGTCGATGTTCTGACTTTTGAACCAGAACACATCGGACGGTTGCTCCTTGGGAAACTTATGGTGGTACTTGAAGCTTTTGCCCTGCACCTGCCGGCTGTAGTAGCGCCACTCAAAGAATCCATAGAACACCAGGCAGGCTGCCAGGTTGACCGCCAGCAGGTACAGCGTCCAGCCCCAGCTGATGGTCTTCATGGTCTGCACATCGGGCAGCACGTAGTACCACCACACCAGCGCCGTGGCGATGTGGAACAGGTTCCACGGCCACACATAGCCGGGCAGCCATTTCAGCACTTTCAACAGGTTCGGCGGCCACGACCAGAACGGTGCAATGCCCGGATGCTGGTTGGGCGCCCAGTCGCCCCGCTTGTTGCGTTTACCGAAAAGAAGATCGTCCATGGACATACGTAATTCATTCCAAAGCAAGTGTTTCGGGTAGTTATGCAGTTGTTTTGCACCCGGTTGCATTGCAATGTAATGCTGAAATGGAATTTGTTTTCTAGGTGTTTTCCCGTGTGGAAAATTTATTGCATTTGCCAAGGCCAAAGCTGGCAAAGAGCTGTCTGGTTTTCCCTCCTCCATTGGAGCGGCGCAGGTATACGCGGGGTGGTCGTCAGCCTATAGGTGCTGCAGCAGGACCGCGAAGATGGCAGAGGTTAGACCAGATGTGTTTCACCGTGTGGAAGTCAGTCACACGGGTTTTGACTGGATTGTGGGATGGGTGTGCAATCGGGTGCATTGCATCTTGCCACCCATCGGCACCGGCAAGCGCAGTGCATTTACATAAGAAAATAGCTGCTTGCGGAAGATTTACCTGCGCAAGCAGCTATGAAATAAATAGCAATATGTGGAGCCTGCAGGGTCGGTGCCACCCTGGGCATTCAAGGGGCCGCAGGCCACACCCGCCGCTATGCCAACAGTGCGGCAATCGCCATGCCCATCTCGGTGGTGGACGCGCTGCCGCCCAGGTCGGCAGTGCGCGGGCCGTGGGCCAACACTTGTTCTATGGCCCGCAGGATGGCGTCGTGCGCCTCGCGGTGGCCCAGAAAGTCCAGCATCAGCGCGCCCGACCAGACCATGGCGACCGGGTTGGCGATGTTCTTGCCTGCGATGTCCGGGGCCGACCCGTGCACCGGCTCGAACAGCGAGGGGAAGCTGCGCTCCGGGTTCAGGTTGGCAGACGGCGCAATGCCTATGGTGCCGGTGCAAGCCGGGCCCAGGTCAGACAGGATGTCGCCAAACAGGTTGCTGGCCACCACCACGTCGAAGCGGTCTGGCTGCAGCACAAAGCGCGCGCTGAGGATGTCGATGTGCTGTTTGTCCACGACCACCTGCGGGTAGTGCTGGTGCATGGCGTCGGCCCGGCCGTCCCACCAGGGCATGCTGATGGCGATGCCGTTGGACTTGGTGGCTACAGTGAGCTTGTGGCGCGGGCGGCTTTGCGCCAGCTCAAACGCGTACTTCAGCACCCGGTCCGCGCCGAAGCGCGAGTACACCGACTCCTGGATGACGATCTCGCGCTCGGTGCCTGCATACATCACGCCGCCCAGGTTGGTGTACTCACCTTCGGTGTTTTCTCGGACCACGAAGAAGTCGATGTCGCCCGGCTTGCGCCCGGCCAGTGGGCAGGGCACTCCCTCAAACAGGCGCACCGGCCGCAGGTTGATGTACTGGTCGAACTCGCGGCGGAACTTGAGCAGCGAACCCCATAGGGACACGTGGTCGGGCACGGTGTCTGGCCAGCCCACGGCGCCGAAGTAGATGGCGTCCATTCCCTGCAACTGGGCCTTCCAGTCGTCGGGCATCATCTGGCCGGTTTGGGCGTAGTAGCCGCAATGCGCCCAGTCGAAATGCTGGAACTGCAGCGCAATACCAAAGCGCTGGGCGGCAGCCTGCAGCACGCGCAGGCCTTCGGGCATGACTTCCTGGCCAATGCCGTCTCCGGCGATGACGGCGATCTTGTAGGGCTGGGGCATGGTGAGCTTTCTGTACAGCGTTGAGATAGGTGGAGAAGGCTGGATTTTTAATTGGCCACGATAAATTTACAATCGGCCAGGTGTGAATCCACTATCAACACTTCGTGCATAAAACACTGAACAACGACGACCTGCGCGTCTTCACCGTGGTGGCGCGCAAGGCCAGTTTTGCGGCGGCGGCAGATGAGCTGGGCACCTCCGTAGCCTACGTCAGCAAGCGCATCCGCCTGCTGGAAGAAGCCCTGGCCGTGAAACTGCTGCAGCGCACCACGCGCCGCGTGGTGGTGACGGAGGAGGGCGAGCGCGTCTTCCACTGGGCCGGGCAAATCCTGGACGGCGTGGACCAGCTGGTGCAGGAGGTGGGCCTTACCAAAGGCAGCCCGCGCGGCACTTTGCGCATCAGCACCAGCTTTGGTTTTGGCCGCAACGTGGTGGCGCCCATGTTGTCGCGCATGCACGAGCAGTACCCCGAGTTGCAGCTACGCCTGGAGGTGCTGGACCGCCTGGTGGATGTTGCCGCCGAGGGCTTCGACCTGGATGTGCGGGTGGGCGACGAGATTGCCCCGCACCTGATCGCCCGCCGCCTGGCCAGCAACCGCCGCGTGCTGTGCGTCGCCCCGGCCTACCTGGCGCGGCGCGGCACACCGCGCACCCTGGCCGATCTGGCTGGCCACGACTGCCTGGTCATCAAGGAGCGCGACCACCCGTTTGGCGTGTGGCGGCTGCGCACGGGCGCCCAGCAGCAGGTGGTGAAGGTGACCGGCCCGCTGTCCACCAACCACGGCGAGATCGCGGTGCAGTGGGCGGTGGACGGTCGTGGCATCGTGCTGCGTTCGCTGTGGGACGTGGCGCCACTGCTGCAGTCGGGCGCGCTGGTGCAAGTGCTACCTGGCTACGACCAGCAGGCCGACGTGTGGGCCGTATACCCGGCCCGCCTGACCACCTCCGCCAAGGTGCGGGTCTGCGTGGAGTACCTGCAGAGTTGCTTCGATGCCTTGCCCCAGAGTGCGGGTGCTGCGTAATTGATAGCTGCTGGCGCAGGTTTTATCTGCGCTGGGAGCTTGTTTCTTGTGGGTCTCTTTGGGCGGCGCGGGTATCGCGGACATCATGGGGCATCACTCCGGCCATCGGTGAGCATTGCACTGAAGCTGGTTGTTTGAATGTCGGCTTAGGAGATGAGCGAACGTCGCTTCAGGGCCCGAAGCTGTCACACAAATTTCCAGACAGCGGCCATCCAAATCCTATGTTATTTCGCGCTCTAACGTCGGACGTGAACGGGCTACAAGGATTTGCTCGGTTTCGGAGAATGGCGAACACGATGGCCGCCGTTGTGAACCCGATTAACGGACTGGTTCGCGACTGAGAAAGTCACGATACAGATTCTTAAGGTCATTGTTACGGGCTTCAAAGTGCCTTACGTTGCAATCCAATTCCTGTTCAGGCCCCCCATTCCCGCCTCCAAACACGTTGGCTCCGAATTGGCAATCAGCAACATAGAACTTTGTCCATGCCGCCTGTGCCTTGGATAGGTTCACTTTCGCCAACTCATAGTCAACAGCTTCTGGAGGCGGGTCAGACAGGGCATGTTGAATTTGCTCAATTAACTTCTTTTGTTCATGCTCCAAAGCGGCTAGACGATTGCTATAACAAGCCAAGCGACCCGGACGGGATCCATCTGCTTTCATGCAGCGCGCAAGCGGCCCGTCTTCGGGAGCCCCAAAAGCATTCGCACAAGTAAGAAGAATTGCAATAAGAATGAAGCGACGCATCGGCGGTAATGACTGTGAAAATGGTGAAATCGTCGATAGCTGTAGCCCAATAGCTTGAGGGACCGCTATTGGCCGGATTCTGCCGGATTTGGGGCCGCCCCAGTGGCCCCGAAGCGTCTATCTCAAATAGACGGATGGCAGACCCTCTACTCAGTCTGCGTGTCCTTCTATCACCGTCCGCCAAGGATATTTCAGCGCGGTAGTCTGTTGTGATGAGAGCAGACCGGGAGCGCCGTAGGCCATCGCTGCATGCAAAAGCGCATTGGTTGCCCCCTGCCAAGGGGCTTGCAGTTCTCCCTCTCCGTCCGCATTGAAGCAAATTGCGGCTGGGCCGCTCACCGTTTGTGCGCGATTGTGCATCTTGGAATACACCAGCGAAAGGGCGTAGCCAACAGGCGAGACCGTAGGCCCAACTCTGATTTGCAAAGTATTTCGGTGGTCAGCATCAAGGTAGACCGACTGTTTGTCTACTTCAGCAAGCCAATTCCCCCAAGCGGTCGCATAGATTTCAGACGATGATGGCTTGGTAACTTCCGCTAATGCAAACGCCTCATCGAGCGTAAGCGTGTCAATCTTGACAAGGATTTTCGCGACGTTCTCTCCATGAGTACCAAGAAGGAGTAGCGCCGGCAACTCCGCGACCACCGTAACTGCAACAGCCCTCGTGTAGTTAGCGTACGACATTGGTTGCTCACTGGCCGTTTCGAGAATCTCAACACGAAACAGCCGTCCGGGCCATCGGGCAACCGACACGTCGTCCAAAGAGCGATGCACAACTATCCAAGGCGGTTCAGCACTGGGATTTCGAATAGTGGAACCAACTTCGGCGTCACGCATACCGGTGGTCTCTGCGTCGGTGACGTAGACGAAGCCCTCTAAATTAGGCTGAGTTTCCAACGTCGGCATGCTGGGTCGCATGAAGGCTTTGAGGCGTTCGAGCATTCGTTAGGGTGTAGAAGGGGAGGAATGAAACGACGCAGCGAGCGTCTGGTTCTGGCCGATAGTACCAATTCGCTCCCACCTCTACACGTTGAGCACGATTGATCAATGATTGCCTGCACCGTCGCTCCACTAGGCAGGACCACGCTGCCAGCCACTTGTTCACAATAGCCCGTTTGGCAATTCTGCTGGAGGGAACGCAATGGATTCGGTGTATGCCGTAGTTGTGGTGGGTGCCGTGGTGGCGGGTTTTGTGCAGGGCTTGTCTGGCTTTGCCTATGGGCTGGTGTCCATGTCGTTCTGGGTGTGGACGCTGGAGCCGCGTCTGGCGGCGGCGTTGGCGGTGTTTGGCTCGCTGACGGGACAGATCATTGCTGCTGTCTCGGTGCGCCGTGGCTTTGACATCAAGATTTTGTTGCCCTTTGTGTTGGGCGGCTTGCTGGGCATACCACTGGGTGTGGCTTTGCTGCCGCGCATGGACATGGATTGGTTCCGCCTGGTGCTGGGTTGCCTGCTGGTGCTGTGGTGCCCGGCCATGCTGATGGCGCGGCAGCTGCCCCGGGTCACGGTGGGTGGCCGGCTGGCCGATGGGCTGGTGGGGCTGAGTGGCGGTGTGATGGGCGGCCTGGGTGGCTTTACCGGGGCGCTGCCTACGCTGTGGTGCACGCTGCGCGGCTATGAGAAGGATGCGCAGCGTGCCGTGGTGCAGAACTTCAACCTGTCCATGCTGCTGGTCACCATGGGCAGCTACCTGGCAGCCGGCATGGTCACGCGGGACATGCTGCCCATGTTTGGCTTGGTGGCGTTGGCCATGCTGATGCCTACGCTGCTGGGTGCCCGGCTGTATATAGGCATCAGCGAAGCCGCGTTTCGCAAGATCGTGCTGGGCCTGTTGACAGCCTCCGGCGTGGCGATGCTGGTGTCTGCGGCGCCTAAGTTGCTGACACGCTTATTTGCTTGAACTGCTATTGAATCAATAGCTGCTAGCGTAGGTAAATCCTGCGCTAGCAGCGGTTTTGATGCATATCAGAGCTTGAGCGTCAGCTGGCGCCAGGCGCCGTCTACTGTGCTGCTGACCTGCAGCCGCCATTGGCCGTGCCTGCCATCACAGCAGGCCTGGGTGTGGCCGTCGTCCTCGAAGCAGTTGGCCAAGGTGACTGGCCCGCTGTCCACCAACCACGGTGAGATCGCGGTGCTGCGTTCGCTGTGGGACGTGGCGCCGCTGCTGCAGTCGGGCGCCTTGGTGCAAGTGCTACCTGCCTACGACCAGCAGGCCGACGTGTGGGCCGTGTACCCGGCGCGCCTGACCACATCCGCCAAGGTGCGGGTCTGCGTGGAGTATCTGCAAAGCTGCTTCGATGCCTTGCCCCAGAGTGCTGGTGCTGCGTAATTGATAGCTGCTAGCGCAGGTTTTATCTGCGCTGGGGGCTGTTTTAGCTGGTGGTCGTTGATGGAGTGTGCATTGCGGAAATCATGGGCCGTCACTCCGGTAGTCGCTGACTACTTCGCTGGTGTTGATATGCTAAATGTTGGTTCAGGAGATAAAGATATTTAATGTCAGTGTGGAGGAGTGTTGACAAGCTGCACTGGACTATCAAGATTTCATCTTTGAAACAGCTGTATGAATGCCTGCAATGCGGAAATGAATAATACTTCCGTTGGGTAATTAATTTTTATATTAAAGCCAGTTAATAGAGAACTGAAGAAGACGGGCCTTTAGATCGCCAAACTGCCACCAGAAACCAAGTAGATTTTCGAAAATTGGAAAAATCTGAATCAGAATGAATCCTGACCAAGCGATAAAAATAAACATCGCCTTGGTGAGTATGTATCTCCGAGTTCGCAGTGCTTCAAAAATCATCCACCATCCGAAAATTAAAACAAATATGCCAGGTAAGATGATCTCGATGTATTCCAATGGCAGGCATTTTATTATTGTGAGGTCAGTCGATTTGCCAGAAAAAATCTGCAGTTCTGGACCAATCTCACTCCAAGTACCACTGACGTGAAAAGCGGCAGCTATTAGCAAAAATAGCCAACGAATATTTGGCAATCCGATTCTGGAAAAACGGCTGTTTATATTTATGCGTGACAATTGGAGTGCCTTGGTGTTAATGCTGATTTTTCCAATGGTATGTCCAGCCGTTTAACTGGCAGGGCAACAGTGGATTTTGTTGATGTTTCTTTTTGATTTTCACCGGCAAGTAATGCTGTAAATTTGATGCTATCCGTGTCTGGTAGCTGCTCATAACCAAGGGAAATACCAGTTAGTGCCGTGCCATTGCCATGGTTTATCTCAGTGGTAATCGCGCGCCAGGAACATTCATTTGTTGTCGGCTGCATGATGAGTGTCACTTTGCCATGATCTGCATTCAAGACAAAGTTGACCTTGAATTTGAAGTCGAATTTTTCACCAGCAATAAGACGTCGATTTGGCGATGGAACAACTTCCAACGCAATTGAAGACCCGAATGGCGCCGGAGTGTCACCCTCGACAAGGTTTGGAGTTGTCGTACGATGAACCCATAATGACCCAATTAATAAGATCCCAACAAGTAGAGTAGCAAGGCTCAATGTGCCTAAACTCCTTCCGCGAAGTGACTCTTTTGGCATTCTCAGTAACTTGGTCCTGTATGGAATGGCATACCGATTTGAAATCGATATTTGAAAAATTTGGGATTTGAGTCCAATCACGGCTTCAGTTGCGATGCTAGCGGAATGTCCGGGTGTGGCCGATAGTACCAATTCACTCTCACGTTCCACTAAATACCAGCCTGCATGGAAAAACCATTGCCCCCGGATGACTGGTCAACAATTTTTGGCACTGCCGCTCCACCAGGCCGAAATACGCAGTTAACCGCCGTTTCGGTGCACGATAGCTTGGACTTTAGACTGCCTTAGACCGTAAACGCGTTCTCGGTTGTTGGCGCGCTTGCCTGCTTGAAATGCTATGGAGTAAATAGCTGCTAGCGCAGGTAAATCCTGCGCTAGCAGTGGTTTTGACGTATATCAGAGCTTGAGCGTCAGCTGGCGCCAGGCGCCGTCTACCGTGCTGCTCTGCAGCATGGCGCTGCCGAACTGCAAGCTGCGCGTGTCGCTGGCGGGCACATACAGTACCACGCTGTCTTGCACCGGCGCGCGGGCTCCTTCACGCAGCACCTGGATGCTGAGCGTTTCTGCCGTGCTGCTGACCTGCAGCCGCCATTGGCCGTGGCTGCCGTCGCGGCAGGCCTGGGTGTGGCCGTCGTCCTCGAAGCAGGTGGCTTCGAACTGGCCTGCGCCCTGGAATGGGAAGACCTGGAAGCCGCGTACGTCTTGCACCTGGGCGAAATGGATCTCGCCCACGTTCAGCGCGATGGCGCTGCCTTCACGCGCCAGCAGGGGCGGCGGGCCGTCCAGCGGCGCGTCCAGCGTGATGTGCTGGCCAGCCTTGTAGTACTGCGCCGTGGCCCATTCGACCCAGCCGCCGCTGCCGGGCAGCCAGACGCGGCGCTGGGTGTGGCCCTCGTCCACGACCGATGCCACCAGCAGGTTGGCGCCTAGCAGCATGTCGTCGTTTTCTTCCAGGCAGCGCGGGTCTTCCGGGAAGTCGTGGTAGGTCGGGCGGATGATGGGCTCATACGCGCTGTGGTAGCGCCACACCAGGTCGTATAGGCAGGGCATGAGCCGGTAGCGCAGGTGGATCAGCGCGCGGATCTGCGGCGTGGCGGCCGGGTACATCCAGGGCTCGTTGACCGTCTTGTCGTCGTTCCACGAGTGGATGCTGAAGCGCGGCAGAAAGATGCCGTGCTGCACCCAGCGCACCAGCAGTTCGGGGCTGGGCGCGGGGCCGGAGAAGCCGCCAATGTCGTGCCCGGTGTTGGACACGCCGGACATCGCCAGGCCCAGGCCCATGCGGATGTTGTAGCGCAGGGTTTCCCAGGCGGTGTAGTTGTCGCCCGACCAGGTTTGCACATAGCGTTGCATGCCGGCAGCACCCGAGCGCGACACCAGGTAGGGGCGTTCGGCCGGGGCGAATTCGGTCTGCGCGGCGTGCGACGCCTGCATCATCAGCAGGGTTTGCAGCGGCTTGGCTTCACGCGCAGGGCGTGGCGTGCCAAAGCCGTACGACATGGCCTGGTCGCTCCAGATCTCGTATTCGTTGTTGTCGTTCCAGGTGGTGGGTATGCCGTACTGCAGCAGCTGCTGGGTCACCTGCTTTTTCCACCAGGCGATGGTGGCGGGCTGGGTGAAGTCCAGGTAGGCGCCGGTGCCGTCCCAGAACTGGATGGCGGTGGGCTGGCCGTCGGGGTCGGCCACCAGCAGGCCGGCTTGGCGGGCTTCTTCGAAACGCGGGTGGTCGCGCAGCAGGGCGGGCTTGATGTTGGGCACCAGGCGCACGCCTTTGGCGAGGTAGCTCTCAACGAACGCGGCGGGGTCGGGGAACTTGTCGCGGTTCCAGTTGAACACGTAGCGGCCCGGGCCGATGGAGGTGTAGCCGGAAGACAGGTGAAACGAGTCGCAGGGGATGTCGTGCTCAGCGCAGCGCTCCAGAAATTCGCCCATGCGTTCCTGTGCGTTCGGCGCGTCGGTGTAGCTCATGGTGGAGCCCGAATAGCCTAGCGCGTAGCGCGGTGGGAAGATGGGGCGGCCGGTCAGCCAGGTGTAGCGCTTGGTGATGGCGGCGGGGTCGGTGCCGGCGATGTAGTACAGGTCCAGGTCGCCATGGTCGGCTACGAAGTAGCGGTAGTGGCCGTGGTAGTTGTCTAGTTCGCGGCCCATGTCGAAGCTGCAGTCGGACAGGGTGTCGTAGAACAGGCCGAAGCAGAGGCCGGCATCCTTCTCGCCGCCCTTGCGGGTGATGTAGAACGGGATGTGTTTGTACAGCGGGTCGGTGTTGCGCGCGCTGTAGCCCATGGGGTCCAGATTGCACATGCGGTAGCGCTGGCCGGCGCGGTTGGCATCGCCTGCGCGCTCGCCCAGGCCGAAGTAGGCCTCACCGCGCTCGCGCGCCAGGTAGTGGTAGACCTTCTCGTCCCACCAGCCGAAGTTATAGCTCTGCGTGCTGCGGTCGGCGGCGGTGGCTTGCCAGGCGCCGTTGTGCTGGCTTTCCCAGCGGCAGAAGAAGCCGGCCAGGGTAATGGTGAGGCGCACGGCCGCTGTGGTGATGCACAGCTGCTTTTCATCCTGCGTCAGCGCGAAGGCCGGTAGCGAGAAGCCGCTGGTGTCGAAGCGGTCGCGGCCCTCCACGGGCAGGTTTTCCAGACCGGGCGCCACCGTCCAGCTTCGCGGCATGTGCAGCTGGCCGCTGGGCAGCACCAGCACGCGCAGAATGTCTTCTTCCAGCACCCAGACATGGGCCACGGCGCCGCCGGTGCTGCGCAGTTCGAGGTGGTTGCCGCTGCGCGCATGCAGGGCGAAGAGGGGGGGATTGTCGAGACGCATGGTGTTGGTGTGCAAGAGTTACAGACGCAGACCGTCTTTGTCGAAGCAGTGCAGGTGCTCGGCAGGCGCGCTGACGCGCACGGTGTCGCCGCGCTGGATGGTGGTCTGGCCATTCAGGATCAGCTCGAAAGGCGCGTCGGGCACCACGTTGCCATGCAGGATGCTGGTGGCACCTAGTTGCTCTACCTGCTTGACCTTGAGCTGCAGCGGCCCGGCGTCGTCCAGTTGCGCGTGCTCGGGGCGTATGCCCACTGTGTGCGCGCCGGGCAAGGCGGTGGGGAACTGCGCCGCGGGTACGAAGTTCATGCGCGGGCTGCCGATGAAGCCGGCCACAAACTGGTTGCGCGGCTTGTTGTACAGCTCCAGCGGCGTGCCCACCTGCTCGATGCGGCCGGCGCGCAGTACCACGATCTTGTCGGCCATGGTCATGGCTTCCACCTGGTCGTGGGTGACGTAGATCATGGTCGCGCCCAGGCGGGCGTGCAGGTCGCGGATCTCGGCACGCATGGAAACGCGCAGCTCGGCGTCCAGGTTGGATAGCGGCTCGTCAAACAGGAACAGCTTGGGTTCGCGCACGATGGAGCGGCCAATGGCCACGCGCTGGCGCTGACCGCCCGACAGTTGCGTGGGCTTGCGCTGCAGCAATGGGGCCAGCTGCAGCATGGTGGCGGCCGCGGTGACCTTGGTTTCGATCACCGATTTGGCCACGCCCAGGTTTTCCAGCCCGAAAGCCATGTTGTCGTACACGCTCATGTGCGGGTACAGCGCATACGACTGGAACACCATGGAGCAGCCACGGTGCGCGGCCGACACCTCGTTGACGCGCTGGCCGTCAATGAGGATGTCGCCGCTGGTGGCGGGCTCCAGCCCGGAGATGATGCGCAGCAGCGTGGACTTGCCGCAGCCTGAAGGGCCGACGAAGACCACGAATTCTCCGTCGGAGACGGTCAGATCCACGCCATGGATGATGGTGCTTTTGTCAAAGGCCTTGACGATATTGGAGAGTGCCAGAGTAGCCACGGTATACGTCCTATGAAAGTGTTACTTCACACCGGCACCGGCGATGCCAGTGGTGATGTATTTCTGCAAAAAGGTGAAGACCAGGCTGATCGGGATGAGCGTGATCACCGTCATCGCCAGCAGGTAATGCCACTGGGTGTTTAGCTCGCCCTGGAAGGCGTTCAGCGCCAGCTGCAGGGTGAAATTCTCCGACTTGGACAGCACGATCAGCGGCCACAGGAAGTCGTTCCAGCGCCACATGAAGGAGAAGATGGCCAGCACCGCCATGGCGGGCGCGGCCAGCGGCAGGATGATCTTCCAGTAGATGCGCCATTCGCTGGCGTTGTCCATGCGCGCGGCTTCCAGCAGCTCGTCGGGAATGGTCAGCATGTATTGGCGCAGCAGGAACACGCCGGTGGGCGTGGCCACGGCCGGCAGGATCACGCCCCACAGGTTGTTTAGCAGGTTCAGGCCCGAGATCACCAGAAAGGCCGGCACCAGGATGATGGTGGGTGGAATCATCAGTGTGGCGATGATCAGCACGAACACTGTCTTTTGCCCACGGAACTGGTACTTGGACAGTGCGAACGCGGCCATGGAGTTGAACAGCAGCGTGAGGATGGTGGCCACCACGGTGATAAACACGCTGTTCCACAAATACGTGCCAAAGGCGAACTTGCCGAACAGCTCGGTGTAGTTGCCGCTGGCAAACTTCAGTTCATTCAAGGGCTTGCGGTCGTTGATGTTGACCTTGATTTCCGTTTCCGGCTGGGCTGGGTCCACCATGGTGGCGATGATGCCGATGCGGCGCACCTGGGCCAGCTCGCGGGTTTTACCACTTTCGTCCTTGGCGAGGAACAGCGGCAGCGGTTTGTCAAAGCCCGCCACCACCACCTCTTTCTGGCTGTAGGGCAGGAAGCTGGGCGGGAACTGGCTCAGCGCGCTTTCGGTTTTGAAAGACGACATGACCAGCCACAGCACGGGGCCGAACATGACGACAAGGCCTGCCAGCAGGTAGGCGTAAGAGAGCCAGTCGGTCCAGTGCAGGCGGCTGCCACCATATTTACCACTGTTTGCACCACCACGGGTGCGGGTAATGAAATTGGCCATTGGGCTTGTCCTCTTATTTCTTGGTCTTGCCGGCTTCGCTGGCCTTGGACAGGCGCAGCTGCACCAGGGTCAGCGCCATCAGGCCCACGGCCAGAATCAGCGATGCCGCGGCGGCCAGGCCGTACAGGTGGATCTGCTCGGCAAAGCCGGTCTGGTAGATGTATTGCACGATGAAGGTGGTGGCCGAGCCCGGGCCACCGCCGGTCAGCACGAAGACCTCGTCAAAGCTTTGCACCGCGCGGATCATCACCAGCACCAGCACCACGATCAGGTTGGGCATCAGCAGCGGCAGGGTGACGCGGGTGAGTACGCGCCAGGGCGGGGCGGCATCCATCTCGGCGGCTTCGTACACGTCTTTCGGGATGGCCTGCAGGCCGGCCAGCAGGATCAGGGTGTAGAAACCCATGTGCGCCCAGATGGACACAGCCACCACCCAGAAGAAGGCCCAGTGTCGGTCCAGCAGCCAGTCCATGGGTTGCGAGCCCATGGCCACCAGGCCGGCGTTGAACACGCCCTGGCTTTGCAGCAGCCATTTCCAGATCAGCGCCACTACCACCGGCGACAGCAGCACGGGGTAGAAGAACACGCCGCGCCAGAAGCCCCGGCCGATGATCTTGCGGTTCAGCACCAGGGCCGTGAGCAGCGAGAACAGCACCATCAGCACCACCTGGATCAGGCTGAACTTCATGGTGTTCAGAATTGAGCGCCAGAAGATGTCGGTGCGGCAGGTCTGCAGGTCCATGTAGTCACGGCATTCCAGCAGGATGGAGAAGTTTTCTACCCCCACAAACGGGCGCTGCGTAGGCAGCAGATTTACGCCGCCCGTGGCCGCGTATACCAGGTTGATGACGATGGGCAAAAAGGTGAACACGCCGATCACCAGCAGGTTGGGCCCGACAAACAGCCAGCCTATGCGGGAGTTGCCCAGCCATTTCTGGCCCAGCCGAAAGACCGGCTCGAACAGATTGAAAAACAAGCCTAGAAGGCGCAGAAACACGGACATGGATATCCTCTCCTGTAGCACCCGCTTGGCGCAGGCGGTGCCCCTAGACGCAATGGCGCCTAGAGGTGGCTATTCAAATACTACAAATTTTATAGCTGCTTGCGCAGTATCTATTTGCGCTGGAGGCCTAAAAGGCATCTGGCGCAGCGCGGAGCAGCTGGCTACTTTTCAGCTTGCTTGACGGCCTCATTCATGTCGGCGCTGATCTTGGTGATGGCTTCGTCCACGCTGATTTCACCGACGATGGCCTGCGTCACGCGGGTCACGGTGGGCAGCATCAGGGCGCGGTTGTACTTGTAGCCTTGCAGTGCGTAGGCCGCAGGGGCCACGGTGGGCGCGCCGTTGGTGAAGACGGTCAGCGCAGCCTTGGCAGCAGGCCCGGCACTGGTGTAGGCCAGGCCACGTTGTGCCACTCCGGCGTGGGCTGGAATGGTGTTGGTGCGCGAGGCGAATTCGGCCACGTTGGCTTCTTGCGCCATGAAGTCCAGGAACTGCGCCACTTCCTTGGGCGACTTGGTGGTCTTCAGTGCGACCCAGGCCGAGCCGCCGGGCATACCGCTGCAGGCGGCGGTGCCGCAGGGGTTGGGCACGGCCACCCAGTCAAAGGCGTTGCCGATTTCCTTTTGCATGCGGTTGATCTGCCATGAGCCGGACAGGATCATCACCAGGCGGCCGTTCTTGAATTCGCCCACGGTGTCGGCATAGCTGGAGCCACCGGAGCCGCCCCACACGTCCTTCAGCATGGTACCGTCTTTATGCCAGGCGACGAACTTGCCCACAGCAGTCTTGTAGCCATCGTCCAGCGCCAGGTTGCCCTTGGCATCGAAAATCTTGGCGCCATAGCTGATGGCCGGGCCGGCAAAGCGGTGGCCCGAGCGGTCCCAAGCCATGGCTGCGGGGGTCTGGGTGGCCTTGGCGACCTTGCGGGTGGCGTCGGCCCATTCTTCCCATGTGGCTTTGGGGCCGGGCAGGGCGATCTTGGCCTGTTCGAACAGTGTCTTGTTGACGAAAGGCCCGGTCATGGTCATTTGCGACAGCATGCCGTAGATGCCCTTGTCGCCCGCCTTGTTGCGCATCCAGGGCAGGGTGGTGCCGAAGTTGGTTTCCCAGTACTTACGGTCTTTCAGGTAGGGGCCGATGTCGATGTAGTTCTTCGACAAGCCACCGATTTCCGCCACGCGGGCGATGTCCGGGCCCTGGCCCGCGGCCAGCTGGATGGGCAGCTGCTCAACCACAGTCTTGTAGGGCACGATGTCCAGGGCCACCTTGGCGCCGGGGTTTTGCTTCTCGTAACGCTTGATCAGGTCGGCGGTCACATCGCATTCGATGCCGTCCTGGTAGCACATGACGCGGATGTCGGCCAACGCCATTCCGGGCAGGGTGGCGGCGAGGCCGAGCAGGCCAACGCTGGCAGCGATCTTCAAGGGGGTGTGGTTGAGCTTCATGGCTTTGTCTCCTTTGGGTATGTTTTGATATTGGATCAGGCTCAGCGCACCATGCACGGACGCTTGTTGTCGAACTTCCAGCCGGGGATCAGGAACTGCATGGCCTGTGCGTCGTCGCGTGAGCCCAGTCCGTGCTGCAGGTACAGCTGGTGGGCTTTTTCGACTTCGACCATGTCTAGCTCCACGCCCAGGCCGGGCTTCTTGGGCACTTGCACGTAGCCGCCCTGGATCTGCAGCGGCTCTTTGGTCAGGCGCTGGCCGTCTTGCCAGATCCAGTGCGTGTCGATGGCCGTGACCTTGCCCGGTGCGGCTGCGCCCACATGGGTGAACATGGCCAGCGAGATGTCGAAGTGGTTGTTGGAATGCGATCCCCAGGTCAGCCCGAAGGACTGGCACAGCTGGGCTACGCGCACGGAGCCGGCCATGGTCCAGAAGTGCGGGTCGGCCAGCGGAATGTCCACCGACTGCAAGGCCAGGCTGTGGGCCATTTCACGCCAGTCGGTGGCGACCATATTGGTGGCCGTGGGCAGGCCTGTGGCGCGGCGGAACTCGGCCATTACTTCGCGGCCGCTGTACACGCCCTCGGCACCGCAGGGGTCTTCGGCATAGGCGACCACGCCGCGCATGCGCTGGCCCAGGCGGATGGCATCTTTCAGCAGCCAGCCACCGTTGGGGTCCAGTGTGACGCGGGCTTCGGGGAAGCGTTCGTGCAGTGCCACCACGGCATCGACTTCCTCGTCGCCGGGTAGCACGCCGCCCTTGAGTTTGAAGTCCTGAAAGCCGTAGCGTTCTTGCGCGGCTTCGGCCAGGCGCACGATGGCCTGCGGCGTCATGGCTTCTTCATGGCGCAGGCGGAACCAGGCGTTGTCGGCGCCGGGCTCGGTGCGGTAGGCCAGGTTGGTCTTCTTGGCGTCGCCCACATAGAACAAATAGCCCAGCATCTGCACGGCGTCACGCTGCTGGCCTTCGCCCAGCAGGGCGGCAACCGGCACTTCCAGGTGCTGGCCCAGCAGATCCAGCAGGGCTGACTCGGCAGCGGTGACGGCGTGAATGGCTACGCGCAGGTCGAAAGTCTGGGTGCCGCGCCCGCCGCTGTCGCGCTCGGCGAACTGCTTGCGCATGGCGTTCAGGACGGCCTGGTAGTTGCCGATGGATTGGCCGACGATCAGGGCCCGGGCGTCTTCCAGCGTCTGGCGGATTTTTTCGCCGCCGGGTACTTCGCCCACGCCGGTGCGTCCGGCGTTGTCGGTCAGGACCAGGATGTTGCGGGTGAAGAACGGGCCGTGCGCCCCCGACAGGTTCATCAGCATGTCGTCGTGGCCCGCAACGGGAATCACGCGAAGTTCGGTAATGCGGGGCGTGGAATGTGAAGACGGAGTGGGCATGGGCGGCGAATGTAGTGGGTTGGTATTGTTGTCTGTTATCGATAACAAAGTGAGCGAAGAATAGCTTCTGGAAAATCCTCAAAACAGAGGGTATACCCTTAAATGCCTATGAACGAAATTAAATGCCGTACCTAAAACACCTTGTTGACAAGAATGTTATTGATATCATTGAAGCATGTCGCAAGCCCTGACTGTTCACGATATCGCCCGCCTGGCTGGAGTCTCCGCCATGACGGTTTCGCGCGCGCTGAACCACCCAGAGCAGGTATCGCCGACCACGTTGGCCAAGGTGCAGGAGGTGGTGCAGCGCACCGGCTTCATCCCCAACGGCATGGCCGGTGGCCTGCGCTCGTCGCGCGCCCGGCTGGTGGCGGCGGTGCTACCCACGCTGGTGGGGCCGGTGTTCCAGGAAACCATACAGTCGCTGAACCAGGCGCTGGACGCCCGGGGCTACCAGCTGATGATCGGCCAGAGCGGCTACGAGCAGTCGCGCGAAGACGCGCTGCTGGACGCCATCATCCGCCGCCGGCCCGACGGCATTGTGCTGACCGGCATCATGCATTCGGCCGCCGGGCGGCGCCAACTGCTGGCGTCCGGCATTCCGGTGGTCGAGACCTGGGACTTGACGCCCACGCCCATCGACATGCTGGTGGGCTTTTCGAACGAAGAAATCGGTGCCGCGGTCTGCTCCTATCTGCACCAGCGCGGCTACCGCCGGCCTGCCCTGATGTGTGGTGACGACGAACGCGCGCGCCGCCGTAACGGCGGCTTTCAGCGTATGGCGCGCAGCCTGGGCTGGCAGACCGATGTGCCGGTGTACCTCACGCCACCGCCTACCACTCTGGGCGCCGGGCGTGCGGGCCTGGCCGAGCTGCTCAGCCGCGCGGAGGCCCCAGATGCCGTGTTTTGCAGCTCCGACATGCTGGCCCTGGGCGTACTGATCGAAGCGCAAACGCGGGGCATCAGCGTGCCTGGCCAACTGGCCATCGTCGGCCTGGGCGACGTGGGCTTCGCCGCCAGCCTGGAACCCGCCCTGACCAGCGTGCGCATAGACGGCACGCGCATAGGGCAAACCGCAGCCCAGTACATCGTGGACCGGGCCGATGGCATTGCGATTGCCGAGCCGATTGTGGACATTGGTTTTTCGATCGTGGAGCGGGGGACGGCCTGACCTGGGTGTTTGGTGGGTGCTATTAAAAAAATAGCTGCTGACGCAGGTGCACCCTGCGCTGGCGGCTGTTTTCATTGGGAGCCTTGATCGCTATTGCCTTGCGTTGATACTTTCCGTGTGGTGCAAGCCGCCTCGTTGCCCAGTGGCGGGTACAGCTGGGGTGTCTTCACCCGTGCGGCATCGGAGGCGCGTGTAAGTGCCGATGTGCGTCTACGCCTCGTCGGCAAGCAGGGCGTCATCGGGGCCAATATGTGCCGGCGATCTCCACGACGCGTCGCGCATCGACCGTTGGACCAGGCTGTCGACTCCGAGCATTTGCGCAAACAGCGCCATGCGGATGGGAATGCCGTTGTCGGTCTGCCTGAAAATCGCCAGTCGAGGGTCGGTGTTCAAGTCCACGCTCAGGTCGAAGGAGCCGGGCCTGCTGTCTCGGGGTAGGGGGTGCATCAACACGGTGTCGGCTTTGCCCGTGGCATCAAGAAGGGCGCGATTCACCTCGAAGCTTTGGTCGTAGCCATCTATCGCTTCCTCTGTAAATCGTTCTTTTTGTATCCGGGTTGCATAAAGTACGTCGGCCCCCACCACGGCCGTGCGCAAAGAGTTGGATTGTTCGACGACATGCCCCCGGCTCGAAGCCAGATGGACGAGTTCGGGTGGCATCTCCAGTGAGCGCGGAGAAACCAGGCTGATCTTCATGCCGCGGTAGAGCGTCAATAACTTGACCAGGGAGTGCACCGTGCGCCCATATTTGAGGTCACCCGTCAGCACGATGTGCGAGCCGTCGATCAGCTTGCCGATGTGTGAAAACTCTCTTTGAATCGTGTACAGATCCAGCAGCGCCTGGCTTGGGTGCTCGCCTGGGCCGTCGCCACCGTTGATCACGGGGATGTTGGTCGCGCTTGCAAACTCTGCCACCGAGCCTTGCTCTGGATGCCGAATGACCAGTGCATCCACATAGCCACTGATGACGCGACTTGTGTCGTAGATGGATTCGCCCTTGGCCATGGACGAGAAGGTGAAGCCCGTGGTGTCACAAACGGAGCCCCCGAGTCTGCAGAACGCAGCGCCAAAGCTCACCCGGGTTCGGGTGCTGGCTTCAAAGAACAGATTGCCCAGCACTGCGCCCTCCAGAACCCGGGAAACCTTGCGGCGGCGCGCAATCGGCTGCATTACGTCTGCCAAAGAAAACAGCGCCTCCACTGCTTCGCGGCTGAATTGAGAGACAGACAGCAAGTGCACTGTTCCCGGCCAGGCATCCGATGGATTTGCATTTGTGCTGTATACGCTTTGCGTACTTTTTTCTGTTGCACTAGCCTGGGTAAGAATTTCCCCTACGAACCGCCGCACAACCTCGGGCATGGCCCGGTACTCTGCCGATTCGTCGGGCAGGAGCCAAGCGTCAAGAGCGCGCTTTCGAGAGCCAATTCGCTCAGCGAAGGCCTCTCGGGTCATGTTGAGCCGCCGCATCGCATCGCGAAGAAGTACCTGTTGTGCTTGAGTCATGGATCGCAAATATATACGCTAAGCGTATGTTTTGCAACAGGCGAATTGATGATGCTCACTCTGATGACCAGGCCAAGCGGAACCGAAGGCTAAGCTTCGCTTTTTTCAAAAAAGCGGGCATGTCGCTGCGCATCAACTAGGCACCACGCCAGGGCCTAACTGGTGTACGGGAGTGCTCCACGCGCGCAAGAAGTCCTGGCGCCATGCTAGATTGATTTGCTACTAAAAAATAGCTGCTAGCGCAGGTAATCCCTGCGCTAGCAGCCTATTTCATCTGTAGATATCAGCCGCTATTACCCCGCGTTAATACTCTCCGCATGGTGGCAAGCCACCTCGCGCCCTAGCAGTGGGCGCAGCTGCGGCTCTTCTGCCGAGCAGCGGGCCGTGGCGTGCGGGCAGCGCTTGTGGAAGGCGCAGCCTGTGGGTGGGTTCAGCGGGCTGGGCAGCTCGCCGGTGATCTTGATCTTCACCTTGCGCTGGTGCCGGTCGATGGACGGCGTGGCCGACAGCAGGGCCTGCGTGTACGGGTGCAGCGGGCGCTCGAAGATCAGGCCCTTGGCGCCGACCTCGACCGCGCGGCCCAGGTACATCACCATCAGATCATTCGCCACATGCTCGACCACCGCCAGGTTGTGCGACACGAACACGTAGGCGGTCTGGAACTCTTCCTGCAGGTCCATGAACAGGTTCAGCACCTGGGCCTGGATGGAGACGTCCAGCGCCGATGTGGGCTCGTCGGCCACCAAAATCTTGGGTTGCAAGATCATGGCGCGGGCAATCGCAATGCGCTGGCGCTGGCCGCCAGAGAACATGTGCGGATAGCGCTGGGCGAACTCGGGCCGCAGGCCGACGCGGCGCATGGTGTCATGGACCTTGGCGGTGCGCTCTGCGGCACTGAGCTTGGTATTCAGCAGCAGCGGCTCGGCCAGTTGGTCAATGATCTTCTGGCGCGGGTTCAGCGAGGCGTAGGGGTTCTGGAACACCATCTGCACCTTGCTGCGCATGGCTTTGCGCTGCGCCGGGTTGGCCGTGTCCAGCGCCTGGCCGTCCATCACCAGGCTGCCTGACGTTGGCGTTTCGATCAGTGTCAGCGCGCGGGCCAGCGTGCTCTTGCCGCAGCCGGATTCGCCCACCACGGCCAGCGTTTTGCCGGCCTGCAGCTGGAACGAAATACCATTCAGCGCCTTGACCTGCAGCTTGGGCTTGAAGGTGCCCTGGCTGACGGCGTAGTAGCGGGTGAGGTTCTTGGCTTCTAAAACAATCGCGCTCATGCCGCCACCTCCGCATTCAGCGGGAAGAAGCAGCGCACGGCGTCTCCCTCGTGCTGGGTCAGCGCTGGGCGCTCGGCCTTGCAGCGGTCTTGCACGCGCGGGCAGCGCGGCGACAGCAGGCAGCCCTTGGGCCGGTCGTACTGGCCGGGGACCATGCCCTTGAGCGTGCTCAGGCGGCGTGCGCCGTGGCTGCGCTCGGGCACGGCCTGCAGCAGTGCATCGGTATAGGGGTGGGCCGGGTGGTCGAACAGGCGGTCCACCTTGCCGGTTTCCACCACCTGGCCGGCGTACATCACGGCCACGCGGTGGGCCACCTCGGCCACTACGGCCAGGTCATGGGTGATCATCACCAGGGCCATGTTGTGGGCTTTTTGCAGGTTCACCAGCAAGTCCATGATTTGTGCCTGGATGGTCACGTCGAGTGCCGTGGTCGGCTCGTCGGCGATCAGCAGGCGCGGCTTGCAGGCAATGGCGATGGCGATCATCACGCGCTGGCTCATGCCGCCGGACAGCTGGTGCGGGTACACGTCCAGCCGGCTCTTGGCGGCGGGGATTTCCACCATCTCCATCAGCTCTACCGCGCGGGCCGTGGCCGCCGCGCCGCGCAGGCCCAGGTGCTGCTTCAGCACTTCAATGATCTGGTAGCCGACGGTGAAGCTGGGGTTTAGCGAGGTCATCGGGTCCTGGAAGATCATCGCCATGTCCTTGCCCAGCAGCTTGCGGCGCTGGGCCGGGGTGATCTTCAGCAGGTCCTGGCCGTCGAAATTCAGTGTGTCGGCGGTGATGCGGCCCTGGCCGTCGAGCAGGCCCATGAGGGCCATCATGGTCACCGACTTGCCGGAGCCGGATTCGCCAACGATGCCGACGATTTCACCCTGGGACACGGCCAGGTCCAGCCCGTCCACCGCCCGGAAAGCGCGGCCTTGTGGGCCGAACTCTACGGATAGATTTTTAATGTTTAACAAACTCATCGTGTTTCTTTTCGCGGGATCAGGCCGCAGTTTTCAGTTTGGGGTCCAGCGCGTCGCGCAGGCCGTCGCCCATCAGGTTGATCGCCAGCACCGACAGCAGAATGGTCAGGCCGGGCAGGGTGACGACCCACCAGGCGCGTTCGATGTAGTCGCGCGCCGAGGCCAGCATGGTGCCCCACTCGGGGTTGGGTGGCTGCACGCCCAGGCCCAGAAAGCCCAGTGCCGAGATTTCCAGAATCGCGGCCGAGAAGCCCATGGTGGCGTGCACGATCAGCGGCGCCATGCAGTTGGGCAGCACGGTGACGAACATCAGGCGTAGCGTGCCGGCACCCGACAGGCGGGCGGCGGTCACGTAGTCGCGGTTTAGCTCGGTCATGGCGGAGGCGCGGGTTAGGCGCACATAGGCGGGCAGCGAAACCACGGCAATCGCCACCAGCGCATTGCCCAGCCCGGGGCCAAGCACGGCCATGATGGCCACGGCCAGCAGCAGCGCGGGCAGGGCCATCATGATGTCCATGATGCGCATGATGGTGGAGTCTAGCGCCTTGCCAAAGAAGCCTGCGCACAGGCCCAGCACCACGCCGGGGATGAGTGCCATTAGCACCGAGAAGAAGCCGACGAACAGCGATAGCCGCGCACCGTGGATCAGCCGCGAGAGGATGTCGCGCCCGACTTCGTCGGTTCCTAGCAGGAACTGGCTGGAACCACCGGCCACCCAGGCGGGCGGTGTCAGGAAATGCTCGCGGAATTGCTCGACAGGGCTGTAGGGCGCCACCCAGGGCGCGAACAGCGCTGCCAGGCAGACCAGGGTCATGAAGCACAGGCCAACGACGGCGCCTTTGTTCTTCGTGAAGCTGCGCCAGAACTCTGACCAGCTGGATGGAGGTGTGCCGGGTGCGAGTTCCAGCTCGTCGGTCACGGGGAGGGGTAGGGTAGACATGGAGGTTCTATTTCTGGTGTCGGATGCGTGGGTTGGCCACGCCGTACAGGATGTCGACGATGAAATTGGTGGTGATGACCAGGCTGGCGACAAGCAGAATGCCGCTTTGCACCACCGGGTAGTCACGCCGGCTGATGGCGTCGATCAGCCATTTGCCGATGCCGGGCCAGGAGAAGATGGTCTCGGTCAGCACCGCGCCACCCATCAGCGTGCCGACCTGCAGGCCAATCACGGTCAGCACCGGTATCAGCGCATTGCGCAGCGTGTGGATGAACACCACGCGTGCGGGTGACAAGCCCTTGGCGCGGGCGGTGCGCACATAGTCTTCACGCAACACCTCCAGCATGCTGGAGCGCGTCATGCGCGCAATCACCGCCAGCGGAATGGTGCCCAGCACGATGGTTGGCAGTATCAGATGCTTGATGGCGTCCCACAGCGCACCTCCGTTCAGGCCCGGGTCGGCACGCTGGGCGCGCCAGGCGTCGATCAGCATGAAGCCGGTGTCGGGCGGTATGTCGAATGCCAGGTCGATACGGCCGGACACAGGCGTCCAGCCCATGCCGCTGGAGAACACCATGATCAGCACCAGGCCCCACCAGAAGATGGGCATGGAGTAGCCGGTGAGCGCCAGCGTCATCACCCCGTGGTCCAGGATGGAGCCGCGTTTTACCGCCGCCGTCACGCCCGCCACCATGCCCACCACCAGGGCGAACAGCAGGGCCATCAGCGCCAGCTCCAGCGTGGCGGGGAACAGGGTTTTGAACTCGGTCCAGACGGGGATCTGCGTCTTCAGTGAAGCGCCCAGGTCACCCCGTGCGAGCTGGCCCAGGTAGTGAAAATACTGCACCGGCAGCGACTGGTCCAGTCCCAAGCGGTGCATGGCTTCGGCGTGCATTACAGGGTCCAGCGTGCGCTCGCCCACCATCACTTCGATGGGGTCGCCGGGGATCATGTGGATCAGGGAAAAGGTCAGCAGGGTGATACCGAAAAAGGTCGGAATCACCACGGCCAAGCGTTTGAGGATGTAGAGGAACATAGCTGCTTAAAACAAAAAAGCAAGGTAACGAACTTTGCCGTTACCTTGCTTTCTGGACTGACGATAGGGGCTTACTTCGAGCTCACACCTGCGAAGTCAAACACAGCAAACGGGCTGATCTTCAGGCCGTCCACACCCTTGGCGGTGGGCAGGCTCACCGTGGAGTGGGCAATGGTGGACCAGGGCAGGTCGCGCTTGAAGACTTCTTGCGCCTTCATGTACAGCGCGGTGCGTTCCTTTTGGTCCAGGCTGTTGCGGGCCTTCAGCACCAGGCCGTCGAACTCCTTGCTGCAGTAGCGCGCGTAGTTGTTGCCGCCCACGGATTCACAGGTCAGCAGCACGCCCAGGAAGTTGTCGGGGCTGGCGTAGTCGCCGCTCCAGCCGATCAAGCCCGCGTCTTGTTCGCCGGCTTTCATGCGCTTGAGGTATTCACCCCATTCGTAGCTGACGATCTTGGCCTTGACGCCGATCTTGGCCCAGTCGGCCTGGATCATCTCGGCCATCAGCTTGGCGTTGGGGTTGTAGGGGCGCACCACCGGCATGCTCCACAGATTGATCTCAAAGCCATCGGGGTAGCCGGCCTTTTTCAGCAGCTCCTTGGCTTTTTCGATGTTCGTGGGGGCGTTCTTCAGCGTCGGGTTGTAAGACCACAGCGAGGATGGGAAGGGGTTGGTGGCTTCCTGGCCCTGGCCTTGGTACACGGCCTCGATGATGGCCTTGCGGTTGATCGCCATGTCCAGCGCCTGGCGCACTTCCAGCTTGCCGGTGATGGGCTTTTCAGTGTTGTACGACAGGTAGCCGATGTTGAAGCCAGGCGCGCTGATGACCTTCAGCTTGGGGTCGGCCTTCAGGCTTTCCAGGTCTTGCGGCTTGGGATAGGACATGGCCTGGCATTCACCGGCCTTGACCTTCTGGGCGCGCACCGATGCATCGGTGGTGATGGCGAAGATCAGGTTGTCCAGCTTGATGTCCTTGGCGTTCCAGTACTGCTTGTTGGCCGCGTAACGGATCTGCGAGTCTTTTTGGTAGCGCTTCAGGATGTAGGGGCCGGTGCCCACGGGCTGCTGGTTGATCAGCGCGGGCGTGCCGGCGGCCAGCAGCTTGTTGGCGTGCTCGGCCGACAGGATGGAGAACACCGGCATGGCGATCTTGGCCAGCAGGTCGGGGTCGGGCTTCTTCAGCAGGAAGACCACGGTGTTGTCGTCGGTCTTGCGCACCGAGGCCACGTTCGTGTCCAGGCCGGTGTCGCCCGCGTAGGGAAACTGCACCGGGTAGGCTTTGGCGAAGGGCGTGGTCTTGTCGAACATGCGCATGAACGTGAACACCACGTCATCGGCATTGAAGTCGCGGCTGGGTGTGAAGTTCTCGGTGGTGTGGAACTTCACGCCCTTGCGCAGATGGAAGGTGTAGGTCAGGCCGTCGGGGGCGCTGTCATAGGACTCGGCCAGGGCGGGGACCACCTTGGTGGTGCCGCGCTCGAACTCGACCAGGCGGTTGAAGATGGCCATGCCGGCCGCATCGAAGGTTTGGCCGCCGGTGTACTGCGCGGTGTCAAAGCCCTCGGGGCTGGCTTCGGAACAATAGACAAGGGTGCCTGCGGCGTGGGTTGCCAAAGCGGCGGCGGTCAAGCCCAGGGCCACGACCAGTTTGCTCAGATTTTTCATGGTTCTCCAAATATGTCAAAACGCAAAGTCAGACGTGCACTGCGATGGTGCTCGCATCGTGCGGTGGAGGGATTGGTAAATACCCCAGCGTCTGCGGGCTGACATTATCAGCAGATTCCATGCCATCGTCAGACATCATGTCACTTAGGTGTCTTTGCTATGGAGTTTGTAGCTACTGGCGCAGGTGGTGTCTGCGTCGGAGGTGGATTTATTACATTTTTTACTTGGGTTGTACTTTGGCACCACCCAACAAGGGCCGCGCCATCAATGCGCAGCCGCTGGCCAGCAGCCACACCAGCGGCCAGCCCTGCAGCGCAAGCAGATGCGGTAGTGCCAGCGGCGTTACAAAGCAGACGCCGAACACGCAGGTATTCGCCATCGCCAGCGCCGTGCCCGAGCGCTGGGCGCCAGCGCAGCTGGCCAGCTGCACATAGGCCACGCCATGCCAGGCGGATACGCAGATGCCACAGATGGCCAGCAGTACCAGCAAGCCGGCGCGCAGCAGGGGCGACCCCAGCAACTGCCCGCCATCGGCCAGCGCACTGAACAGTGCCAACCCGGCAAACAGCGCGGCGCTGAGCCCGCTGCAGGCCCGCAAATAGGCCGGGCGGTTGCGCTGCCGGTCCGTCCAGCGGCCGCTCCAGACGCGCATCACCATCGCGCCGACTTGCACCAGCGCCATCGCCGCGGTGATGGTCGCCAGGCCGGCATGGCCGTAGTCGTGCAGGAACACGGTGCCGAAGGACAGCACGGCAAACTGCGGCGCACACAGAATGCCGATGCCGGCCACGGTGCGCCAGATGCGCGGGTTACGTAACGGGCCATGTAGCGGCTCGCTGCGGGCGGCGGCGGTGCTGGGTTTGGCGTGCGGAACCAGCGCCGGCTCGTGCACCCAGGCCCAGGTCAGCAGCGCGGCCAGCAGGCACAGCACGGCCAGCAGGCTGTAGATCGCGGCAAAGCCGTGCTGCAGCGCCAGCGCCGGCAGCAGCAGCGCGCCGATGCCGCCGCCCAGCGGCACGGCGGTCTGGCGGATGCTCATCGCCAGGCCGCGTTCGCCGTCGGCAAACCACAGCATCACCGCCCGGCCGCTGGCGCCGTTCACGCTGCCGCCTAGCAGGCCCACCAGCACCAGGCCGCCGGCCAGCAAGCCCAGCGGTGGAATCTGCCCGCCCGATGGAGCCGCCCACAGCGCCATGGCTGCCAAGGCCAGTGCGGTGCTGACCAGGCCGGTCAGCAGCACCGGGCGGTCGCCCCAGCGGTCGGTCAGCAGGCCCCAGGGCAGTTCGCTGATGGCGATGCCCAGGCCCATTAGGCCCAGCACCAGGCCCAGCGTCGCGTTGTCGAGCCGGTAGCCGTCGCGCATCAGCACCGCGGTCATCGGGATGCCGCTGAAGGCTACGGAAAAAGCCGCATTCGCGGCAACGCCGGCGGCCAGCACCTTCCAGCGGTGGCGCGGCGGCGGGCAGGTGACAAGTGGGGTGGAAAGAGTCGCTTGGTGTGTCATGCGGCGGATTGTGGGCGGCGCAGACTGTTTTGAAAATCAGAAAATAGTAGACTGATCATTTTGAAAATCGGGATGATTGCCATGGGCCAGATCACCTACGACATAGACATGCTGCGCAGCTTCTCCACCGGCATCGCGCTGGGCAGCTACGCCCGCGCGGCGGACCGGCTGGGCCGCTCCACCTCGGCCGTCAGCGCGCAGCTGAAGAAGCTGGAATCGCAGTCCGGCACGCCCTTGCTGCGCAAGTCCGGCCGTGGGCTGGAGCTGACGGATGCTGGCGAAACCCTGCTGGCCTACGCCCACCGCCTGCTGGCACTGAACGACGAAGCCGTGGCCGCCGTGCGCGGCACCGACCTGCAGGGCCGGGTGCGCCTGGGCCTGCAGGAGGATTTGGGCGAGGCCGTGCTGCCCGAGGCGCTGGGCCGCTTCGCCCGCGCCCACCCCAAGGTGCGCATCGAGGCCTGCGTGGCCACCAGCGCGGTGTTGCGCGAACGGCTGGCGCTAGGCCAGTTGGACCTGGCGATGTTCTGGGATGTGGGCTTAGACGCTGCCGATGCGCGCACCGACAGCGTGCTGCGCCTGCCACTGCAGTGGATAGGCCCGGCCGACTTGACTGCGCTGGAGGCTCCGTGGTGGCAGCAGCTGCAGAAGTTGGGGCGGGGCGCGCAGGGCGGCTTGCAAGAGCCGATACCCCTGGTCGTCGTCGATGCCCCATGCCCACTGCGCGACATCGTCACCACCACCCTGGAACGCGCCGGCATGCCCTGGCGCTACGTGTTCACCAGCTCCAGCCTGGCCGCGCTGTGGGCCGCCACCTCGGCCGGCCTGGGCCTATGTGTGCGTACGCCGTTCGGCCTGCCGGCCCATGTGCGCACGATCGAACGTACTGGCACAGTGTTGCCGGCGCTACCGCAGATCACCCTGGCCCTGCGCCGCGCCAGCAACGAGCCTGAGCCGCCGGTGCAGCGCTTGGCGGAATTGCTGACCGAGTCGGTGCAGCAGAACGTGCGGGGGAGAGTGCCGGGGGGGCGGGATTTGCGGGTGCTGGTTAAGGGGTAATTTTCTTTTCTTCCCCGCTGAGGTCGAGCGGCTTGGGCCGCTGCAACTCCGCGCCATCCGGTATGGGATAGGACGGCAGGACTTCCAAGTCCAAGCCCCCCGCAATCACTTTTTCGGAAAAGGTGGTGAGGTGGTCTATCCCGCAAACGAACAGCAAGGGCCATATGTCCATAGCACGGACCCGTCGTAACCATTCCTCCTCCCGTCGCCCATACCGGACCATCTGCTCCGCCTCCAAATCTTCGGCGGGCACGTCAGGCAGTTTTAAAAACGCCCGCCTCGACGGGTCTGTCTCGATTGAGACGGCACCAATGAGCACGCGTTCTTCCTGAGTAGGATCACAATACCGATGCGGAATTCCGACTTCGCTCGCTACTGTTTCAGGGATCGAGCCTCGCTTCGGTCGCCCCGGCCAGTCGTTGACAGTCTGCAAATCCATCTCTTCGCCGATTGCAGCGATCGCATGGCTTGTGCAGATAGCTCGAAGGTGGTCCGTAAAGGCAGTAAGCACTTCAGTCTTGATGCGAGGAGATGCCTCCTGCAATGGGTGCTGTGTGCCAAGTAGAAATATTTTCATGAGCAAATGCCCGCCATCATCGCAGGGGCGTTTCCCTGTCCAGCGTTCCTTGCAAGTTAAATTCCGGCTCATCGGCGAGAAGCTGACCAAGCTGACGATAAAGCGATTCGGAATCGATGTCGTTGTCCAATAGTTTCAAGAACTGTAACAACTATGCTCCGCTCGACATCTGGATTGGCTGGGCCACGCACCTTGAATGGTCCGTCGAGTAAGGGTTGAATAGGCTCAAGAAAAGCATCCTTTGGGCTATGCCATTGGGCCCTCAGGATTGCGTGCCCGTCGCCCCTCCACCCTCATCCCGCAAATCGCTTCCGGTATTCCACCAGGCTCACCCCCAGCCGGCGACCAAATGCCCGTCTGAAGCCGTCCACATTGGCATACCCCACAGCATCGGCCAGCCGCTTGGCGGGCCAGTCTGATTCTTCGGCCAGGCGGCGGGCTGCGTCTATGCGGGCGTTTTCTACAAACTCGGCGGGCGTGGTTCCGGTCTCGTCGCGGAAGATGCGGGCAAAGCTTCTTTCGCTCATGCCGGCCTTGGACGCCAGCAGCGGCACGGACAGATCGTGCTTCAGGTTCGCCAGCACATAGTCTTGCAGCTCGCGCACATTGGATCGCTCCGCTGTCTGTGCCGCCAGGTGGGCGCTGAACTGGCTCTGCCCGCCCGGGCGCTTGAGGAACATCACTAGCTCGCGGGCCACGCGTAGCGCAAGCTCGCGGCCATGGTCCTGTTCTACCATCGCCAGGGCCAGGTCCATGCCGGCGGTGACGCCTGCGGATGTGAACAGCTTGCCGTCTTGCACGTAGATGGCGTCCGCTTCGACATTGGTATTGGGGTAGGCCGCTGCCAGGCGGGCAGCCGAATTCCAGTGGGTTGCGACCCGCTTGCCGTCCAGCAGCCCGGTGGCCGCTAGCACGAAGGCGCCGGTGCAGACGGAGCCATAGCGCCGCACGCTGCGCGCCTGCCGTCTAAGCCAGTCTTGCAGTGGCTGGTCGCTGGCCATGTCCTCGATATTCGGGCTGCCCGCGACCAGCAAGGTGTCGATAGGCCCGCGCTGTGTGGCCACGGTGGCGTCGACGGCCAGGCGCAACCCACCGCTGCTTTTGAGCATGCCTTCTTCGGTGCCAATGACCTGCACCTGGTAGGCGTTTGGATTGCCGAGCTGGCGCGAGGCTTCGACGAAAACGTCTGCGGGCCCTGCAACATCCAGCAGCTGGAAACGGGGAAAAGCGAGTATGGCGATACGCATGGCAGACATTGCCCAATGATTGGCAGAAAACGCCTTATGTCGGCGCAGACAGTGGGCGGAGTCTGGCAGAAAATATATGTTTATGCAAATTCAGCCAAAAGGTTCGTCGTGCCAAACCTGTCCATCACTCCGTCCCTGAACCCGTCTCTCGACGCGTCCGCTGTGCGCCATTCGCCGCCTGCCGCAGCGTCGATCCGCAACCTGCCGGTCAATTTGTTTGGCGCGGTGATGGGACTCAGCGGGCTGGCCCTGGCCTGGCGGCTGGCGCACAGCAGCCTGGGGGTGCCGGCCTGGATCGGCGAGGGTGTAGGCGCATTCGCCGTGGGTGTTTTTCTGCTGCTGGCCTGGGGCTATGTGACGAAGCTGGTGAAGCATCCGCAGGCGGTGCTGGCTGAGTTTCAACACCCGGTGAGCGGCAACTTCTTTGGCACCATCGCGATCTCGTTGTTGTTGCTGTCTGCCATTGCCGGTCCGTATAGCCCGGAGGCTGCCCGCGCTACCTGGACCGTGGGTGTGCTGACAACTTTTGCGCTGTGCTACCTCGTGGTCTCGCGCCTGCTCAATGGCCAGGTGGACGCTTCGCATGCAGTGCCGGCCTGGATTGTGCCGTGCGTGGCCACGCTGGACATCCCGGTGACTGGCGCACAGATACCCATGGCCTGGGTGGCTGAGGTGAACTTACTCGCCGGTGCGGTCGGCGCCGTGCTGGCGTTGGTGCTCTTCGCGATGATTATTAGCCGGCTGGTGCACCGCGACCCGCTCGTGCCGGGCATGATGCCGTCGCTGATGATTCTGGTGGCGCCGTTTGCGGTGGGCTTTCTTGCCTACAGCAATATCGTGGGCGGAGTAGACCGCTTTGCTGCGCTGCTGTTTTACTTTGCGCTGTTCATGTTTGCCGTGGTCGCGCCTAAGGTGTTCCGCCCCAGTGTGAAATTTTCTGCGGGGTGGTGGGCGATCAGCTTCCCCATGGCTGCGCTGGTGAATGCTGCGTTGAGGTACGCGGAGTTGCGTGGTAGCGCACCGCTCTGGGTTCTTGCCACGGTGTTGCTGGGCGCGCTCAGCCTGGTCTTGGCGGTCCTTACCCTGCGAACCCTAAGGAGCGCACTTGATGGGACGTTGTGCAAGTAATTAGTTCTGGCGTTGCTGGCACTTAATCAAGCAAGCGTGCCGCAAGTATGTCCATGCTCAAGCGGACGCATTCGTTCAAATCTTGTATTCCCGTATTGAAGGACAAATGGGGGGACTGTGGCGCTTCATACGGGGCGCTGATTCCGGTAAAGCTGCTAATGTCGCCACTGCGTGCCCGACGGTAGAGGCCTTTGGGGTCGCGGGCCTCACATATCTCCATGGGGGTCGCCATGTACACCTCAATGAACCGTGTCGGACCTATGGTTTGGCGTGCCAGGTTCCGGTCATCGCGGTACGGAGATATCAGCGCAGCAATGGCCAGAGTTCCTTCGTCATTCAATTGACGGCACAAGTTGGCGACGCGGCGAATGTTTTCACGGCGATCTTCCCGCGAGAAGCCGAGATCGCGGCTCAGCTGTTGACGTATCAGGTCGCCGTCCAGTACTTGGCACGAAGCCCCATCCGCAGTGAGTGCTTCAGCCAGCGCTTGAGCCAAACTGGTTTTACCTGAGGCGCTGAGCCCAGTCAGCCAAAGAGTACAAGCTAGCTTTGACATTCTTACTCCTGTTCGATCGGACCAACCGAGGAAGGCAAACTTTGACGATTGTGAACACATCCAGATGCGGCCCGCGTGCCAGAGATGCCAAACGGCGCTGATTGATTTTCTGAACGGTGATGCTATGGTCGTTCCATCTTCGATATTGACAATTTAAATGGCAATTCGAGGTGTGTTTTATCCTCAATATTGGGGATGCGGACTCGCTGCTACTCTGGTCCTCCTCACCTCTGTAGCAGAGTCCCCATTGCAGTTTTTGAGCATGTGCGACATGCTAAACAACGTTTGGGGCAAGTTGGTTTTTATTACGCATTCCGTGGTTTCCTGACGTTGCTGCAGGAAAGATGTTTTGCGAATTAATTGTTGGTTTCAACAGCAGACAGGAGGTCTGATGGCCGAATCGGGAGTCCATCCCAATCCCCATATCCTGATCGTTGACGACGAAGCGGTGCACATGCGCGCTTTGTGCGATATTTTGGGTAGCCACGACTATAGGACAACCGGTCTCGTCTCTGGAGAGGTTGCGCTGGAGTTGCTGCAAACAGAGACATTCGATTTGTTGCTATCTGATCTGATGATGCCTGGCATCAACGGTATTGCCTTAGTGCAAGCGGCAATCAAGATGGACCCCAATCTCGCCTGCATCATCATGACGGGTGAGGGCTCCATCGCTTCTGCGGTGCAGGCAATGAAAGTCGGAGCCCATGACTACATTGTCAAACCTTTCAAGATAGCGGTCATTCTTCCCGTCCTTGCGCGCGCACTGGAGACGCGGCGGTTGCGTATCGAAAACGCGATTTTGGAGCAGCGCCAACGGACCCATGCTGCTGAACTCAACATATTGAACCGAGAGCTGGAGGCGGCAAAAAAAGAGGCGGAACGCGCCAATCAGGAAAAATCAAAATTCCTGTCGCATATGAGCCATGAGCTACGCACGCCGCTCAATGCCATTCTTGGATTTGCACAAATCCTGAAATCAGAGTCAATTCCATCGACACTTGAAGAAAAGAGAAAATTTGCTACGCATATTGAAAGTGCGGGAAAGCATTTGCTCACATTAATTAACGGTGTTCTCGATATTGCGCAGGTTGAATCAGGGAATATATCTATTTCATTGGAGTTGATTCCCTTGGCGCTCATTTTTGATGAGTGTCAGACAATGATAGGACCCATAGCAGAAAAATATAAAATTGGAATGACTTATCCGGAGAATATTGATCTGTTCGTGTTCTCTGATAAAACACGACTGAAGCAGGTATTGATAAATTTATTATCAAATGCAATCAAATACAACACAAAACATGGAACGGTCACAGTATATTGTCAACCCATAAAAACTGACCGCATTCGAATTTCTGTAGTGGATACTGGGATTGGACTCAGTTCCGAGCAATTAAAAGAAATATTCCAACCATTCAATCGTCTTGGACGAGAGAAATCTCAGGAGGAGGGCTCTGGAATTGGTCTTGCCTTCACTAAAAAAATAATAGAAGCCATGCATGCGGAAATTGGCGTTAACAGTGCCGTAGGTCTCGGTAGCACTTTTTGGATTGAGCTTCCGGTTAATAAATTAACCGCGCCAGTATCGAATGATTTTGTTGGTGAACCAAGTTAATTGCTTGGATGTGAGGCTATTCGCTGTCCAATAAGTTTTTTTGTATTTGTAACGATTATTCGGGTGGTTGAGATCTTGCAGACCGAATGCAACGATCTGGTTTTTTGTCGATGAGGTATGGTTGTTTAATATTTTAAAAGGTGGAACTTATGGAAAATAAATCTGCTTTAGAAGATGCAAAAATAAATCGCTGGCAAAAGGGGCGGCAAAAATTATTCAAATCGGTATCGCCTGAAGGAAAGGTTGTTAAATATTTGGGAAAAGAATTTTTAGTTTACCCAAATACATTTTGGCCATTTACGGATAGCAAGCCTCTGGTGAAAAATTTCCACGTGCAGAGTGGAGAGAGCGTACTGGATGTTGGAACGGGGTCAGGTGTTATTGCTATTTTTTCTTGCTATCAAGGGGCGGGGAAGGTGGTTGGAGTTGATATTAATCCTGCTGCAATTAAAAGTGCAAAATATAATGCCAAATCTCATGGTTTTGAGAAAATCATGAAGGTTGTTAAGTCTAATTTGTTTGATAACCTGAAGGGTCAAAAGTTTGACGTTATTACGGCGAATATTCCATTTAGAGATAAATTTGCCCACGATATAGTTGCCAGGGCACAATGGGACACGGATTTTCAAACAAACACACGTTTCTTTGCAGAGGTTGGAGAGCATTTGAATCCAAATGGTCGTATATATTTTATACATTCTAATTTTGGAGAAACGGAGCGAGTAAAAAAACTTGCCAAAGAGGCTGGATTTTCCGTGAAGGCGATAGGGCGTGAATCGGCCGATAAATCAGAAACCAAAGTGTTTCACGCGTTTCTTATGAAGAGAGTGGCAAAAGTGGAATGATGCCGGGTGATCTCATCAAGGCCGTGAATGCAGCTCGAAATATTCAGAATTCCGAGCTGAATGTTTTGGTGAAAAGAGTTGCTGTAATTTTGTGTAGCCCTCGATCAGGGTCAAGTTTGTTAAAAAATACATTGGAATCACATCCGAGTGTTGCTTCATTGGATGGTGAGATTGAGCCTTTTCTTGTATTAACAGAAAATGGCTTTGGTTATAACTCGGATAGTGATGCGATTGATTATTTAAATAACAAAAAATGTTTGATTGACAATATTTTCGACGGGCTTTCTATATTTTCGGATGATGTTCCCGGTGCAAATTTTCTGGTAAAGAAATATGCAAAAAGATTTTTGTTGCAATTTCCTGTGAAGTTTTCGAAGAGTGCTGGCTTTGAGGATCTTCTTCGCATTTTACGCAGTATTTTTGATGAAAATAGAAATTGGGCTCATATAGAAAATGAGCGTGATCTAGATAAATTTGTTCTATCCAAGGTTTTTGAGAATGAGGCTTGGCGAATCAATTATTACGATGGAAATTTATCTGCAAATGAAAATCTCTGGTTTGATGAGTGCTTAAAAATTGAGGAGCCCCCATTTGTCATGCCAAGAATTAAACGGAGACCATTTGGTGCTGAGGATGTGGAGAGTAAAGTTTTGCTTTTTAAAACTCCACCGGATGTTTACCGAATCGGAATATATGAGGATATTTTTCCGAATGCCATCGTTAAATATATTCACTTGACGCGTGGGTATGCGCAGTCTGTCAATGGCTTAATGGATGGTTGGTTGTCTCCTGTGGGGTTTTTTTCCCATGACTTAAGAAAATGTGGGCTAAGTTTAAATATCGAGGGTTACTCTGATTGCGTTCCGTTTGGAAAATCGTGGTGGAAGTTTGATTTGCCACCGAATTGGAGAGATTTCCAAAATGAAAAATTGGAGAATGTTTGCCTTAATCAATGGTTGTCTTCACATCAAGCTATTATCTCTAGTGGTGTAGATGCTCTTCGGGTTGCTTTTGAGGATTTTTTGATGACACCACACGCGGTGGTTAAAAGAATTGAAAAATACTTAGGGTTACATGAAATGGAAGTCCTAAAAGATCTCCCTGTTTTAATGGCAACCGAGACTCCAGCACTGAAGCGATGGAGAAAAAGGAATGATTTGCTGCTTACGCTAGGTCGCCGAGAAGAGGTTGCTAGCATGATGGGCTCGTTGGGTTATGAGATGAACTCGGAAACCTGGTTATGAACAATCATTTGATTGTTCCGTTCTTAATGGGGCAAAGACGTGATGGTCTTTGTCGTCTTCGAGAGTTAGACGATCATGTTTGGGACGTGCTTGCTGTTTCTGAACTGGACAAAGTAAGTATTGATGATCCAGATGAAAAGCTACGAAGAATGGGTGGGATTTATCATGTGCTATCAAATAAAGTGAAAGAATTGGCAAGCATGGGTTTGCGTCCCATTAGCGTTGCTGGAGATTGCGTTTCTACATTGGGTGTTTTAAGCGGTTTGCAAAAGGCTGGAAAAACACCAGATCGTATTCTTTGGTTGGATGCCCATGGTGATTTTCATACTTGGGAAACATCGATCACAAAATATATTGGAGGTATGCCACTGGCTATGTTGGTTGGTCGAATTGAGCAGGGCGGTTCCCATTATGAGGCCCTAAATTCGATGTTTGCGAATATCGGTTTTACCCCTTATGCTGAAAATAAAATCATATTATCAGATGCCCGCGATCTTGATGCTTCTGAAAAAGATGCATTGCACAATTCGGAAATTACTGTTTGTGGTATTTCGGAGGTTCTCAAGAATTTTAATTCCGATGAAAGCCTATATATTCATTGGGATACCGATGTGGTGGATGCAGAGGCGGAAACTCCTGCTCTAAAGTATCATGTGAAAAATGGCCCAACGTATTCAGAGATTGAGGCTCTTTTTAAAACTCTTTCTTTTGCAAATATTGTTGCAGTCTCCGTGTCTGCCTGGCATGAAGAAAAGGATGTCGGAAATAAGGCGGCAATCGCCTGTTTAAAGGTTATAAATGCTTTGAGGGCACCTCGATGATGAAAGAGATACAGACACCTGGTATGCGAAAAGCCTCCATATTTATGCTGGTGGGCGGAGTTAGTTTGTTGTTGGCCGTGTTGTTTGGGGTTTTTATTTGGTTCAAATATGCATCTCTGGTGTCGGCGAATTTGCAGTCCGAGCAAGTTGTTTTGGCCGTGAATACTGAATATGTGGGTAGTTGTTCCGTCATTGTTGCCCAGGAAGAGGGTTTTTTTAAAAATGAAGGACTTCAGGTTTCAATTAAACCTTATACCAGTGGAAAAGCTGCCATGGCAGCGATTACTCAAAAGAATGCTGATTTAGGTACGGTTGCCGATATTCCTGTAATGTTTGCTGGTTTGGATGCAATCCCAATTTCTGTAATTGCAACAATTTTTTCGGGAGAAAAAGACCATGGAATTGTTGGCAGAAAAGACAGAGGAATCAATGCGCCTAGCAATCTAAAAGGGAAAAATGTTGGTGTTCCTCTAGGTACATCGGCTCACTTTACTTTGGATGCATTTCTCAATCGGCAAAAATTGCTGGCAACTGAAGTGACTGTGCATAACTATAAGCCGGAAGAATTACCTGCTGCCCTTGCAGAAGGAAAGGTGGATGCAGTTGCTATATGGGAACCATATTTAGGCAGTGCGATGGAGAAACTTGGAAATAATGGTGTTGTTTTTTATGGCCAAGATGTATATGAAAGCATCTATAACATGGTTGGAACGCAGAACTATATTTCGCAGCATCCTGAAACTGTGAAGAAGGTTTTAGGTGCATTGATTCATGCCGCGAAGATATGCAACAATAATCCAGAAGTTGCTCAGAAAATTGTTTCTAAGGCTACAAAAATACAAATTGAAAAATTGAGGGCGGATTGGTCGTCATATCAGTTTGATATTGTTTTGGATCAAGGATTGATATTGGCATTGGAGGATGAGGCTCGCTGGGCTATAAAGAAAAAAATGACCGATAAACTGAAGGTGCCAAATTATTTGAATAATATGTATATTGGCGGATTGGAATTCGTCAATCCATCCGCCGTGACAGTTATTCATTGAGAGTTTTACCGTGAAAATCTCTACACGACTAAAACTTATTGAGCTATTTTGTGGGATAGTGGTCGCCATCATTGTGGGCGTTTTACTATTTACAACTTCACAAATGAAGAGGGAGCTTGTAAAAAATGAGCAAGCCGGTGAGGTTTTACGTGCAGTTACCGCTCTCCGATATCTCTCGATGGAATATGAGCTTCACCATGAAGAGCGTGCACAGGAACAATGGCAATTGAAGTCTGCTTCTTTTTCAAAATTTCTTGCGGAAACGATGGGCTCAAATGATTTAGATGATGCAGAAATTATTGGAGATCTTCGACGCAACCAAGAAGACGTTGGAAGATTGTTCGGTTTATTAGTGGCGAATCGCCATGAACTCGAAAACGATCAGGGTCGAAGAGAAATACTTGAGGAGTTGGAGTCCAGATTGTCTGGACAGATATCAAACAAAACCCAAGCCATGATTTCTGACGCTTTGGTTTTGTCGGAGCGTAGTCGCAATGCTGTGCTTGATGCGCAACACAGAGCGAATGTTACGGTGATTGCGTTTGGCCTGTTGGTTGTGCTGGCTATTGCTTTTACTATCTTTATCACGTTGAGAAGCGTAACGCGACCGCTCGAGAGACTTCGTGAAGGCACGAAGGTGGTTGGTGAAGGTAATCTTGATTTTGTCTTAGGCGCGGCTTCGCAAGATGAAATTGGCGAACTCGCTCGTGCGTTTGACGGCATGACGGAAAAATTGAAGTTAACCACCGTTTCACGAGATGAACTGCTCAACGCCAATGAGACGCTCGCATCTGAAATTCTGGTTCGTCAACAGGCTGAGCAAAAGGCACATGCGCAACTTGAGCGGTTGAATCTGCTGCATCAGATTACCCGTTCTACGGGCGCACGCCAAGATTTACGAAGTATCTTTCAGGTGGTTATCCGTAGCCTGGAGGACCAACTGCCGATGGATTTTGTCTGCCTCTGCGTATACGACCAACCACAAAATGTGCTGATCGTTACCTGTGTGGGACTGCGCAGCGAAGCGCTGATGCATCAACTCTCTTTAGAGGAAAACGCCCGCATTTCCATAGACACAAATGGCCTATCCCTGTGCATGAAAGGGCAACTGGTATACGAGGGTGATATCAGTGGAGTAGATTTTCCTTTTCCACAACGTCTAGCCAAAGGTGGTTTGCGCGCATTGGTGATGGCTCCGCTGCTGGTGGAAAGTACGGTGTTTGGTGTCTTGGTCGTTGCACGACAACAGCCGAACAGTTTTAGTAGTGGTGAGTGTGAATTCCTACGGCAATTGTGTGAGCACGTTGCGCTCGCTGCCAACCAAGCGCAGTTGTATACCGCTTTGCAGCAAGCCTATGACGATCTACGTCAGACGCAGCAATCGGTGATGCAGCAAGAACGGTTGCGTGCGCTGGGTCAAATGGCCAGTGGGATTGCGCACGATATCAATAATGCTATTTCTCCAATCGCGCTATACACGGAATTGCTGCTGGAAACTGAGCCCAACCTGAGCAACCGTGGCCGCAACCATTTGGAGGTGATCCAGCGGGCCATTGACGATGTGGCCGCAACGGTCGCTCGGATGAGGGAGTTTTATCGGCAACGTGAAACGCAGCTAACTTTGAGTCCGGTAAATGCCAATCTCCTGATCCAGCAGGTGGCCGACCTGACGCGAGCACGCTGGAGCGATATGCCACAGCAACGGGGTGTTGTGATTGAGCTGCGGACCGAACTTGACCCTGATCTTCCTTTCTTTATGGGAGTCGAGGGTGAAATACGGGAGGCATTGACGAATCTCATTTTCAATGCGGTCGATGCAATGCCTGATGGTGGCACGCTGACACTTCGCACCAGGGTTGCGGGGGTTGAGGACCGGGATAGGCAGATCGTCTCAAGACATGTGTTTATTGAAGTGAGCGATTCTGGGATCGGGATGGATGAGGATACGCGTAAACGTTGCTTGGAGCCATTTTTCACGACAAAAGGAGAGCGTGGAACAGGATTGGGGCTGGCAATGGTCTATGGCATGGTGGAGCGGCACAGCGCCAGCGTCGAATTGGAGTCGAAATTGGCCGTCGGGACAACGGTGCGTTTGGGCTTTCTTGTTCCTTCAGATGTTGCAGAAACTGCATCTCATGCCGACGAAAAGAGTGCGCCGTCACATTTGCGGATACTGATCGTGGACGACGACCCTTTGGTGCTGAGATCGCTGCGCGATATTTTGGCGTTTGATGGGCATACGGTGGTTTCTGCTGATGGTGGTCAAGCCGGCATTAATACGTTCCATAGTGCACAGGAGCAGGGCGAGTCATTCGCGATTGTGATTACGGACCTTGGAATGCCTTATGTAGATGGGCATAAGGTCGCTACTGCCATCAAATATTTGTCGCCGTCAACGCCCGTGATATTGCTGACGGGTTGGGGGCAGCGATTGGTTTCTGACGGCGTTGGACCCGCGAACGTGGACTGTGTGCTGAGCAAGCCGCCCAGGCTCAGAGAGCTGCGCGGAGCGCTGATCAAACTTGTTCCCACCAGCAACAGCACACTTTGATGGAGTTGAGTGTTTGCCGGGTTGAATTCCAGCCGCTGGTGAATTAGCCAATATTCGTCAAGTTGCTAAGGCTTGCCCATGGGGGCCCGTTGGGCATGGCTGCACCGCCGTAGATTACGTTGGCGCTGCCCATGTCGGAAGCGGGTCGGTATGACCTAGCCGCTCTCAACCCCGGAGGGGGCGTGGCAGTTCACCCCGCTTCACCCTGCAGTAGGCACACCGTCCATCAGGTTGTGTTTGTCAAACGCCTTGCGGGCCAGGGCAACCAGCTGCTTGTCCGTGGGGTGGTCCACTATCTCATAGCCGATGATGTGCTGCGCGGTCGCGGGCTTGTGTTTGTCGGCATAGTGGCGAAAGTCGGCGATGGAGGTATGTGAGCCGGTGACCAGCACCTGGCTGATGCCGTCCAGCACATCGCATACATGGCCAAAGAACTCGTGCTGCGAGCGTACGGCGCTGCCGTGCTGGGCAGTGTCGTAGCTGTGGGAGTGGAGCTTTTGCGGTAGCACCTGCTCGGCATCGAACTGGATGACCTGGGCGGATTGGTGGTCGGTCCAGACTACGGCGTGGAATAGTGGCATGTCAGAGTTTCCTTTCAAAAATGGAGGCACAGGCCACGCAGCGCAGGGCTTCGGGCTCAATCATCAAACGTGCAAATGGGATGGGTTGTGCGCAGTCCACGCAGATGCCAAAGCTGTCGTCCTGCAGGCGCTGCTGGGCACGCTGCACGGCAGCCAGTTCAGCCGAGTCCATATCGGACAAAGCGGCTTCGACCTCGCGGTCGTTTGCGTTGGCCGGGTAGGCGCTGCTGTTTTGTGGGCGCTCTGCCAGCGTTGGGGCCAATGCGGCCAGATCTTGCCGGTGGTCGGCCAATTCACCCTCCAGCGCAAGGCGGCGTTCTTGCAATACGCGGTTCAGGGTGGCCCGTTGTTCCGGGGTGAGGTGTTGCATGGTGGGACTCCTTGGACCTGATGGTCCTCCTATGCACCTGGGGCCACACTGATGCAGATCAAGGCATGGCGAAAGAGCCACAGGCTGCAGTCGTGTGCGGAGGCGCCTGGCGGCTTTGGCTGTTTGCTATCTAAAACGTAGCTGTCTGCGCAGTGTTTGCCAGCGTTAACCAGGCTTTAGGGTCTATTGTTGAAGCGTCGCACTAAATGGCCCAAGGTGCGATACTTGCCGCCCGAACCAACAAGGAGACCCATCTTGCAATACCGTCCTCTCGGCCGCACCGGCTGGAATATTTCGACCGTCAGCTTCGGCGCATGGGCCATTGGCGGCACCTGGGGCGATGTGGATGACGCAGAGTCCATGGGAGCGCTGCACAAAGCGCTGGATATGGGCGTGAACTTCTTCGACAGCGCCGACGTATACGGCGATGGCCGCAGCGAACGGCTGCTGGCCCAGCTCAAGCGCGAGCGTAGCGAACCCTTCTACATTGCCACCAAGGCGGGGCGCCGCCTGAGCCCGCATGTGGCGGCTGGCTACAACCGCGAAAACCTGACCGCCTTTGTCGAGCGCAGCCTGGTGAATCTGAACACCGAGGCGCTGGACCTGCTGCAACTGCACTGCCCGCCAACCGAGGTGTTCTATATGCCCGAAGTGTTTGGCGTGCTGGACGACCTGGTGAAGGCAGGCAAGTTGCGCCACTACGGCGTGAGTGTGGAGAAGGTGGAGGAGGCGCTGAAGGCGATTGAATTCCCCGGCGTGCAGTCGGTGCAGATCATCTACAACATCTTCCGCCAGCGCCCGGCCGAGCTGCTGTTTGAACAAACGCAAAAGCGCGGCGTGGGCATTCTCGCGCGGCTGCCGCTGTCCAGCGGCCTGCTGAGTGGCAAGCTGACCAAGGACAGCACTTTCGCCGCGGACGACCACCGCCAGTTCAACCGCGAGGGCGCGGCCTTCGACAAAGGTGAAACCTTCTCTGGGCTGGATTACAACGTAGGCCTGCAAGCCGTGGACGCGCTGCGACCCCTGGTGCCCGCGGGCCAGAGCATGCCGCAGATGGCGCTGCGCTGGATACAGATGCACCCGGCGGTGACCTGCTCCATTCCCGGTGGCAAGCGCGCTACCCAGGTGGCCGACAACGTGGCCGCCGCCGACTTGCCGCCGCTGACCGACGGCACCATGCAGGCCATCGCGGGTGTGTATGAGCGCTTTGCCAAACCGCTGGTGCACCAGCGCTGGTAAGCATTGGTGCGGTTAACGCATGCTATTGAAAGAGTAGCTGCTAGCGCAGGTTCTACCTGCGCTAGAGCCCGATTCCCTTTGAATGTTTAAGGCACAGCGCTGCTGGCTGCTGGGCGCGGCGCCAAGGTGTCCGGCCGGCCCGGCGCAAACGTGGACACGGTCGCGGCTTGCACGGGCGGCGATGTCTTGCGCAGGGCAGCCACCTGGCGCGCTGTGGCCACACCACCCTGGTTGCCCCAACTGGTCTGGATGAAGCTGACGACGTCGGCGATGTCGGCGTCGCTGAGCAGCCCGGCGTACGGCGCCATGGTGAAGGCCGAGGGCGCGGTCTGCGTGGCGGGCATGGCACTGCCGGACAGCACGATCTTGATGCTGCTTGATGCGTCTGCGGTCTGTAGCAGCGCATTGCCGGCCAGCGCCGGGAAGGTTTTGGCAGCACCCTGGCCATCGGATCGGTGGCAGCCGGCGCAGCGGTCCAGGTAGATTTGTGCGCCGCGGCTGTTCACCACGCCGTTGTGCAGCTCCTGCGCCACGCGCGGGTCGGCCACATACGCTGCTGGCGCGGGTGCGCTGGTGGGCAAGGACTTCAGGTAGAGCGCGATGCTGGTCAGGTCGGCGTCGGTCAGGTGCTGGGTGGAATGCGCCACCACGTCATTCATGCCACCAAACGAGGCGCTGCGCTGGTTGCGTCCGGTTTTCAAAAAATCCACGATGTCACGCCCGCTCCAGCTTGCAAGGCCGCCGCCGTGGCTGTTGCGCAGGGACGGTGGGACCCAGCCGTCAACCGCGCCGCCGCCGGCCAGGTAGATGCTGTTGCCGGTATCACTCAGAGCCTTTTCCTGAAAGGCCACGCCGCGCGCCGTGTGGCAGGCGCCACAGTGGCCCAGGCCCTGCACCAGATAGGCGCCGCGCAGCAGGTTCGGCTGAGGACTCTGCGGCACGCTCATGGGGGCCGGCTGTGGCGCAAACACCATGCGCCACAGTGCCAGTGGGAAGCGCATCGATAGAGGCCAGGGAATGTCGGCCTTTTTATTCGGCGTGGGGTCGGGCTGCACGCCATGCATGAAATAGGCGTACAGCGCCTGCAGATCGTCTTCGCCCAGGCGCGAGAAAGACGGGTAGGGCATGGCCGGGTAGACGGTGTAACCGGCCTTGGTGACGCCAGTGCGCATCAGCTTGGCGAAGTCTTCATAGCTCCAGTCGCCGATGCCCGCGGTTTTGTCCGGCGTGATATTGGTGGAGTAGACGGCACCCACCGGCGTAGACATGGGCAGGCCGCCGGCAAATGGCTTGTCCGGTGTGGCGCTGTGGCAGGCGATGCAGTCACCGGCGCGGGCCAGGTAGGCGCCCTTGGCTAGCAGTTGGGCATCGACAGGGGCCGCGGCCTGCGCTGAGCCGGCGCAGAGTGCCAAAGCCAGTGCGGCAGCAAGTAGCAGGGCGGGGCGCTGGGTGGGGCGGGCCATCATGCATCTACCAGGGGGCGAGGGTCTTTCAGGTACTGTTCACGTATCGCCTTGGCGGCCCAGTAGGTCAGTGCGGTGGCCAGGCCGGTCGGGTTGTAGCCGATGCCGATGGGGAACACGCCAGAGCCGACGGCAAACACATTCGGCACGTCCCAGCTCTGCAGATAGCGGTTCAGCACGCTGGTGCTGCGGTCTTCGCCCATGGCCACACCACCGGCCCAGTGGGTGGTCTGGTAGGCGCGCAGGTCCAGGTGGTCGCCAAAGTTCTTCTGGCTGACCTTGATGGAATGCGGGTTCATGGCCTTGGCCACTTTCAGCATCTCGCCGGTGACGTAGCGGCTCATCTTGATGTCGTTGTCTTTCCAGTCGAAGGTGAAGCGCATCAGCGCCTGGCCGTAGTGGTCGGTGTAGGTCGGGTCCAGATCGACATAGCAATCGCGGTAGACCATGTTGGCGCCGTGCACGTCGAAGGACACGGTGTTCAGGTAGTTGTCTTTCACAGCGCGCTTCCAGCCCGCACCCCAGTTTGGCGTGCCAGTGGGTACCGGTATGCCACCTATGGGTTTCACGCCGGCCGGGTTGCACCAGGCCGGCGCGCCGCCCACAAAGCCCAGCGGGCCGTGGTCGAAGTTGTCGGCGTTGTAGTCGTCCACCGCCACGCCGGTGCCGCCGGCGCCGATGAAGGGGTTGGTGTTGGTGCCGGGTGGGAAGAACATCTGCACCGTGGACATCATCTGGTAGGCGATGTTGCGGCCCACCACGCCTTCACCACTCACAGGGTCATAGGGCTTGCCAATACCAGACAGCAAAAACAGCCGCGCGTTGTTATAGGCAAAGGTGCTGGCGATTACCAGCTCGGCGGGTTGCTCGAAGCTCTTGCCGGTGGCGTCCACATAGGTGACGCCGGTAGCGCGCTTGCCGCTGGCGTCGAGGTTGATGCGCAGCACATTCGCGTCGGCACGCAGCTCGAAGTTGGCGGCCAGCCGCAGCGCCGGCATGATGTTCACGTTCGGCGAGGCCTTGGAGTAGTTGTAGCAGGCAAAGCCCGAGCAGAAGCCGCAGAAATTGCATGGCCCCATCTGGCAGCCATAGGGGTTGGTGTAGGGGCCGGAGGCGTTGGACGAGGGTTCGACAAAGGGGTGCAGGCCGACCTCCTTCGCCGCCTGCATGAACAGGCTGGCGGTGTAGGGCACTTTTTGCGGTGGCAGCGGGTAGTGGTCGGATCGGTCGGCCTCGAATACATTGCCTTCTCCGACCACCTGGCCCTTGACCTTGTAGGCGCGGCCGGAGGTGCCAAAGACTTTTTCAACAAAGTCGAAGTGCGGCTCCAGCTCGGCGTAGCTCACGCCGAAGTCCTGGATGGTCATGCCGTCGGGGATGAAGTTCTTGCCGTAGCGCTGGGTGTAATGGGTTTTCAGCTGCAGCTCTTCGGGTGTCACACGCCAGTGCTGGCCCGACCAGTGCAGGCCGGCGCCGCCCACGCCTTCGCCGGGTTTGAAGGCGCCGATCTGCCGGTAGGGCACGGCCAGATCGGCCACGCCGTGGCGGAAGGTGAACGAGCTCTTCGCCATGTTCTGGAACAGCTTGCCGCGCTGCACGAAAGTCAGCTCGTCCAGCGTTGTGGGGTAGATGCCGTCGGGGTAGGTGTCGCGGTAGGGGCCGCGCTCCAGGGCCACAACTTTCAGGCCGGCCTCGGTGAGTTCTTTCGCCATGATGGCGCCGGTCCAGCCAAAGCCGACGATGACGACATCGACCGCGGGTTTTTTAACGCTGTCGCTCATCGTGATCCTTTAAGAGCTGGACACCGGCGGCAGCGGGTACCTGGTGGCGTACTGGTCTACCCAGTCGATGTAGTCGCCGCGCGCACCCGGAAAGCCGACCATCTTCCAGGCTGCCATGTTCTTGTTGCCGCCATGCTTGGGGTCGCAGAAGTAGCCTTCGCGGGTATTCGTCAGCAGCTGCGCGAAGAAGGTCTTGGGCGGCACTGTGCCTATGGCCAGCGTGCCGGCTTCCAGCCCGGTCAGCACCGCGTCCTGCTCGGCCGGGGTCAGATCGGTGAAAGGTTTGCTGTGTTGCTGCTGTATGGCCTGTGCCAATGCGGCCAGGGCCTGGCGGTATAGCTCGCGCGGGCTTTGCGCCAGCTGGTAGCCGAATTCATCGGCGGCGGTGGGCACGAACGGCGCCTGCATGAACCACAGCGCACCATGGCCGTAGGGCTGGTCCATCTGCCGGTCGATGAACTCGGGCACACCGGCCTCGGTGGCGCTGGGGCCAGTGGCATCGGCCGGGATCAGGCGCTCTACCAGGGCTGACAGCAGCTGCCATTCCTGTGGGGTGAAATAGCCCGGGCTGTAGCTGGCAGGGCTGCTGCCGACAGGGGTTGAACTGGCCAGGCCGAGTGTGCTGCCCAGCGTCGCCAGCGCCGGTGCGGTTTTGACAGCGCCGCGCAAAAAGCGGCGGCGCGAGGCGGAAATGCCAATTATCTTCATAGCCTGTCCTGGTACGGAGCCCGCAGGAGAATCCCTGCCTGTGGGGCTACGGTAGATGCCCTGTCGGCGGTCGGCACGTACGTCAGCGTGCGCGCCGATATTGCTTCAGTTGCTATGATAAAAATAGCTACTGGCGCTGAAGAATTATGCGCTGCAGCCCTTTTTTTGTTGTACTGATTTTGTAACGGACCTAGTGCAGCGGGGCGGGACACAGCTGCCGCGTTTTTTTTGGCCGTTGGCTCACTGCATAGGTTGCGCCAGCCGCTCCAGTACGGCGGCCAGACTCAGTGGGCGGGCAAAGTAGTAGCCCTGGCCGGTGGTGCAGGCCAGCTGTGTCAGGCGCTGGCATTGTTCGGCGGTTTCTATGCCCTCGGCCGTGGTGACCATGTGCAGGCCGCTGGCCAGGTCGATGACGGAGCGCACGATGGCATCCGACTCCGCGTTGTCGCCAATGTGCATGACGAAGGAGCGGTCGATCTTCAGCTTGTTGAACGGGAAGCTGCGTAAATAGGCCAGTGACGAGTAGCCGGTGCCGAAATCGTCCAGCGCAATGCGGATGCCGGCGCTGCGCAGGCGGTGTAGTGCGGCCAGCACGTCGTCGGTGTCGGCCAGAAAGACGGACTCGGTGATCTCCAGTTCCAGCCGCTGCGGGTCCAGGCCGGTTTTTTCCAGCACGGCCAGTATCTTGTCCACCAGCAGCGCGTCGTCAAACTGGCTGGCCGACAGGTTGACCGCCATCAGCAGTGCGTCGGGCAACTGGCGGGCCGCCTGGCAGGCGGTTTCCAGCACCCACAGACCGATGTCGCTGATCAGCCCAGCTTCTTCGGCGATGGAGATGAATTCTGCCGGCGAGACGCTGCCAAAGCGCATGCTGGACCAGCGCAGCAGGGCTTCCACGCCCGTCATGTGCTGGCCGGCGAGCGAGATCTGGGGCTGGTAGACCAGATGCAACTCGCCCTGTTGCAAGGCGTGGCGTAGATCGTCTTCCAGGGCGATGCGGCGGCGGGATTTTTCGTCCATGGCCGGTGAGAAAAAATGGGCCTGCCGCCGGCCACGGGCCTTGGCCTCGTACAGCGCCAGATCGGCGTGGTGGAGTACTTCGTCGGCGTGCCGGCCGTCCTGCGGCAGCAGGGCGATGCCGATACTGGTGTGCGGCGTGCAGCGTATGCCGGACAGGTTGCAGGGCTGCTCTATGGTCTGCATCAGGCGCTCGGTGAACAGGCGCACTTCGTCGGGCTGGGCGATGCCGTCGAGCAGTATGGCGAATTCATCTCCGCCCAGGCGGGCGACCATGTCACGGGCCCGGATGGCGCCGACCATGCGTTGGGCCACGGTCTTCAGCAGCAGGTCACCGTTGGCATGGCCGTGGGCGTCGTTCACGCGCTTGAAGTTGTCCATGTCGATGCACAGCAGTGCTGCGCTGCCCGGGGTGCCACCGTTCTGGGTGCACAACTGCTGCAGCCGGTGCTGGAAATGGCGGCGGTTGGCCAGGCCGGTGAGTGCGTCGAAATGCGCCAGGCGATGCATTTCGTCTTCAGCGTGCTTGCGGTCGGTGATGTCGGCACCCACGCCGCGCCAGCCGTGCTGGTTATGGTCGGCCTGGCCTGCTTGGCCTAGCAGGAATACAGGCTTGGCGGTCAGCGCCCACCAGCGCTGCTTGCCGTTGAGTATTACAGGTACAACCAGGTCGCGGAAGGGCTGGGGTGTGGCCAGCGCCTCCTGCAGTTTGTCCAGGTACTGCGCGGTGTCGTCGGGCGCCTGGGGGTAGGCGGCCTGGGTGCGTGCAATCAGCGTAACCAGGCTTTGGTCAGCGTCTTGCAGCGGGTCGAATTGCAGGGCTTTGGACAGCCGACTGGAGGTGCGGCCCAGTTGCCCGCTGGGTGACAGCTCCCACAGAAAGTCGCTGGAGTTTTCTTCGAAGTCGCGCAGCAGCAGGCCCACGATCTGCTCTTTGTGGGCGGCGTCCGCTTCGGCCACCAGGCGCGAGCCGTAGGAGCGGGCCATGACGCGCACCGAGGCGACCACCACCAGGCTGTATACCAGCAGCAGGTAGAGCAGCACATGCGCACCCGGCAGCGCGATGCGCAGCAGGCCGATGGCGGAGCCCAGAGTCAGAATGCCCACATAAGACATTGCCGCTGCCGGTACGGTCACCAGGGCAAAGCCGCCCGCGCAGATCATTCCACAGGAAATGATGGTCAGCATGTGCTGGTCTTGTGGCGCCGCGCCGGGCAGCAGCAGCGCGGGCAATAGGCCCCATAACGCACCCAGTCCGGCAGCGTGGCGCAGTGCGCGCCGCATGGCTTTCAGCGAAGCCCGGGGCCGGGGCGGACGGTTGCGTGTGCGGTACCAGGCCCTCAGGCCCTGGCCGGCAAATACCAGCAAGGCCAAGAACCAGAGCCACAGCCATTGGGCATGGGTGGGCATGCGGGACATGACGACGGCAGCGTTGAACAGGTTGACCAGCATGGCCAACGGGGTCAGGCCCAGCACGGCCTGGAGTTGCTTGGCGCGGAAACTGGCGGCCAGGGGTTCTTCCGCCTCGTACGGCGCCATGAACTGGCGAAAGCGTGCCAGCACGTTAGCGATGCTCTGCATAACTCTGACGAGGATGTGGTGGCGCAGATCTGGATGGGATGCAAGGCGCATTTTGCAGCCGATAGCCGTAGCTATTGGCCAGAAATGCGAGGCAGCAGACCGCCCAAGGCCGTGCTGCCACAGACCGCGGGGAGTGGTGCAGAGCGTCCCTAAACATATGCAGTTCTGTCACGCTTGCCATCGTTGGAGATCTGGGCGATCCCTTGTTATTCGTCTGCTGGAAACGGCAACATTTCCGACCCTGTTTACATTGTGACACTGGTGTAACGGGCCTGGGCAAGTACCCGACTGCGTTTGGATGGGGTACAAACCCTGCTCAGATCAAAGCAAAGGCAGACATCCATGGAACAGACGCGAGAGCACATCGGCTTCATAGGCCTGGGCCTGATGGGCCACGGCATGGCCAAGAACATTGTGGACAAGGGCTATGCGCTCACCGTCTACGCCCGCCGCCCGTCGGCTGCGCTGGAAGACTTGCAGCAGCGCGGCGCCCAGGTGGCGGCGTCCCCACAAGCCTTGGCCGCCCAGGCAACGGTCATTTTCTTGTGCGTGACCGGCTCACGCGATGTGGAGGCGTTGCTGCGCGGGCCGAACGGCCTGGCGGGCGGCCTGCAGCCTGGTGCGGTGGTGGTGGATTGCTCGACCTCCGACCCGGTGTCCACCGTGGCGCTGGCGGCGGAAATCGCGGCGCTGGGCGCCACGCTGGTGGATGCGCCGCTGGGCCGCACGCCCAAAGAGGCCTGGGACGGCACGCTGGACACCATGGTGGGGGCGGATGCTGCCACCTTCGCCCGCATCCAGCCGGTGCTGGCCACCTGGGCCGGGCGCATCGTGCATATCGGCGGGCCGGGCGACGGCCACCGTATGAAGCTGGTCAACAACTTTCTGTCGCTGGGTTATGCGGCACTGTATTCCGAGGCCATGACGCTGGCGCAGGCGGTGGGCATTGGGCCGGAGCGGTTTGACTCGGTGATACGCGGCGGCCGCATGGATTGCGGCTTCTACCAGACCTTCATGGGCTATGTGCTGGAGGGTAACAAGGAGGCCCATAAATTCACTCTGCACAACGCCTTCAAGGACCTGCGCTATCTGGAGTCCATGGCCGACGCGGCGGGCATCTCCAACAGCCTGGGCAATGCGGTCAAGAATTCCTTTGCCCTGGCCTTAAAGAACGGCGGGGACCAGGCCTATGTGCCCATGCTGCCCGAGTACATCGCCAAACTCAGCGGCGTGGACTTAGCGCCCAAAGAGGGCGGGCAGTAGCGTGCTATTAAAAATGTAGCTGATGCCGCAGGTGAATCCGGCGTCGCGGTATTTTTTTGTGCAAGAGACGCAGAGGGCAGGGCAGAGTTTGGTTTTACACGCAGCACGGTGCAAGCACGGGCGACTCGGGTACATTTTGGCCATGAGCAGAATAGACCGCAGGGGGCGTGTCAGTTGCGCCCAGACAAGCAAGCCTTACCAGCGGCTGCACGCACGGCAGCCGGGTTGGCGCCCCCGCGCGGCACAGCGTGTCGGCACAGGGCGGGTGGATGGCTAGCGTGTTGCCTCTGCTGCAGACAGTGGCCGACACGCTGGACGGCCTGGGCATCGCCACTTGCGTGTTTGACGACGCCGACAACACCTTGCTGTGGAACCGCAGCTTTCTCAAATTCTTCCCGGAGCACGCGGCCCATATCCATGCGGGGGAGCCCTACGCGGCCAACCTGCGGCGCTTCTACCAGGGGCGCCTGCCGCCGGAGGAACTGCCGGCCATAGACGACTACATCACCAGAGGCATTGCGCGCCACCGGGCGCAGCAGCGCGCGTATTCGTTCGTACACCGGGGTGTGCGCCTGTGGGTGTCGTCCCTGCCCCTGCCGGAGGTGGGGCGCATCCGTATCTGGCGCGCGCACGACCTGAACACTGGCGGGCTGGGTACCTCCATTCTGGGCACGGCCGATGCGCCATCCATCGACGGTGCGGGCCTGTTCGACAAGCTGCCGGACGGCATCATGGTTACCGGTGCGGACGAGCGTATCGAATGGGTCAACGAGCCTTTTGTGCTGCTGTACGGGTTATCGGGGCGCAATGCGGCGGTCGGCCTGCGTTTCGAGAACCTTTACCGCAACTTGTGGAAGGGGCGCGAAGCGCAGGACGGCGCCTTGTTCCAGGAGGGCTTGCTGACCCTGGCCGAAGGCACCCGTTACCAGGGCATACCTGTTGAAGTGCCCTTGCCCGATGGGCGCTGGAGCCGCGTCGTCGCCCAGCGCAGCCTGGATGGCAAGGGTTTTTTTGCCCACATGGACATCACCCAGCTCAAGCACCAGCAACAGCAGCTGCAGGATGCCGAGCGCCGTGCCCGCGACAGTGAATCCATATTGCAGGAAAAGTCGGCTCTGCTGGAGGCCACGCTGGAGTGCATGCTGCAAGGTGTGATGCGCATCAGTGCCGAGCGGGTGGTAGTGGTCTGCAACCGGCGTGCCCAGGAGCTGTTGGGCTTGCCCAAGGAACTGATGGACAGCCGCCCCACCTTGGATGCGGTATTTGCCTACCAGGCTGCGCACGGTGAGTTCGTCCATGTGCCGCCCGAGCTGGTGGAGATCGTGCGCACCGGGGGCGACTTCAGCCGGCCTTATTCCTACGACCGCAAGCGCCCGGACGGCCGGGTGATCGAGGTCAACAGCGTGCCCATCCAGGGCGGCGGCGTGCTGCGCACCTATACCGACATCACCGAGCGCAAACGTGCCGATGAGCGCATCCGCCATGTGGCCCGGCATGACGGCCTGACCTCGCTGGTCAACCGGGATGCCTTCCTGGAGGCGCTGAACCATGCAGTTAAGGTGTTCGGCCCGAGCTCCACCGGCTTTGCTGTGCACTTCATCGACATTGACCGCTTCAAGCCCATCAACGATACCTACGGCCATGCCGTGGGCGACAAGGTGTTGGCTTTGCTGGCCCAGCGCATGCGGCAGATCGTTCGCGACGGAGACCTGGTGGCGCGCATGGGCGGCGATGAGTTCGCCGTGCTGCAGTACCGGGTGGAGGGCGTGGAGAGCGCGTTGGGCCTGGCCTACCGCATGCTGGATGGTGTGGCCGAGGACATGGAGATCGAGTCTCACCAGCTGCAGGTGGGGGCATCCATAGGCATTGCGTTGTACCCCGCAGCGGGTGCCGACGCCGACGAGCTGCTGCGCAGTGCCGACGCCGCCATGTACGCCGCCAAGGTCAGCGGACGCGACTGCGTGCGTGTTTTCGGTGTGGACAGTGAACCTGCATCCACCTACTAGCTGGACCGTCTAGAAGGTCCTAATACTCCTGTTTTGATAGCGGGTTGCGCAGGTTTTATCTGCGCTGGGGCGGTTTCCTTTTATATATTTAAATGGGCCGCATGCCGCGCTTGCTGTCGGTCATAGCGGGCCAGTTCGCTGTGCTCCTGTGCCTGCCCGTGCACGCGGCCCGGGGCTTGGATGTCGCGCAGCAGGTGGCTGCTGAGCTCGCCCAGGGGTGTTGCGGCGGGCGGGCTGCGGCGGGTGCAGTGCTGCCACAGCCGGGCCAGCAGTTGGGTGCTACTGCGCCAGGCCAGAGGCCGTTTAAGTGCAAGGGTGGAAAGGGGCATGGCAGGCGTTCAGAATGGATGCTGGTAAGCATATTCATTCATTGGTCTCTATAAAAGCGCTCATTTCTGCCAAGGCTGGATGCTTATACTTACCAGAATGCCCCGCATTCCCCTGCAAACCCTGCCCACTTTTCGCGCCGTGGCCAAGCTGTCCAACCTGCGCGCCGCGGGCGAGCAACTGCACCTCACGCACAGCGCGGTCAGCCAGCAAATCCGCTTGCTGGAGGAGCAACTCGGCTTCTTGCTGTTTGACCGGCGGGGCCGCCGCGTTGTGCTGAATGCCGCCGGGGCCGCGCTGCTGCAAGCGGTAGAGCCTGCGCTGGCCCAGCTCGACGAGGGCATGCGGGCTGCGGCCCTGGCCTCTACCGGCACCGAACAGCGTTTGCGCATCACCGTATCGCCGTCGTTTGCCCAGCACTGGCTGATGCCGCGCATGGCGCATTGGCGGGCCCTGCACCCCGGTATGGCGGTGGAGCTGCACACCTCGCAGCAGGCCATGGACCTGCCACGCGAGGGCTTTCACGCGGCGGTGCGCCAGGGCAAAGGTCCGTGGCGCGGCCTGGAAGGCAGCCGCCTGATCGATTCGCAGCAGGTGGTGGTGGCCAGCCCAGCCATGGCCGCGCGCCTGGCCGGCAGCGACCCCGCCAGCTGGGTCCACGAGCCCTTGCTGGGCACCAGCGAGTGCTGGGAGGCCTGGTTTGCGCTGGCGGGCCATCCCTGCCGTATCCAGCCGGTGGCGGTTTTCAACGACATGGGCCTGATGCTGCAGGCCACCGAGCAGGGCTTGGGTATTGCGCTGGGTCGCGAGCTGGTGGCCGCCGACGCGCTGCGTGCCGGGCGGCTGGTGCAGTTGTCGCCCCTGGCCTTGGCGACCGAGGCGTACGACGCCTATTGGCTGGTGTACCCCCCGGAATACCGTGACTGGCCGCCGCTGCTGGCTTTCCAGGAATGGTTGCAGTCAGAGCTGCAAATCGCAGCCAACTTGTTGCAGCAGTCCCGGGCGCCTGCAGGCTAACAGGCATTTGCTATTAAATAAGTAGCTACTAGCGCAGGTTCTACCAGCGCTAGTAGCTTGTTTGGCTTGTATCCGCTTAGGCCATCAGTTCAGCGATGTGCGCCTTCAGGGCGGCGTTCTCTGCGGTCAGTTCGGCCACGGTTTGCTTCAGGCGGGCGATGATGCCTTCGGGCGTGTCGGGCTCGGTGCGCTCCACCGCCTTGGCAGCGCGTACCTGGCGGGCGGCCTGCTGCAGCTCTTTCTTGCCACCGGCGGCGGCGGCCAGCTGTACTTCGGCCGGCAGGCTGGCCACGGTGGCTGCGGTGTTGATGGAGATGGTGCCGGACTTCACCGCAGCCACCAGCTCGGGCGTGGCGGACTTCTGGATCTTTTCGATCTGGCTGATGGTGGCGCTGCTGACGCGTGCGGCCTTGGCCAGGGCTTCGCGGGTCAGCGCGGGCTCGGCGGCTGGGGCGGCCGGTGCCTCGGCGGGGGCTTCCCAGGGCGCGGGGCCGCTGGTGTCGGTCACGGCTTCGGCGGGCACGGGCTGGTCGCGCCCGGCCAGGATGTCTTTTTTACGCAGAGCCAGCACGCCGCGCTGGAAGTCGGACACGCTGCGCCGGCCCAGGTGCTGGTCGATCATCCACAGATGCACGTCGTCCATGGTCTTGAAGCGGGTGTTCTGCACGGTGTTGAACGGGATGTTGTGTTTGGTGCAGATGCCGTAGCGGTTGTGGCCGTCCACCAGAACATCGCCCCACAGCACCAGCGCGTCGCGGCAGCCTTCGGCCAGGATGCTGCGCTCCAGCGCGGCGTGCTCCTCGGGGGTGAGCGGGTCGATGTAGGCAAGCAGTTCGTCGTTGACCGTGATATTCATTTTGTAGCGCTAGCAGGGGAAAAAGGGCGCGATTGTAAAAGGCCGCTCCGTCGCTCGCGCTCGAAGGCGCGCAGAGCGCTGCATATCTGTCTTTACTCAGGCTTTACCCACTTCACCAAACTGTAGTTTTGATAGCAGAATTTGTTGGAAGGGCGCGCGTGTGGCTGATGTGCCTCGGCGTAACGGTGGTTCACCTCACTGGGAGCGAAACATGAACTTGAGCGACTTGAAAATCAGCACCCGCCTGGGCATCGGTATCGCTTTGGCCGCCGGTTTGATGGCGGCGATGGTTTGGGTGGGTGCCAGCAATATGGCGTCCATTCGCGCAACCTTGAACCAGCAGACCAACGACCGCATGCCCAAGATGATGAACGTCAAGGATGTGAAGGACAACCTGCGGGTACGGGCGATCGTGGCGCGTGACATCGTGCTGCTGGAAAGCGCGGCCGATATCCAGAAGCAGGCCGACCGTCTGGCGGATGTGCAAGCCAGCTATCTGAAGCTGGACAAGCAGCTGCAGGACACCGTGATCAGCGCCGCAGCAGTGGCGGCGCTGCGCAAGCTGGAGCTGGCGGTGGAGGCCTTGCAGGCACCTACCAGCCAGGTAGTGGCGCTGGGCAAGGAGAACAAGAACACCGAAGCAACCCAGATGCTGCATACCACGGTGGCACCGCTGCAGCAGGCGGCGACTGACGCGGCCGAAGAAATGGTGGCTGTGCTGACAAAGAATGGAAAAAATGCCGAAGCCTCGGCCCAGGAAAATTACGATTCCGCCATGCTCATGCTGCTCAGCCTGGGGGCTGCGGCCATCGCACTTCTGTGCGCGCTGGGTTGGTTGCTGGTGCGCTCGATCACACGCCCGCTGAACCAGGCGGTGGACGTGTCGCGTGCTGTCGCTGCTGGCGATCTGAGTCTGGAGTTCGAGGCGGTTGGCGAGAACGAAACCTCGCAGCTGCTGCGCGCCCTGCAGGGCATGCAGACCAGTCTGTCCAAGGTGGTGGGCAATGTGCGGCAGAACGCCGAGGGCGTGGCCACCGCCAGCGCCGAGATTTCTCAGGGCAATAACGACCTGAGCGCGCGTACTGAGCAACAGGCCAGCGCGCTGGAGGAAACTGCTGCCTCGATGGAGGAGCTGTCCAGTACCGTGAAGCTGAATGCCGATAACGCCCACCAGGCGAACCAACTGGCGCTGAACGCCTCCAGCGTAGCCATGCGGGGAGGCGATGTGGTCGGCCAGGTGGTTGAGACTATGAAGGGCATCAACGAAAGCAGCAACAAGATTGCCGACATCATCAGCGTCATAGACGGCATCGCCTTCCAGACCAATATCCTGGCCTTGAATGCGGCCGTGGAAGCCGCTCGCGCTGGCGAACAGGGGCGCGGTTTTGCGGTGGTGGCCAGCGAGGTGCGCAGCCTGGCCGGCCGCTCGGCCGAAGCCGCCAAGGAGATCAAGCAACTCATCCATGCCAGCGTGGAGCGGGTGACGCGGGGTACGGTCCTGGTGGACCAGGCCGGCACCACCATGCAGGAGGTGGTGACGTCGATCCGCCGTGTGGCTGACATCATGGGCGAGATCAGCTCCGCCAGCACCGAGCAGTCGCTGGGCGTGAGCCAGGTTGGCGAGGCGGTTACGCAAATGGACCAGGCCACGCAGCAGAATGCCGCCCTGGTCGAACAAAGCGCTGCTGCCGCCGATAGCCTGAAGCTGCAAGCGCAGCAACTGGTGGACGTGGTGGCGGTGTTCAAGCTGCGCCACGGTGTCGCACTGGCGGTATAGCGCAGCGGGGGGCAGGGGGGCAGCCCCGGCTTTCGGGACGTATACCGCGTGTACGGTTTTGTAAATCCCAGGCGGTGTGACAAATGCCCGCAGCCATAACGGAATTTTTCTGACACACTACGTTTGCACTTCGGGGTGAAATTCGCCCTGGTGCCGCGGTCAGTAGGCGGCTTCTGTGAAGCAAAACTGACAAGGGCAAACCTGGCGAAAGCCGGGGACGCAAAGCCACCGGGCTTCGGTGCTGGGTTCCAGCGCCATGCCAGCGGGGTTGCCGTACAGAGTGACGTCAAACTCTTCTCTGTGCACTGTCGCCCTTTTGTTCTTGTAAACCAAGGTGACGACATGCTGAAAACTTATACCTTTTCTCGTTCCACGGCACGTTGCGCAGGCGGCGGCTTGTCTCTGCTGGCGGCACTGGTGCTGAGCGCTTGCGGCGGTGGCGGCGGTGATGTGACGGCTAGCGCGGAATCGGACCCCGTGGCTGCGTTGTCCAGCGTGACGACCGAGGTGTTGCCCACCTTCCATACCGCGCCGGTAGATATCAGCGACCCGTCCCTGGTACCTAGCGACCCGGACGTAGTGCGCACCGAGACCGTGCTGCCCGCCATGGAAGGCATGGTCACAGCCCGTTTGCTGCCCGAAACCGTGGCTTCCGAGGCGGTAGTGGCGCGCCGGTTGGCAGTGGAAAATGCCGGCACCATCAGCGCGCGGGCTGCGTCCACCGTCACCGTCTACACCCCGGCGCAGATCCGCGCCGCCTATAAGTTGCCGGCGGTCAGCGCCACCGGCGTGGTGTCCACCGCAGCGGCGCGTGCCGCCCTGGGCGCCGGCCAGACCATCTACATCGTGGACGCGTACCACAACCCGAATACGTTTTCAGACCTGAACACCTACAGCTCTCGCCTGAACCTGCCTGGCTGCACCAGCGTGACCATTTCCGCGACTGCCAGCCTGCCTCTGGCGGCGGCCAGCACCGCGGCTGGTTGCACCTTCAGCGTGGTGTATGCGGGCGCCACCAGTGGCCGTACGGCGACTGCGCCGGCCTACAACGCCAGCTGGGCGGCCGAGATTGCGATGGACGTGGAGTCGGCCCATGCGATTGCGCCCTTGGCCCGCATCGTCCTGATCGAGGCGGCATCGTCCTCGCTGTCGGCCTTGGCCAATGCCATTACTGTGGCCAACAACATGGGCTCGGGCGTGGTCAGCATGAGCTTTGGCGCGCTGGAAGGCTCATGGACTGCATCGGTGGACAGCCTGTTCCAGGTCTCGGGTATGCAGTACACGGCATCCACCGGTGATGCCGGCGCGGCGGTGAACTGGCCGGCCGTGTCCGCCAAGGTACTGGCCACCGGCGGCACTTCGCTGACCTATAACGGCAGCACCCGGTCTGAAGTGGTATGGACCGGCACCGGCGGCGGCACCAGTGCCTATACCGCTGTGCCGACATACCAGAAGGCCTTGTCTTCCAGCATCACCAAGCGCCGCGTGGCCGATGTGGCCATTGATTCCGATCCCTATACCGGCCAGTACGTGGGCATTACCGTGCCGGGCAGTGCTTTTGGTTTCATGTCCGGTGGCGGCACCAGCATTGCAGCGCCCGAATGGGCCGGTTTGCTGGCCATTGCCAGCGCCCAGCGTGCCTTGTCCAGCCTGCCGGTGCTGAGCAGCGTGCACAGCGCGCTGTACCTGAATGTGTTGCCCAGCGCTACCTCGTACGCCCAGTCCTTCCTGGATGTGACCAGCGGCTCCAACGGCACTTGCAGCACCTGCAAAGCCACGACTGGCTACGACAGCAGCACCGGCCTGGGCAGCCCGAACGGTACGGCCTTGCTGGGCTTGCTCAGCGCGATCAAGCAGTAAACCCCATCGATGGTGCTCAGCCCACGGTGTCTTCGGATACCGTGGGTTTTTTTATTTGCTATTGAAGATATAGCTGCCTGCGCAGGTACTATCTGCGCCAGAGGCCGATTTCCTATAAATTCACGCAGGAGCTCGGGCAGCGCGATCTTGGTTTCGAACTTCGAGTGGTGCATGTCAAACGTGCTTTTGAAGTTGCGCACATTGTTGTTGGATGAAAACCCCTCGCGCGTGCCTCGGTATGGGTAATACAACTATTTTGCCCATTCGTTTTGGCTGAAAAGCACCATAGTTTGGCTAGATACGGTGAATTGTTCCATTGCAGTGCCTCAATAATTCTTACCAGTATTTGCACCGATTCCCCCATCGGCTGGCCCGCGCGGAACAGGCGCCCACACAATCCGCGACAAACATTCCCCAACCTTGAAAGACATGTAATGCCGGTATTGGACTTTGATTCTCCCCAGGTACTTCAACTGCGCGCCGACCTGGCACTGGCCCTGCGCGCGGCCGCCCACCACGGCCTGGCCGAGGGCGTGTGCAACCATTTCAGCGTGGAGCTGCCCGACCAGTCGGGCCGCTTCTTGCTGAACCCGCGCGGCCTGCTGTGGAGCGAGATTGGCGCGGACGACATCGTGATGATCGACGCCCTGGGCAACAAGCTGGCCGGGCGCCATGCGGTGGAGCCGACCGCCATGTTCATCCACGCGGCCATCCACCGCCTGTGCGGCCAGGCCTGCGTGCTGCACACCCATATGCCTTACGCCACCGCTCTGACCCTGACCAGCGACCGCGCGTTGGATACCTGTTTGTCGCAGGGCGCCATGCGCTTCCACGGCCGTGTTGCGGTGGATACGGAGTACAACGGCCTGGCGCTGGACGCATCGGAAGGCGAGCGCATTGCCGGTGTGATGCGGGGCGCCGAAATCGCCTTCCTGGGCAACCACGGCGTGGTGGTCTGCGGTGCGCGCATGGACTATGCCTATGACGACCTGTACTACCTGGAGCGCGCCTGCATGAGCCAGGTGTTGGCGCAATCCACCGGCCGTGCCCTGCGGCCCATAGATCCCGCGCTGGCCCAGCGCGTGTGTGAACAGACGCTGGGCGAGCGTTTGCAGTCCGAGCTGTTCTTTGAAGCCTTGCGGCGTACTGTGTAAACCCTTGGTGATCGGAGGTCGGATGTGCTCAAGGTTGGGGTATCATGGTGTAACAAGTCGTATCAGCCGGGTGCCGACCAAGGCACCATCTCACTAGGTCGCCATGATTCAAACAACACGGGCTTGCATCTTCTCGGGATTGCTTCTGCTAAGCGGAATGGGGTGGGGGCAAACCGCTTTGCGGGCCTGGAATACCCATCCAGATGGTTATCCGGTCACGGAGGCCATGAAGAGCTTTATTGCGGAAGTGGCGACCCAGACCAAGGGCAAGTACAAGATTGAGCTGTTTTCCAACGGCAGTCTGGGCGACCAGCCCAAGGCGGTCGCTATGCTCAAAGCAGGTGAGGTGGATGTCGCCGAGTTCAACTCCGGTCCATTGTCCGATGTGGCGCCGGGCCTCAAGGCTTTCAACCTGCCTTTCCTGTTCACGGATACGGCGCATATGTTCCGCTATCTGGACGGCAAGGTTGGTGACCATTTGGCGACCCAATTGCAGGCCTCCGGGTTTGTGGTGCTGGGCTGGTACAACGGTGGCGCCCGCTCCATCTTCTGTGCCAACAAGCCCATCACCCGGCTGGAGGAGCTGGTCGGGCAAAAGATCCGGGTGCAACAGTCCGAGGTGTACATCGAAATGGTCAAGCTGTTGGGCGCCACGCCTGTGGTGATACCTTACAAAGACGTGCTCGATGGCTTGCAGCAGGGCAAAGTAGACTGTGCCGAGGGCAATATGGTGTCTTACGAGTCCACCGGCCAGTACAAGGCTGCCAAGTACATGCTGCAGACCAACCACGTGATTTCACCCGAAGCCTTGGTCGTGTCTACCAAGCTGTGGGATCGGCTTAGCGATGCAGAAAAAGCCGTGTTTAAAAAGGCCGGTCAAAGCTCGGCCTTGTTGATGCGCGACCTTTGGGAAAAGCGGGTTGCCACTGCACGGGCTGCGGTACTGAAAGATGGTGTGCAGCTGTCCAACGTGAAAGATTTTTCGCCCTATATCCGCAAGATGTCTCCGCTGTACGGCAAGTACATGGGCGATCCTTCGGTGCGAGGTGAGTTGTTTGAAATCATTGGCAACCAATAGCGCGGCCTCCCGGGCCACGCAAATCAATATCTTCCAACCTTGACCGGAGAAACTCCTTTGGCCACTTTTAACCCATCCATGCAGCGCGCCGGTTTGTTGCTGGGCGCAGGTCTGCTGGCGCTTGCCGGTAGCGCTGCAGCGACCACCATGGTTTATGTGTCGAACGCGGACAGCCAGGACATCTCTGTGCTGGAGCTAGACAGAAGCCAAGGCGTGCTCAAACCGGTGGAAACGGTTGCTGTAGCCGGGACCGTTATGCCCATGGTTGTCAGCGCGGACAAGCACTTTCTCTACGCGGCACTGCGGTCGCAGCCGTACCGCGTGGTCAGCTTTGCTATAGACGCGAGTAATGGTCATTTACGCAAACTGGGTGAATCCGCATTGGCCGACAGCATGGCCAATATTGACCTGGATGCAACGGGCCGCTGGCTGTTTGCGGCCTCTTATCCAGGGCACAAAATTACCGTGAACAGTGTGGGCAAAGATGGTGTAGTGGGCGCAGTGCAGCAGCTCATTCCTACGTCTCCGTTTGCCCATGCCATCCATGCCGATGCCAGCAACAAATACGTGCTGGCCACCAGCTTGGGTGGGGACACCATATCCAGCTGGCATTTTGATGCAGCCACGGGCCAGCTCACTCCGAATGAGCCTGCGTTGACCGTGAATGCACCCAAGTCCGGCGCCCGCCACTTCGTCTGGGACAAGGCCCAGCGCTTTGTCTACCTTGTCAACGAGGTGGATGCATCTTTGTATGTGTACGCATGGGACAGTGCGCGGGGCACGCTGCGTGAGTTGCAACGCACCACAACCCTGCCTGCGGGGTTCACCGGGAAGCCCTGGGCGGCAGATCTGCACCTGCGCCCGGACGGCCGTTTTCTGTATGCATCGGAGCGGACTTCCAGCACCATTTCCACATTCCGGGTAGACCCCAGCACCGGCTTGCTCCAGCCCCTGGGGCAGGCGCCTACCGAGCAGTCGCCACGCGGCTTTGCGATCGACTCCAGTGGCCGATTCCTGATCTCGGCTGGGCAAGACTCCAATAGCGTTTCGGTCCATCCTGTGGATGCTGCAAGTGGTGCGCTGGGGCAGCCCCAACGTTTGGCCGTTGGCAAGAATCCAAACTGGATCGAAATCGTGGATCTGCCCTGAGCGCTGAAAATTTGCATCCAGCAGCACTGCTTTTTTCTCTTCAATCGGGGTTGTGTCTGCAGCAGGACCAGATGACCCCGCACAACACCGACTTGGCATGGTAGTCGACGGCCGTAGCCGGAAGCTAGCGTGAACCAGCGCAGAAGTTGACCGAGTTGGTGGGAACCTTCCAGCTACAGCAAGGCGAAGCCGTCGCTCCCCCCTAGGGCCAGAACCGCGGCACGCATCGCAAAGTATGGGCAGGGAAGTGCGTTGCGCATTAGCTCCTGATGAACTCTTGATTCGACGCTTCCGCACGGCTGCAGCAGGGAGTAACCGCAATATTCAGTGGTTGTGGTTTTTATTGTCATACGATGTCCTATAACAAATGCATGCAGAAGCCTGCCAGTTGGGCGGCGAAGGCTCGGCACTTTCAAGCGTGATATTAAGGGTAAGTACTAGTCATTGTTCAATCAGCCAGTGGAACAATGGTTTTGTTGTCAGACAACAGATGATGTACGGGGAGTCAAACACATCGATCCGGTGTTGCAGGCGACCCCACCCTCTGCAGCATGAATGCTGCATTCACACTGCAGGGGCCTCTTTCACCCTTGAGTTCATGGCCCAGCGGGCGATGGAACACACAGCCAATGCGATATGAGCCAAAAACTTGATATGACCATCAACCCGGGTGACCCCTCGCAGCAAGTCGCATCAGTGGCCAAGCGTAGCCATGTCCGGTACGGCATCTTGCTGATGATCTTTATCGTGACCACGGTGAACTATGCGGACCGGGCCACGCTGTCGATCACTGGGCCAATGATGCGGTCCGAATTTGGTTTCGATACCGTCCAGCTGGGCTACATCTTCTCGGCGTTCAGTTGGGCTTATGTGCTGTCGCAGGTTCTGGGGGGCTGGTTGTTGGACCGCTTTGGCCCACGCAGGGTGTATGCGGCCAGCATCTTCTTGTGGTCTCTGTTCACCGCACTACAAGCACTGGTGGGTGTAGTGGGTAGCGCCGCAGTTGCAGTTGCAACCTTGTTCGTGATGCGCTTTTTTGTCGGTATGGCCGAGGCTCCCGCATTTCCGGCCAATGCCAAAGTGGTCGCGAGCTGGTTCCCCACCCAGGAGCGTGGCACTGCTTCGGCGATCTTCAATGCAGCACAGTACCTGGCCGCTGCCGTGTTTCCTCCTTTGATGGCCGCCATGACGCATTGGTACGGCTGGCGCTCGGTCTACCTGTTCATGGGCGCGCTGGGCATTGCCTTGGCTTTTGTTTGGCTGAAAGTGATTACCAGCCCGGCCAAACACAAGGGCGTCAACCGGGCTGAGCTTGCGCATATCGAGGCCGGCGGCGGCCTGATCCATATGGACGAAGGCGGCGGGCCCAAGGCAACTGCCTTGCCCCCAGGAATGACCTGGCATTACGTCAAGCAGTTGCTAACCAACCGCATGTTGGTGGGTATCAATCTGGGCCAGTTTTCCATCAACGTGTTGACCTATTTCTTTCTGACCTGGTTTCCGGTGTACCTGGTGCAGGAACGGCATATGTCGATTCTGAAAGCGGGCTTCATGGTGTCGCTCCCTGCTATTTGTGGCTTTGCCGGAGGCGTATTGGGTGGCGCTGTTTCCGATTGGCTGATACGACGGGGCAATTCGTTGACCCTGTCCCGCAAGGCGCCCATCGTGGTGGGCATGCTGTTGTCGTCCAGCATGATTCTGTGCAACTACACGGATTCGGACTGGATGATCGTGGGCCTGATGGCGCTGGCATTCTTTGGCAAGGGTTTTGGCGCACTGGGCTGGGCCGTCATGGCGGACGTTGCACCACGTGAGGTGATTGGTCTGGCTGGCGGCATCTTCAATATGTTTGGCAATGTGGCCGGCATTGTGACGCCCATCGTGATCGGCTACATCCTGGCCGCTACGGGTTCATTCAATGGGGCGCTGGTGTTTGTGGGCGTGAATGCCTTGGTGACCGTGCTGTCCTACCTGGTCATCGTGCAGGACATCAAGCGCATTGAAATCCAACACGCCTGAAGTGTGGGTGTTGAGGGCTTGCCCGGCCTGGTATCGTGGATATTTGAAGTGCCGTAGGCAAACAGGTTTGTACGGCACGTATTTCATTCTTTGATTCACCATGCCCCACACTATCCGGTCCTTCCAGCCCGCCGACTGGCCCAGCGTCTGGCCTTTGCTGCAGACCACATTCGCCAGCGGCGACACCTATGCCTATGCCCCCGAAAGCAGCGAGGCCGAGATCCGCGCCATATGGGTGGATGCGCCTCTGGCCACCTATGTAGCCTGCGCGGACGATGGCACAGTCATCGGCACCTACAAGCTGCAGCCCAACCAGCCCGGGCTGGGCGCGCATGTCTGCAACTGCGGCTACGTCGTGTCGCCCCAGGCGCGCGGCCAGGGCATTGCGTCGCTGATGTGCGAGCACTCCCAGGCCGAAGCCCTGCGCCTGGGCTTTCGGGCCATGCAGTACAACCTGGTTGTGTCCACCAATGAGGGCGCGGTACGCCTCTGGCAGAAGCTGGGCTTTCGCATCGTGGGCACTTTGCCCGGAGCGTTTCAGCACCGGCAGCGCGGCTATGTGGATGCCTATGTGATGTTCAAGCAGTTGCTGGCCTGAGCACGACGCTTGCTATCAATAATGAAGCTGCCTGCGCAGGTAATGTCTGCGCTAGAGGCATATTTCATTCAAACTTTTCATCGCCCGTAGGCTCGAAGTGTGGCACCGCATTCATCTGGTGGCGCAGCTTGGATAGCTCGTAGTACATGCGTTTGCGGGCGCGGCTCTGGTTGCCCAGGGGGCGGTGCTCGGCGATGCTGTGCCAGGGGTTGTATGACAGGCGCTTGGCAAACTCCATCTGGGCGGGCGAGTCGAACTGCTGGCGCGGAATACGCAGTGTGGCGGCGCTGATGCGGGGAGACAGGCGCTCGGGCCATAGCACGGCTGCATTTTCAATCGGCATGAGGTGCGGGTCGGTTTGCAGCTGCAGGCGCACGTCCAGCTCCACGTCGCCCATGGCGAGTGACTGGACCATGGCGGCGCGCAGGTAGTCGTCCGGCGGGCGCAGCGGCAGGCGGGGTATGGGCGTGCGCTGCGTGCTTTTGGGCCAGAAGGAATACTGCATGGCCTGGCCCTCGCCCAGTAAGTATGGCACGCAGCTGAAGTAGGGCGCCTCCAGCGGGCTGCTCTGCGTCTTGGTCCACAGGCCTTGCATGATGGCGTCGAGGATGTGCGTGCGCTGCAGGTTGAAGAAGTAGAAGATCTGCGCGTTCTGCAGGCTGGTCTTTTGCAGCTGGGCGTTGGCCATGACGTCGGGGGTGACGAAGGTGGGCGGCGACACGCCGAACATGTCTTGGGTGAACTTCTCCTCATCCATCAGCTTGGGGCCGGGCACATCCATGAGCTTGACGCTGATGCTCATGAAGCCTACGTCGTCAATATCCGGTGTGATATAGGGGCCAGGGCCCGAGAAGCGTACCCAGGCCGGGTAGCTGCGCGGTTGCGCATAGATGCCGTGGCGTAGCGCAGGAGGCAGGTTGTCGTGCACGATGAACTCGGCGCGCACGATGCCCTGGGTCTTGGTGTTGCCACCGCGCTCGAAGCCACCGGGTTTCCATAGCGCGCGCATCTGCTCCTGAAAGCTCTGGATGATGGAGTCGACGAAAGCCTCCTCGCCGGGCAGCAGCTTTTCTTCGGCGATCTTCAGGCCCTCGTTGGGGCGTTGGGCGTTGATCAGCGCCGTGGTCAGCCGGGCCAGCGGGTCGCGCAGCAGGGCATCGAAGGCGGGGCGGATGAAGGGGTCGATGCGGCGCTCCAGCTGGATCAGTGCCAGCGAGGTGTCAGACAGCCAGTTCTTCACGGTCGAGCCGGTGTTGGCGCGCGGCACCGGGCGGCTGGTGTTGGAATTCATGGTGTCTCTCCCTTATCACCAAGGTGCGCCAGGTAGCGCAGTGCGCGGATGCCGGGCAGAAAGAAGTAGGCACCGCCGCGCACGGTGACGAACTGCGGCAAGCCGCTGAGCCGCTGGTCCGGCCCTTGGGCCTGGGGCATGGAAAACCCATCCACCACGCCACTGCCCAGCCCGGGCGCGCGGTTGCCCAGCAGCGGGTCGTTCTCGCCCTGCAGGCCGTCGAAATGCGGTGAGTTCAGCCAGGCGCCCTGCACGAATTCAAACTGCCGGGCGATGTTGGCGCCCAGGCATATGAAGTGCAGGCCGGTAGGCGTTTCACCGGGCGGCCCGTCCTGACCATAGGCGCGGCCGCGTCGCAACAGGCGGTGGAAGCGGGTGGAGGGCACGCGGTCCTGCTCCAGCGCGGCGGCATCAAAACCCAGGGTGCGCGTGAGCCACGGCAGCAGGCCGGGAGCACCCGCCGGCAGGTCGGCATTGCGTGGATTGGCGCGGCGTATGTGGGCGCCCAGTGGGCATTGCGTGCCGCGTGGGTCGTCGCTGTAGTCGAAGGCGTTCAGGTCGTCTGCTGGAGTGCTGGGCAGCAGCGGCTGGCCGTCGCGTGTGCGGCCCAGCATGGCGGCGGCCAGTTGCTCCTGCCGCGCCGTGTCGCCGTCGGCCTGGGCGTGCAGGCATTGCCAGAAGCCCTGCACATCCTGCTCTAGCTGGCGCAGCACCAGGTAGCTGCCGTTGCGGCCCAGGTCGGCGTAGTCGGGCTGGTTTTCCGCACGCGGCAATAAACCTACTTGATCTTGCTGTTGGCTAAGCAAGGGGCGGTCGGTGTAGCCGCCGTATTCATTGGGGTAGCCCAGCAGGAATTCGCCCAGGCAGCTGAGGTTGGTGTACTTCAGCTGCTCGGCATCGCGCACCGGGCGGTCGCGGCTCCAGTCCAGCAGGGGCTGGGAGATGCCGTCCATAAAGCCAAAAGGCTCGTGGTCGCCGCGCTCGCTACAGCGCAGGCGGGCCAGTGTGTCGAAGCCAGCGGCGCATTGCGCTTCCACCGCGCTTTGCCAGGCGTCCATTTGACCGGGCAGGGCGTATAGCAACACCAGCACGTGGGGCAGCTTGGCGTCGGCCCCCCACGCCCATTGGCTGGGCGCGTTGGCGCCCACGTCGCCCAGGCGGCGGGAGCGGCTGGGGTCACCGCCCATGCCGGCGATGAACTCGGTAGAAAACCCATCCACCACCTTCGCCGGCACGCCCAGTGCACGCAGGCCGTTACTGCTCAGGGCAATCTGCAGCACGGTGGCCGGCGGTGGTTCGGTCGGTGCAGCACTGGTCACGGGGGCGCTGGCCAGCCAGGCGCGGGCGGCGGCCGGGTCCTTCACGCGCAGCAGCAGAAAGCAGGCCTGGCTGTGGTGCTTGTAGCCAAAGCGCAGCAGGCCCTGGATGTCATCCAGTTCGACTGGTGCGGCGGGGTGGGTTGTGCTCATAGCAGCCTTAACCAGGCCTGTGCCTGGGCGTCGGTCATATGGGGGCGCTGCAGACCTTCGCGGATGCGCTGGTTGCGCTGCATGTCGGCTAGCGTCAGGCCCGGGTAGGCCTTGTACCAGACCTGGGTGGGGATCTGGTGGCGGCGCTGGTAGTACTTGAAGACCTGCTCCTGCCGCGCGCCACCCAGGATGAGCCAGCGTGTGCGCGGCCAGCCCAGGCCGTTGCTGAACACCAGGTTCAGGCCCCAGGCCACCTTGTTGATGAAGTCGTCCATATAGCCCTGGTGGCTGCCGTCGTAGTTGCTGGTGAAGAGCACACGGCTTTTGTCGTCCAGAAACACCCAGCGAGCGAAGTGGATGGTCTGCACGCGCGCCAGATGGCCACGGGTGAACACATGGCGGCAGGCGTAGTCAATCAGCACCAGCAGCAGCGTCACCAGCCAGCGGCGGAACAGCCCGGGCTTGACTGCGCCCAATGCGGTGTACTGGTTGCTGGCGTCGAAGTCCTCCAGGTCTTGCAGTGCCTGCAGGTCGGCCGGGTCGGGTCGGGGGCAGATTTCCACATCGGTTTCCTCGCGGCTGCGCAACTGGTAGACAAGCCAGGGTGACAGCAGCACCAGCAGGGGCAGCAACGCCAGCCCTGCCAGTGGCACGGCCAGCAGATGCAGCAGCTGGCCCAGGCACCAGGCCAGCGGTGTGGGCGGTGGCGGCGTCAGCGTGAGCCGGCCGGCCTGTATCTCGGTCTCGACCACCGACTGAAGTGCACGTCGCACGGTTTGCGCATCGGCAGCGCTGGAGCGTGGCAGGCGTGCCGACAGGGCGCGCTGCAGCGTGCTTTCCTGCTGGATCTGCTGCACGCTGCGCCCCAGCCAATGGACGTAACGGGCGGCAATCGGGCGGTCATGTGCCAGCATCCAGCCCAGCAGGTCAGCGGTGGCGTCAAAGCCGGCGCAGTGGGCGAAGATGCGCCGCAGCCCGTCGCTCGCGTGCTGCACCAGATCGGCCAGGCAGTCCTGTGCCGCGCCGTCGCAGTCGCCCATGAACGCCAGGTAGGTCGGCAGGCGCGGGCGTGGCAGGCCCAGTGTCTCCAGGTCTATCTGCAGCGCGTCGTCAAGCAGTACCAGGCGCGCAAAGTGCAACTGCTGGAAACGGGCGAACGGCAGCACCGGGTTATGGGCATCGGCCATGCCGGGGCTAGCGTTCATGCCATCCAGCAAGTTACGCAAGCTGATCTCGCGCCCCTTGGCCAGCGGCGCCACCACGGTGAATTGCGACTGTGGGGTCACGGCGACCTTTAGAACTGCAGGCAGAAGTCGATGAGCCGCTCCTTGCCCCAATACACCTTGCCCAGGTAGAAGTTGGGGCCGATCAGGCGGATTTCGTCGCGGATGTAGTGGGCGATGACCGATGTGTCGGAGTAGTCCAGCACGATGCATTCCTGCCCGTCCAGCCAGCTCTTGTCCTTGTAGACCTTGGCCAGCACGGCTTCGAAGCCGAACACCAGCACCTTGTTTTTCAGCAGGCCTTTTTCGGCGTCAAACACCTTGCCTTGCCAGCCGAACATATTGATCAGATGGGCAATATGTTCGGTGTACTTGGTGCCGGGCGCAATGATGGCCGTGCCGTTGGCCGAGCCATTGGGGATGTCGCCTGCCGGGCTGGCCCGGAACAAATCGTCTAGCTGCACCTGGCTCATCGCCAGCAGTTGTTTTACGTCGTAGGCCATGCTTTCTCCTTGTGCGGTTGCCCGCTGTAAAAAAACTAGGTGGGCGCTTGCGCTGCGTCTTGCAGCATCACATCGGCGGCTTTTTCACCCACCATATAGACCGCCGACGCGATGAAAAAACCGGGTATGCGCGGGAACACCGATGCGTCCACCACCCGCAGCCCTTGTGTGCCGTGCACGCGAAAGCGGCTGTCCAGCACGCCGCCATCCTTCGCTGCACCTATGGGGCAGGAGCAGGATGCGTGGTGGCCCCAGGCGGTGTTGCGCACGTAGTCGGCCAGGGCTGCGTCGGTTTGCACCTGGGGGCCGGGCAGGCACTCCTCGGCGACCAGGCCACGGGCCAGCAGTGGCGCGGTCAGGCTGCGCACAAAGCGTATGGCCTGCACCACGGCCTGCAGGTCGCTGCCCGTGGCATCGCTGCCTTCTTCAAAGTAGTGAAAGTTGACCTGTGGCGTGTCGCGCGGGTCGGCCGAGCGCAGGGTGATGCGGCCGGCGCGGTTCAGGGTGTGGGCCTTCAGCACGGCCCAGGTAAGCCGGTCGCTGTGCTGGCGTATCAGCTGCGAGAAACCCGGCGCATAGCCTTCGAAGCGGGCGGGTAGGGCCATGCAGAAGATGTCTGGCTCCGGCTGGTGGCCGGACGAGCGGCGCACCAGGCCTACGGCGGCCCCATTGGTGGCGTACATGCCGCTGCGCTGGGCATGCCATTCCTGCCACTGTGGGTCGCCCCGCATGAAGCGGGCGCCGGCCAGTGCCTGCCAGGGCCTGGCCATGCGGTGGGTTACGGCTACCTCGTAGCGGTCTTGCAGATTGCGTCCTACGCCAGGCAAATCCACCTGCAGTGGAATGCCGTGGGCCTGCAGCCCGTCTGCTGGGCCTATGCCCGAGAGCATCAGCAGCTGCGGTGTATTGAAGGCCCCGCCACACAGCACCACTTCGCGCATGGCGCGTACCTGCTGGCGTCGGCCAGGGCTGCTGCTGGCCTGGCTGTGTGCGCGGTACAGGCGCGCACCCTTGAGGAATTCCACGCCTTCGGCCCTGCCATCCGGCCCCAGCAGCACCCGTGTGGCCAGGGCATCCAGCTCGATGTGCAATTGGCCCGGGTGCTTTGCGGCGACCAGCAGCAGGCGCTCGCGGGTGCCGAACCGGCTGGCTTGCACCGTGCTGGTGGGGGTATAGCACAGGCCTTCAAAGCTACCGCCGCCCCAGGGCCGCGCATTCGGGTCGCCCTTGCCACGCAGCCAGCGCAGGGCGCTACGCAGCGGATGGGCCAGGCCGCCAGTGAATGTGCGCGCGGTCTGTGACACCAGGCCCACCATTTGCGCATCGCCCAGAGCCTCCAGCGGGATGGCGCGCTCTGTGTGCAGCCAGCCGTTCCAGCCGTGGCCGGTGGGGTTGATGCCCAGGTGGCGCAGGGCGCGCCACAGCGGGCGGTGGTGGCAGGACTCCACACGTTCGGCATAGCGCTGCATGTGGCGGGCCTGCCAGCTGCGGTCACTGGTCAGCTCGGCGATGTGGTTCCAGTCGGAATCGTGCGGGCGCATGAAGATCATGGCGTTGTGCGCGGTGCAGCCGCCCAGGCCGGCCGCGCGAGGGTAGAGCAAACCCTGGCGGCTGGCGTTGTACTTGGGGTCGCGCAGCTGGCGTGCCTCGTCGCCGTAGTGGCGTACCTGGAAATTCCACGCCATGGCTTCGTTCTCGCAGGCAAAGCTGTGGAAGGCGGGTACGTCGTAGTCATCGGGCAGACGCGGCCCCGCCGTGGTACGCGGGTCACCGCCGGCCTCCAGCAAAAAAACCCGCATGCCGGCTTCTACCAGGCGCGCTGCCAGCGTGCCGCCACCTGCCCCCGATCCGACGATGATGTAGTCCCATGGTCGTCTTTCGGCGTCGGTCATTTGGTGGGGTATGGGCGCTTAGAAGGTCTTGATGAAGGCGATCAGCGCGCGCTTGTCGTCGTCGCTCAAAACTGGCTCGGTTCCGAATGACTTCTCGTCTGCGCTCAGCCCTTCCTGCTCGTTGAATGCTGCGGTGCCAAAGTAGTGGCCGCGATTGACCACAAAGTCCGGGCATTTACTCAGGCGCAGCATGGGCGCGCGCAGGTTGGCGAACTTGTCGCGCAGTTGTTCGTCCGTGGCGTTCTCGGGGGCGGTCAGCAGGTCGGCCTTGAGCTTGAGTGCCATCTCGGTCACGTCGCGCACCTGGACAGCTTTGTCGCCCAGGTCGCTGCTTTCGCTGCGCAGCTTGAGGTTGGCGATCAGGTTCACGGGCATGCCTTTGGGGATGGGGCCCAGCACCACGTCGCTGCCCGAGCCGATCAGCTTGGGGAACCAGCGGTGCAGCATGCCCTGCAGCGGCTGCAGCGCATCGGGCATGAAGCCGTCGGGGATGATGACCTCGCTGCGCTGGGTGGTGCGGTCTATGGTGCCGGGTACCTTATTGCCCAGCACGCTGTCACGCTCGCGTTTTTCGGGCCACAGCAGCTGCTCGATGGAGGCGTCAAAAACTTTCATGCGGCTGGCCACCGAGGGGCTGGAGTCAAATGGCCCCAGGCTGTTGTTCAGCAGGAACGGCGCGGTGGACCAGATGCTGATCAGCGACGGCACGCGGGTATAGCCGCGCCCGCCGGCCGGCATGGCATAGGGCACCAGATCGCCGGTGAACGGGTCGTTCAACGTGACCGTGCCCACCGATGGCAGCTGCTTGTACGAGGTGGACGAGAAGTCGTTCCAGATATTGCCGCCCAGGGCATTGGTGGCCAGCGGGCTGCAGACATTGGTGCGCAGCAGCGTGGCCGGTATGCGCGCCTCGGTGGATAGGTAGTTGCCCTGCAGGAAGTCCGGGGCCTGCACGATCTGGCGCATCTGCGCCTTGTAGCCATCGGTCTGCGTCCAGCCCCAGTAGCGCTTGAAGCAGGCCAGGTAGCCGGCGCCGGCACATTTGTCCGGGTCCAGCGCCAGCTCGGGCGGTGGGGTGGGGGCCTTGCTGGAGTGGCAGCGCGCGCAGGTGTCGGCAAACACCTCTTTGCCGCGTTCTACCGTGGTGCTGTCCTCGGCCAGGTAGGTTGCGCCACCGGGGGCGTCTTTCAGATGATCGGGTTGCGCGGCTTTCAGGAAGAACAGCGCGGTATTGGGTGTACCGGCCTCGGTGGCCTGCCAGTAGCCCGAGTTCTTTTGCGCCACCGCAATCTGGATCGGCGTGATGGTCTTGCCGCCGACCACGGGGTTGAAGTGCAGCAACCATTCCTCGCTGAAGAGGCCGATGTTCAGGTACACGCGGTTCAGCGCGCCCAGCAGGCCCACCGAGTCGGCACCGTCTTTCAGCACATGGGGTGTACGTGTGGTGCCGCTGGCTTTGTCATAGAACTCCGTGAGCGGGCCGCTGGTGAAGAAGTCGTTGAACTGTTTGTTGTCGCGCTCGCCGCCGGTCAGCTTTTCATGCCACAGGTTTTTGGCCAGGCCCATGCGGGATGCGAAGTCGTACACCGCGTTCATGGTGCGCGGGTTGTTGATGCTGTCGGTGGAGATCAGCGAGGTGTCCATGGCGCCGGGGCGGAATGTATGCGCCAGCTGGAACATATAGTTCTTCTGCCCCTCGGGTTTGTTGGCGTTGTGGATGAACAGCCGGTCCACCCACATGTACTGCGCGCCGACTGACGAGCTGAGGTTGGCGAACTTGGGGTGGGCCGGGTCGTCCGGCGGGTTTACCGGGCTGGGCCCCACATGGCAGAAGCCGCAGGACATGCCCACGCGGTAGGGGCGCACCAGGTCCTGCCGGTTGTAGTAGCTGGGGTCGGTGTAGTACTTCTCGGCGTTCCATTCCTTGGCCGCCTTTTCGTCAAATGCCGGGTTGGGGAACAGGCGCAGCCCCATGATGCCGGTGGCTTCGCCGTAGAACGAGCCCACGGGCAGCGGGTTGCCGCGCGCGCCTATGGCTACGCCGGGGTACTTGCTGGCGTTCTCGAACGGGTCAGGGGTGCAGCCCTTGCTGCGCTGGTCCAGCCACAGGCCCTGGTGCTTGGGGTCGGGGCCGGTAGCCTTTTCAAAGCAGGGTTCGTTCACCAGGCCCAGGTAGCTCCACCGGCTGTCGCGGGTGTAGCCCTGGCTGGGGTGGGAGCTGACCATCTTCAGCAGGTCGAAGGCGCCAAAGGTGTAGTTGGTCAGCTGGTTCCACATACGGTCATTGCCACCGGTCCAGACCAGCCACATATTGCGCCCGGTGATTTCTTCGGGCGACAGGGCCACGGCGCCGTCCATGTCGTGGAAGTAGTCCTCGCTGGCATGGGGAAAGCTTTTGCCGTTGCGCCCGGCCTGCAGGGCCTCATCCAGCACGGCGCCCGGTTCCTGTCCTTTGGAACAGGCCGCGAGCAGCAGCGCCAGTGCCAGCAGCCAAGGGATTCTTGTTTTACAGCCATTCGATGCCATTGCCATCTCCCGTTGACTCTGCTCAGAACAAGCCAGCCGCAGCTGCGTAAAAAATGCAGCTTTTGCCTACTAGTTATCGAATTCGCAAGTTGTAAACATTGCGCCTTCTTTGTCGAAAAGTAAAGTTCTGGTATGCGCGGAGGTAGTCTAGGCCGAGATGTGGCAGCAGGCATCCCTTGAAAGATGGATAAAGCCACGCCGGCCAAGCTGCGTGTGGCGTGCGGCGTGGCTTACAGGCGGGGCTGTACTCAGGCCGGGGTGTTGTCGGTGCCGCTAGGCCAGACCATTACGGCCTTGGCGGGCTGGCCGGACTTCACCACGACCTGCTGGTGCAGGGTTTTGCCGTCCAGCGTCGCGTCCACGTTGTAGGCGCCGGGCGCCAGCTTGGCCAGCAGGAAGGGGCCCTGGGCCTGGGTGTCCAGCGCGGTCTGGCCATGGGTGTCGCGGACTTTGACGGCCACGTCGGCCGCATATTCGGCACCGTGGCGGGTCTTGATGGCGAACTCCAGCGTTAGCGGCCATTGCTTGCTGGCGCTTTGGATGGCGCTGGCCTCGCCGTCGCCGATGCCGCCGCTGAGGTACTGCACAGCTCCGCTGTGGTGTACAGGTGGTAGCAAGGTTTCGGCATGCAGATGGCCCACGCCCAGGGCCAGGGTGGTCAGGCCAGCGGCCAGGGCCGTGCGCCGGATGCGGCGGGTGGTGGCGTGCATTGTGGCGAATGTCATGGGGTTTCTCCAATCCTCAAAGTTGGTGCGGCGAGGAATTGCAGTGCGCCGCACCTTGCACTGCTTGGGTGTGGCGAAATCTTTGCGCTGCAGGCTTAGGCGGCGCTTAAAAACCTCAGTCCATGCTGCACTGCGAGGCTTGGTATTTGCTATTTTAAAAATAGCTACTTGCGCAGGTTATATGTGCGCTGGAGGCCTATTTCTTGTGAGGCGAATGGTGGCATGCCGGCCCGTGTTTCCGTGTGGTAAAGCCGGCCAGGCAGGACGGGCTAGCTGGCGCTTGCGTGCGGTGTGTTGAGTTGCGCCAGCAGCCAGGCCTGGAATGCCTGCAGCTTGCGTTGCTCCGCGCGGTGGGCCGGGTAGGTCAAAAAGTAAGACATGCCACTGGGCACCTGCTGGGCAAACGGCATGGCCAGCACGCCGTCATCCAGGCTCTCGCGCAGCAGGGCAGGGTCGGCAATCGCCACGCCCAGGCCCCGTGTGGCGGCGGAAAGTGCCATGTCCAGCGTGTCGAAAACCTGGCCTTGGCCCGGCGTCGGTACGGGCTGGCCCACTGCCTGCAACCACAGCGCCCATTCGCGCAGCCGTGGGTCGGGGTGCAGCAGCGTGTAGCGGGCCAGGTCGCTGGGGCTTTGCAGCTGCGGCAGCAGGGCGGGGGCGCACAGCGGCGTCAGCTTTTCCTGCATCAGGGCCACCTCTACCAGTTGCGGCCAGCCGCCACGCCCATGGGCCACGATGGCATCCACGCCGGGGCTGCTGAAGTCCGGTGCGTCGCCCCAGTGCGTGGCAATGCGCACCTCCAGGTCGGGCAGGGCTTGCCGCAGCTTGGGCAGCAGCGGCAGAAACCAGCGCGATGCAAAGGTGGGCGGCAGCTGCAGCGTCAGCACGCCGCGGGCCTTTGCTAGCTGGGCCGTGGCCTGTTTGAGCGTGTTGAAGGCATCGTGCACGGCCGGCAGCAACTGGCTGCCTTCGGCGCTGAGCGCCAAGCCCTTGGCCTGCCGCACGAACAGCGGGCAGCCATAGAAGTCTTCCAGCAGCAGGATCTGCCGGCTGACCGCGCTTTGCGTCAGGTGCAAGGCCGTGGCCGCGCGGGTAAAGCTGCCCAACTGCGCGGCGCTCAGAAAAGCCTGCAAGGCATACAGCGGTGGGAGTTCGGATGGCATGGTTAAGGCATGCGTTGAACGCATGGGGTGTCGGCGAATTTTTCGTTAGGTTATAGCAGGCGTTATTCCTAGAATTTCACAAAACCCATCGCGAAGGCATTCCTATTTTGCATGGAATGGCAGCGGTTGGGTCGGCTGGGCCGCAGGCCCAGGTTTCGTTCCACCACCAGAAAGAAGACCACATGACCCCCTCCACATTGAACAGCCCCTACGTTGACACCGTGGCCCAGTACCTGGCCCATCTGGAGCGCGGCGACGTGGACGCGCTGAGCGCACTGTTCAGCGCCGACGCCCAGGTGTTTTCACCCTTTCTCGGGTGGATGGCGCCGCACCCGTTTTTCACCAAGGTACGCGACGCCTCAGGCCAGAGCCGTATCGAGACGCTGGACATCCTGGTCAGCGCGCAGGGTGCGGCACGGGCTGTGGGCTATTTCGTCTACCACTGGCAACTGAAGGACGGGAGCATGGTGCATTTCGACTGCGCTGACGTGTTTGACTTCGACCCCGAGGGCCGTATCGCGCGCATGACCATCGTCTACGACACCCATCCCATCCGCGCCGAGGTGGGTGATAAGTACGCTTAACGGTTTTACACGCAGGTTTACGTGCTATCTAAATAATAGCTTGCTGTGCATGGTTTGTATGCGTCGAATGCATATTTGATGGGTTATTTCTGTGTTAGCGCAATGCCTGACGCCTGGAAGCACGTGCACCCTCAAGTAGACTCTTGGGATGTGGCGGTCGCGCAAGCGACTCCGCTTAACCGCTGCGAGCGGCTCACACATTTGTTAAATGCACTAGAGGACGAACCATGGCTGCCGAAAAATCCAAGATCTTTTACACCCTGACCGACGAAGCGCCGCGTCTGGCAACCTACTCGTTGTTGCCCATCGTTCAGTCTTTCACGGCGGCAGCCGGAATCGAAGTGGTGACCAGCGACATTTCCGTGGCAGCCCGTGTGCTGGCCGAGTTTCCCGAGTTCCTGTCCGACGACCAGAAGGTTCCTGCCACCCTGGCCGAGCTGGGTCGCCTGACCTTGCTGCCCGACACCAACATCATCAAGCTGCCCAACATCAGCGCATCCGTGGGCCAGCTGCAAACCTGTATCAAGGAACTGCAAGCCAAGGGCTACGCGATTCCCGACTTCCCCGAAGATCCCAAGACCGACGAAGACAAAGCCATCCGTGCGCGCTACTCCAAGTGCACCGGCAGCGCGGTAAACCCCGTGCTGCGCGAAGGTAACTCCGATCGCCGCGCCCCCAAGGCCGTGAAGGAATACGCCCGCAAGAACCCGCACAGCATGGCCGAGTGGAGCCAGGCTTCGCGTTCGCACGTGTCGCACATGCACCATGGCGACTTCTACCACGGTGAAAAATCGCTGACGCTGGACAAGGCCCGCGACGTGAAGATGGAACTGCTGACCAAGAGCGGCAAGACCATCATCCTCAAGCCCAAGGTCTCGCTGCTGGACCGTGAAGTCATCGACAGCATGTTCATGAGCAAGAAGGCGCTGGTCGAGTTCTATGAAAAAGAAATTGAAGACGCACACAAGACCGGCGTGATGTTCTCGCTGCACGTTAAGGCCACGATGATGAAGGTGTCCCACCCCATCGTGTTCGGCCACTGCGTGAAGATCTTCTACAAGGACGCGTTCGAAAAGCACGGCGATCTGTTCAAGGAGTTGGGCGTCAACGTCAACAACGGCATGGCCGACCTGTACACCAAGATCGCCACCCTGCCGCAAAGCAAGCAGGACGAGATCAAGCGCGACCTGCACGCCTGCCACGAGCACCGCCCCGAGCTGGCCATGGTGGACTCGGCCAAGGGCATCACCAACTTCCATTCGCCCAACGACGTCATCGTTGATGCGTCCATGCCGGCCATGATCCGCGCTGGCGGCAAGATGTACGGTGCCGATGGCCGCCTGAAGGACGTGAAGGCCGTCATGCCCGAATCCACCTTTGCCCGCATCTACCAGGAAATCATCAACTTCTGCAAATGGCATGGCGCTTTCGACCCCAAGACCATGGGCACCGTGCCCAACGTCGGTCTGATGGCCCAGCAGGCCGAGGAATACGGCTCGCACGACAAGACCTTCGAAATCCCCGAAGACGGCGTGGCCAACATCACCGACTTGGCTACCGGCGAAGTGCTGCTGAGCCAGAACGTGGAGCAGGGCGACATCTGGCGCATGTGCCAGGTCAAGGACGCCGCCATCCGCGACTGGGTCAAGCTGGCTGTCAGCCGCGCGCGTAACTCCGGCATGCCCGTGGTGTTCTGGCTGGACGCCTACCGTCCGCACGAAGCGCAGCTGATCACCAAGGTCAAGATGTACCTGCACGAGCACGACACCACTGGTCTGGACATCCAGATCATGAGCCAGGTCCGCGCCATGCGCTACACCCTGGAGCGCGTGATCCGCGGCCAGGACACCATCAGCGCCACCGGCAACATCCTGCGCGACTACCTGACCGACCTGTTCCCCATCATGGAACTGGGCACCTCGGCCAAGATGCTGTCGGTTGTGCCTTTGATGGCCGGCGGCGGCATGTACGAAACCGGTGCGGGCGGCTCGGCCCCCAAGCACGTGCAGCAGCTGGTGGAAGAAAACCACCTGCGCTGGGATTCGCTGGGCGAGTTCCTGGCCCTGGCTGTCAGCCTGGAAGACCTTGGCATCAAGGCCGGCAACGCCAAGTCCAAGGTGCTGGCCAAGACGCTGGATGCCGCCACAGGCAAACTGTTGGATAACAACAAGAACCCCTCGCCCAAGACCGGCCAGTTGGACAACCGCGGCAGCCACTTCTACCTGGCGCTGTACTGGGCCGAGGCCTTGGCCGCCCAGACCGACGACGTTGAGCTGCAAACCCGCTTTAGCCCCTTGGCCAAGCTGCTGGCTGAGAACGAGCAAAAGATCGTGACCGAGCTGAATGCGGTGCAAGGCCAACCGGTGGACATCGGCGGCTACTACCTGCCTGACGTGTCCAAGACCGATGCCGTGATGCGCCCCAGCGCCACGCTGAACGCAGCACTGCAAACCGTCGCCGCCTGATAGCCCGCTGCGCAGACCGCGCAGTGCCGCCATGCGTATACGTGCCACACGCCAGCCCAGGCTGCCGTGTGGCATTTTCTTGTGTGCTATGGAATTGGTAGCTGCTTGCGCAGGTGGAATCTGTGCCAGAGCCTGATTTTGCTTAAATGGATTTCAGTGCAGCTTGCCGTATTGCGTGCCACCCGTCATGTTGCCGCCTTCCAGTGGCATCAGGTCGGACTGGTATTCCTGCTCGCCCACGCGTATCGCAGGCGGCGCCTTGCCGCGCTGCAGGGCTTCCATGAAGGCTATCTGCTCGGCGGGCGAAACGGGTTGGTAGGTGCGGCGCGACAGTATCGGCATCGATTGGTGGCCGTTGGCGGCTGTGGCGGCGCTAGTCGCCACCGGTTTGGGCGGCTCGAAACTGCCGCTACGCGCCGGGTCGCCCGCGCGGGTGCGGCGCTCAAACTGGTCCTCGGTCTCGCTGACGCGCCAGTACACGCCGTCTATCAGCACGCCGTAGCGCTTGAAGGCATCGGTGCGCAGGCTGTGTTCCATGGCCGCAAAACTTTTGCCCTTGCCGTGGGCCCCAGCGGCGAACGATTTCGCCACATCCACCATGGCGATGAAGCGGTGGTGCCGCTCGTCCACCGGCATGAGCTTGAAGCGGTACATATTCGACACCACTTCCATCGACAAAAACGACTCGCGGATCGACTGGTACAGCCGCTCCTTGCGGTAGGCCTTGCGCTCCTCCAGATCCATGCGCCGCAAAGACGGCTCTGCCAGGGGCTGGGCGGTCACGGCTGCGGGGCGCTGGAATCTTTTGAGAAATGCAAACATGTGGCGTGCTGCTAGTCCTTGGATGGAAGTACCCGTGCTCTGGTAGCGCGGGGGCTGCCCCATTATGTGGATGTCCGGGGCTGTTTGGGGAAGCGGCTTGCTTCGTTTTAGGGACGCAAAGCTAAAACCCAATTGCTCTTCAATATATAGCAGCTGGCGCATATTTTGAAAGCGTGGGAACACTATTTTGCATGTGACTTTTGCGCTAGGCGGCCTTACGCATGGACCCGCCTGGCGCTTTTGTCTACGTGCATGCATGCCCTGTCATCAGACCTCCCCGCAGAGTGCACAAATCGTTACACTGTGTAGTACCTGCACGCGATTCACTTCGATGGAGAGCCATTGTGAAAGGTATTGTTTTTACCGAGTTTCTTGGCTTTGTGGCCCAACGCTATGGCGAAGATATGGTGGACGATATCATCGACGCCAGTGCCTTGCCCAGCGGCGGCGCATACACATCCGTAGGCACCTATGACCATGGCGAACTGGTGGCGCTGTGTAATGCACTGGCGCAGCAGACGGGGGCAGCTGCGCCCGAGCTGGTACAGGCTTTTGGCGTCCATCTGAGCGGGAGTTTTGCCAGGGGTTACCCCGCATTTTTTGCCCGCTGCAGCCATTTTTTCGACTTTCTGGAAAGCATAGAAGAGCACATTCACAAAGAGGTGCAAAAGCTTTACCCAGACGCCGAGCTACCCACCTTTACCGCGCTGGAACGTAGCGCTTCGCGCCTGGTGCTGGACTACCGCAGTCCACGCCAGATGAGCGACCTTGCCGTGGGGCTGATCCAGGGGTCGGCCCAGCAATTTGGCGTCCAGGTCCATGTTCAACCCCAGGCCTACGACAGTGAGGACGGGCCCGTGGTGCGTTTCGTGATCGACGTGGCGGGCGACACACCTGACCATGCCTAGCGACACCCCAACGCCTGACCCAAGCGTTGCCGCGCTAGCCGAACGCGTGCGCCGCATGGAGGCGCGGCTGGACCGGGAGCGGCGTGCCCGCGTCGAGGCAGAGCACCTGCTGGAAGAAAAATCGCGGGCCTTGTATGAGGCCAATCTGGCACTCAGCGCCCTGGCCAACGATCTGGAGCAACGCGTGGAGGTGCGTACCGAAGAGCTGCGCACCGCGCGCCAGGCCGCCGTGGTGCAGGCCGAAACCGATGCCCTGACCGGCATTGCCAACCGGGCCGCATTCACCCGTAGGCTGGACGACACCCTGAGCAATACGCATGCGATGCGGGCCGGCGTGGCGCTGCTGCTGATCGACCTGGACAACTTCAAGCACGTCAACGACACCCAGGGCCACCAGGCCGGCGACGCCCTGCTGGTGGAGGTGGCGCACCGCCTGTCCGAGGCCTTGCGGCCGGACGATGCGGGTCGCACCGGCGACTTGGTCGCCCGACTGGGCGGGGACGAGTTCGCGGTCATCGCCAAGAACATAGGAGCCCAGCAGAACGGACTGCGGTTGGCGCAGCGGCTGCTGGCCGTGCTGTGCCGCCCGGTGCTGTTCAATGGTGCCAGCATTCCATGCTACTGCTCCATCGGCTTGGCGTCGGCCGAGCTGCCCGATGAGCCGGCCGGCACTCTGCTGGGCAATGCGGACCTGGCCTTGTACGCGTCCAAGCGCATGGGGCGTGCCCGCGTGACCTGCTACGAGCCCAATCTGCGCATCGAGGTGGAGCACCGCGCCCGGCATGAAAACGAGGTGCGTGAAGCCGTGCTGGCCGACCATATCGAGCCCTGGTTCCAGCCCGTGTTTCGCTGTGACCTGGGGCGCCACAGCGGCGTGGAGATGCTGGCGCGTTGGCATGTCTCCGGTGGCGAAGTGCGGTCGCCCCAGGCCTTTTTGCGCACGGTGGAAGAGCTGGGCCTGCTCGACGTGATGATGGAAAACATGTTGCGCCGCGCCTTGTCCGAAGCGTTGCCCCTGGTGATCAGCGGCGCCTTGGACTACCTTGCGGTGAATGTGTCGCCCACCCAATTCAACGCGGGCTGGGCCCTGCGCGCCTTGCCTCTGCTGCTGGCCCAGATCGGATTCCCGGCCCGGGCCTTGGTGATCGAGCTGACGGAAACCGCGCTGCTGCAGGACACCGACCTGACCCGCTCCATGCTGTTTGCGCTCAATGCCCAGGGCATGCGCATTGCGATAGACGATTTTGGTGTGGGCTATTCCAACTTCTCGCTGCTGCGCCAGCTACCGTGCGACTTCCTCAAGCTGGACCGTACGCTGAGTGTGGACGTGGAGCGCGACGAGTCCGCGCGGGCGCTGACCGAATGCATTCTGGCCCTGGCGGCGCGCCTGAAGATCCAGGTCGTGGCCGAAGGCGTGGAGACGCTGCAGCAGTCGCACTACCTGTTGGAGGCTGGCTGCGCGGCCCAGCAAGGCTATCTGCACGCGCGGCCGCAGCGCGATCTGGCCGCCTTGTTCACACCCGCTGCAGCGCTTTAATGCTTCCAAAATAGTAGCTGCTAGCGCAGGGTTTATCTGCGCTGCAGGTACTTTCAAGTGAAGGCCATCGAACTTTGATCAACGTGGCCAGAGTTGCTAGAGGAACTGCTCGATCTCGCTGGGCCGTGAATGGGTGATATGGGCCGAGGCTGTGTGAAAACAGCTAAACAATCCTCTTACGATTCGGCCCAGACATCGTAAACCCGGTTTCTTTCTCACAATCCCACAAAGCGCGCCAAGTGCGTCTGGTGTGGCTTGCAGGGGCCGAGAATCGTGTTTTTGACGGCTTATAAAGGCCTATAAGGGCTCATGCCCCCGCCGGCTTCATAGCCTTCATCATCTTCTCCATTCCCAGGATATTGATCACCCGCTTCATGTTGTAGGCCAGCACATGCAAGCTCATCTCCGTGCCCACATGCGCAATGGTCTTCGTCAGGAAGTGCGTCCAGCCCATCCAGTGCTTCAAGGTTCCGAAGACATGTTCGACGGTGCTCCGGCGTAGCGTCATCGCATCGGGCTTGCGGTCCAATCGTTGCTGCATGCGTTCCAGAACATCTTCGTGTTCCCATCGGCGTATGCGCCTAAAACTGCTGGTTGTGCATTGAGATTTGAGTGCGCATTGATGGCAGGCACTTGGCCAGTAGACATGTATATTGAGGCCTTTCTCGATGCCGCTGAACCGATAGATCGCCTGTTCACCCGCTGGGCAACGGTACGCGTCCTGCTTGGCGATGTAGACGAAGTCTGTTTTATCAAA